>NZ_RCCC01000001.1:2028779-2346035 GCF_003663825.1 Acidovorax sp. 106 | reverse complement strand
GCTGCTGGCTGCGGTGTCGTTCGCAGCCGTGGTGCTGGCTTCGATCATCCACACGTTCAACTACAAGCGTGACTTCTACATCCCTGCCTCCGAAGTGGTTGCCACCGAAGAAGCCCGCACACTCCAACTCGCACGCCATGTCTGATATCCGCATCCAAGCGGGCGCCGCAGGCGCCCTGGCCCCGCGCGAGTACCACCTCGCGCACGAGCCCCATCCCGAAAACGGCACCGCCCTGGGTTTCTGGCTGTACCTGATGAGCGACTGCCTCATCTTTGCCGCCCTGTTTGCCACGTACGGCGTGCTGGGCCGCAGCTATGCGGCAGGCCCCACCGGCGCCCAGCTGTTTGACTTGCCCCTGGTGGCCATCAACACGGCCTTCCTGCTGCTGTCGTCCATCACCTTCGGCTTTGCCATGCTGCGCAAGCAGCTGGGCGACGTCAAAGGCACGCTGCTGTGGCTGGGCATCACGGGCCTGTTTGGTCTGTGCTTCCTGGGGCTGGAGCTGTACGAGTTCCAGCATCTGATCCACCAGGGCGCAGGCCCTCAGCGCAGCGCCTTCCTGTCGGCCTTCTTCACGCTGGTGGGCACCCACGGTCTGCACGTCACCTTCGGCCTGGTCTGGCTGGTGGTGCTGATGTTGCAGATCAACAAACACGGCCTGATCCCCGAGAACAACCGCCGCCTGATGTGCCTGTCCATGTTCTGGCACTTCTTGGACGTGGTCTGGATCGGCGTATTCACCTTTGTGTACCTGATGGGGGTGCTGTAAATGAGCGCACAACATGCAACGCACGCGCACGATGCGCACGGGCACGACGATCACCACCATGACGCGGGCCCCCACAGCACCTTCTCCGGTTACATGGTCGGGTTTGTGCTGTCCATCATCCTCACCGCCATTCCCTTTTGGCTGGTCATGTCCAAGGTGATTGCCGACCGCAACACCGCCGTGCTGGTGCTGGGCGGTTTTGCCGTGGTGCAGATCCTGGTGCACATGGTGTGCTTCCTGCACATGAACGGCAAGGTCGAAGGCGGCTGGACGCTGCTGTCCACCATCTTCACCGTGGTGTTCGTGGCCATTGCCATCACCGGCACCCTGTGGGTCATGTTCCACATGAACGCGAACATGATGCCCGAGCACCCACAGGTGCCTGCCGCAGGCCAGCAACAGCCCGCCGCCGGGCACGGTGGCGCGCACAGCACGGCGCCCTGACCGGCACCGGCCGTGCACACACCCGCAGCGGGCCGCAAGCGCCCGCATTCCCATGCGACCCTGGCGATGCTCACCTTGGTGGGCATCGCCCTTTTTGTGGGCTTCATTTCCCTGGGGGTGTGGCAGGTGCAGCGCCGCGCCTGGAAGCTCGACCTCATTGAGCGCGTGAGCGCACGCATTCAAGCCCCGCCCAGCGCCCTTCCTCCCCCTGAGCAGTGGTCTCAGCTGAGCGCCGCCAGCCACGAATACCAAGCCGTACGCCTGCAAGGCCACTGGCTTGCCAGCAAAACCGTGCTGACTCAGGCCACCACGGCCCTGGGGGCCGGTTATTGGGTGCTGACCCCCTTGCAGATGGTCGACGGGGTGCAGGTGCTGATCAACCGCGGGTTTGTTCCACAAGAGCAGCGCGCGCAATGGCAGGCTCTGCCAGCGTCTGCCATCAATGAGGCCCCTGAGACCGTTGTGGGGCTGCTGCGCCTGAGCGAGCCCGGCGGCGGCTTTTTGCGCCGCAACGACCCCGCCCAGCAGCGCTGGCATTCACGCGATGTGACCGCCATCGCCCAGGCACAGCAGCTCAGCCAGGCGGCGCCCTTCTTTATTGATGCCGGGCTGCCACCCCGCCAGGGCCCCACAGCGGCCGACCTGCCTGCCGACATGGCAGGCCCCTGGCCACGCCCCGGCCTGACGGTGGTGCGCTTCCCCAACAGCCACTTGGTGTACGCGTTGACCTGGTTTGGATTGGCACTCATGGTGGTGGGGGCGGCCGTGGTTGTGGCACGCTACGAGCGTAGGCTGCGCGCGGCCCACGCATCCACCCCCAGCCATGACCAGCAGCACTAACGCCCCCCACACACCGCCTCACGCACAGCCCCCCACACAGCCCCAGGCCAAGGCCAACTCGGCCAACGCCTCCGCAGGGCTGAGAAACCTGCACCAGCTCATCCAACTGCGCTGGATCGCTGTGGTGGGCCAGTTGCTCACCATCGAGGCCACTTTCTACAGCCTGGGCCTGCCCCTGCCCATGCAGGCCATGCTGTCCATCGTGGCGGGCATGGTGGTGTTCAACGTGCTCAGCCTGCTGCGCTGGCGCACCCGCCGCAGCGTGCACGATGTGGAACTGTTCATTGCCCTGCTGGTGGACGTGGGTGCACTCACCGCGCAGCTGTACCTGAGCGGTGGCATCGGCAACCCGTTTGTCTTCCTGTACCTGCTGCAGATTGCCGTGGGGGCCATGTTGCTGCGCGGGGGCTACATCTGGTCCATCGTGGTGGTGGCATCGGCCTGCGTCATGCTGCTCTCACAGCACAGCCAGCCCCTGCCACTGGCCACCAATGTGCACGACGGCTGGGCCAGCCCCTACGTGCTGGGCCTGCTGGTGTGCTTCATGCTCAACGCCATCTTGGTCGTGATCTTCATCACCCGCATCAGCCACAACCTGCGCCGGCGCGATGCGCGACTGGCCGCCGTGCGCCAGCGGGCAGCGGAGGAAGAACACATCGTGCGCATGGGGCTGCTCGCCTCTGGCGCCGCGCACGAATTGGGCACACCCCTGGCCACCTTGGCCGTGATCCTGGGCGACTGGAAACGCGTCCCCGCTCTGGCCTCCGACGCTACGCTGCAAGAAGACATTGCGGAGATGGAAGCCCAGGTCAAACGCTGCAAGACCATCGTGAGCGGCATCCTGCTGTCGGCGGGTGAGACACGGGGCGAGCTCTCCAGCCAGACCACCGTGCGCCAGTTTCTGGACACGCTGGTGCAAGACTGGCGCACCACCCGGTCGGTTCAGGAATTCGTATACGACAACCTCATCGAAGACGACAGCCCCATGGTGGCCGATGTCACGCTCGAGCAAATGGTCTTCAATGTGCTGGACAATGCACGGGACGCATCGCCGCACTGGGTGAGCTTGCAGGCACAGCGCGATGCCGATGCGTTGCGAATCGTGGTCACCGACCGGGGTCCGGGCTTCACCACCGAAGTGCTCACGCACCTCGGGACGCCCTACCAGTCCACCAAAGGGCGCCCTGGGGGCGGCTTGGGCCTGTTCCTGTCGATGAACGTGGCGCGCACGCTGGGCGGCAGTGTGGTGGCACACAACCGCCCAGACGGCGGCGCCGAGGTCACCATCACACTATCGCTGCCCGCCATCACCCTGCAAGCCACCGCCCCCGAGGACCATGGACACTGAACGCCTGCTGCTGATCGTGGAAGACGACGATGCCTTCGCACGCACCCTGGCGCGCTCGTTTGAGCGGCGCGGCTACCGGGTGCTGCACGCCGATGGCATGGCGCGGGTGGAGGAGTTGCTGACAGAGCATGTGCCCCAGTACGCCGTGGTGGACCTCAAACTCAAGGGCGAAGCCACCGGCCTGGCCTGCGTACGCACGCTGCATGAGCACAGCGCCAAGATGCGCATCGTCGTGCTTACCGGCTTTGCCAGCATTGCCACGGCGGTCGAGGCCATCAAACTCGGCGCGGGCCACTACCTGGCCAAGCCCTCCAACACCGACGACATCGAGGCCGCCTTTGCCCTGCAAGAGGGCAACCCCGAGGTCGAACTCACCAACCGCTCCAGCTCCATCAAAACGCTGGAGTGGGAGCGCATCCACGAGGTGTTGGCAGAGAGTGACTTCAACATCTCCGAAGCCGCACGCCGCCTGGGCATGCACCGGCGCACCCTCAGCCGCAAGCTGGGCAAGCAGCGCGTGTAACGCCACTCCCGCAGGCGCCCCAGCACACCGCAGCAGGGCGATTTGCGACTTTTAAGCAAAGCACCTTAACGCGGCCCAGCGCGGGCCCAGCGACGCAATTCTCTTTAGTCCTCCTAAGATCGAACCATTGAGCCGGCCTCTTTGAACTTGAAATATCCGTTCGGGTTGAGCTTGTCGAAACCTTGCGCGGCGCTTCGACTCGGCTTAGTGAACGGTTCAAGGAGGTTCGTGCCGGATCAATAAGGCGCCAACGCAGCGCCTGCCCATACCGAATCTGGAGGAGACATGTTTGACAGCGCTTTGCTGCTGGCCGCAGCCTTTGTGGCCGGGGCCCTCAATGCCGTGGCCGGGGGTGGCAGCTTTTTGACCCTGCCCGCCTTGGTGTTCACCGGCGTACCGCCCGTCATGGCCAACGCCACGGGCACGGTGGCCTTGCTGCCCGGCTACATCGCCGGGGCTTGGGGATTCAGGGAGGACACAGCGCCGCCACCGGGGCTGTCCATGCGCCTCCTGGTGGTGCTGTCGCTCATCGGCGGTGCCGCCGGTGCAGCCGCGTTGCTCGTCACCCCTGACACCACCTTTCGCCGCGTCGTGCCCTGGCTGCTGCTGGCCGCCACGGCGCTGTTTGCGTTTGGCCCCTGGCTGCGCGCCCGGCTGGCCGGGGGTCACCCTTCCACCACCAAGGCCACCGTCGGCGTGCTGGCTGTGGCGCTGTACGGCGGCTACTTCAATGGGGGCCTGGGCATTTTGCTGCTGGCGCTGTTTGGGCTGCTGGGGCAAACCCAGCTCCACGCCATGAACGGGCTGAAGAACTGGGTCTCAGCCCTGCTCACCGCCATTGCCGTGGCCATTTACACCGCAGGCGGCGTGGTGCAGTGGCCGCAGGCCTTGATGATGATGGCCGCCGCCACCGCAGGCGGCTGGGGCGGCGCCCGCGTGGCGCGGCGCATTCCGGCGCCCTGGCTGCGCGCGGGCATCGTGATCACCGGGCTGGTGATGGCAGGGCTGTTTTTCTGGCGGCAATAGCCTGATTTTTCATATCAAATCAGGCCCTAGCGCTTGTCCAATAAGCGCTAGCAGCTATCAATTTGATATCAAAAACCCATCAAGCGGCCACTGCAGGCGCCATCCGCATCGGTATCGTCACAGGCCCATCGTTGACCAGATGCACCTGCATGTCGGCGGCGAACTGGCCGGTGGCCACCTCGGGGTGTGCCTTGCGGGCCTGGGCCACTAAGTAGTCATACAGCCTACGGCCCTCGTCGGGTGCGGCTGCCTGGGTGAAGCTGGGGCGGTTGCCGCCGGTGGTGTCGGCCGCCAGCGTGAACTGGCTGACCAGCAGCAGGCCCCCGCAGGTTCCACGTCCATCTACATCTTGCACGCTCTGGTTCATCTTGCCCGCAGCGTCGCTGAAGATGCGCAGCTTGAGCATCTTGGCCAGCAGCTTGTCGGCCTCGGCCTCGGTGTCGCCGCGTTCGGCGCACACCAACACCAGCAGGCCAGGGCCAATGGCGCCCACCACTTGGCTGGCGACTTCCACGCGGGCCTCGCGCACGCGTTGCAATACGGCGATCAAAAGCGGCCTCTTTCCTTGAAGATCAAAACCGCGCCATTGTGCCGTTCACAAGGCCCCGTCGAGAGGCCGAGCGCGAAAGGTTTGCCAGAACCCACGCACCTGCGCTTTGTTCTGTCAGGCGTAAAGCTGCGCGCCCGCCCGTAACACCTGCTGCGCGCGCTCTGCACCCAGCGCTGACGCCACCGGCGTCCACACCGAGGCATAGGCGGGCATGGCGTCCGCAGCAAAAGAGGTGTGTGGCCAGTCCGAGCCCCACACCATGCGCGGGCCAAACAGCCCAGCCACGCGTTCTGTCGCGGCGTGCAGCGTGTCGTAAGGCGCCGTGGCCTGCAGCCGGTACCAGCCAGACAGTTTGATCCACGCCCCCGCATCGGCCAGCCGCGCCAGGTCTTGCCAGGCGGCGTCGTGCGCGGGCAATTGGGCATGCATGCCCGCCAGGTGGTCCAGCACGCAGGGCAGCGCGCATTCGGCCTGCAGGGCGGCAATCTGGGCCAAATGCTGCGGCCCCGCGTACCACTGCACATGCCAGCCCAGTGCCCGCAACCGGGGGCTGAGCGTGCGCAGGGCCTCGGGCCCATTGCCCACGGGCGAGACGAGGTTGAAGCGCACCCCCCGCACACCCAGGGCGTGCATGGTTTGCAGCTCGGCATCGGTCACGTCCATATCGACGACCACCACACCCCGGTGGCGGCCGCTCTCGCGCGCCAGCGCTTGCAGCAACACGCCGTTGTCGGTGCCGTACACGCTGGGCTGCACCAGCACCAAATGGCCAACACCCAGGGCATGGGCCTGTGCCTCGATGCGCTCCAGCGGCTGGTGGGCGGGCTGGTAGTGGCCGCCCTGCACGGGCGCGCTGGCGTCAAACACGTGCACATGGCAGTCCCAGCCTGCATCGGCCGACAAGGCGGGCGATGAAGTCTGAGACGCTTGTAACTGAGCCATCGGTCAGCCCACCACGATCTTGCGTTCGCGGATGACCTTGCCCCACTGCGCCTGCTGGGCCTGGATGAACTTGCCCGCGCTGGCCTGGGTGGGATCGGCAAAAACGTCGCCGCCCAGGGCACGGATGCGGCCCAGCACTTCGGGATCGGCCAGCGCCTTGCGGATGGCGGCCACCAGTTGGGTGCGGGTGTCTGCCGCAATGCTAGCAGGCGCCAGCACGGGGTTCCACTCCAGCACTTCGTAGTTGGGCACACCGGCTTCGGCCATGGTGGGCACATCGGGCAACGAACGTGCACGCACCGGCGCCGTGACCGCCAAGGCGCGCAGCTTGCCCGACTGGATGTGGCCCAGCGACGAGGCCACGTTGGCAAAGAACAATGGCACCTGCCCGCCCATCACATCGTTCATGGCTGGGCCGCCGCCACGGTAGGGGATGTGCGACAGCCGCACGCCGGTGCGCTCTTCAAACAACGCCCCCGCCAGATGCTGCGCTGAGCCATTGCCCGACGAAGCGTAGGCCACATCGTCCGGCTTGGCCTTGGCGCGGGCAATGACTTCTTTGACCGAGGTGACACCAAACCCTGGGTGGCACACCAGCACGTTGGGGAAGGTGGCCAGCACGGCCAACGGTACAAAGGCCTTGTTGCTGTCATAAGGCAGCTTGGGGTACAGCGATGGGTTGACCGCAAATGAGGACGCATCCAGCAGCAGCGTGGCGCCATCCGGGGTGGCGCGCGCCACGGCCGATGCGGCCAGTTGGCCGCTGGCGCCGGGTTTGTTGTCCACCACCACGTTCTGGCCCAGGGCCTCACCCAGGCGGGGGGCGATGATGCGGGCCATCAGGTCGGCACCGCCGCCAGCGGGGTACGACACCACCAGGGTGATCGTCTTGCCACCGGCAATGGGGGCTGCAGTGGCCAGGCGCCAGGGGGCGGCCACGGCGGCTGCGGCCGACGCCACCAACAGGGTGCGGCGCGACAGCGGCGTGCGCGCGGACAGGCGGGTTGCTTGTGTCATGAGAGGTCCTCTCTTTCGCTCAGTAAAAATCAGGAGATGCTTGGCACGGAACCAGGGCGTCACACCGAGCGCAAGCCACGCGGACGGTGCCGACGCGGCGCGCTCAGGCCGGGTCAAGTCAGGTGCACGGTGTAGTGAAAGGCGTTGGCATCGCCCCAGGTGGTGCGCCACTCCACGCAGCGCCCGGCCAGGTTGAAGGCTTTGCGGCGCACCACGGCGCAGGGGTAGCCCGGCGGCAGCGCCAGGTAGGCAGCCACATCGGTGGGCAGGGCGCCAAAGCCGATGTCGTCAGAGGCGCGGTGCACATGCACATCGCAGCGCTGGGCAAACAGGGGATACAGCAAGGGCTCCCACTGGCCCGCATCGTCATGCTCCAGCGCCGCAAACAACTCGTACGGCAGCCAGATGTGCTCCAGCAAGCGCGGCTGCTGTGCAATCAACCGCAGGCGCTCGAGCCGCAGCACAGGCGCCCCAGCGGGCAACCCCAGCGCGCGGGACACCTCGGCGGGGGCCGCCACACGCTGCTTGGACAGGATGCGCGACTGCGGGGCTTGCCCTGCAGAGGCGGCCGATGATGCAGGGGCTGCAGCATCCCACTCGTCGCCAAACCGAAAGAAGCGGAGCATGGACGCGCCCGGGATGCCCGAGCGCACAAACGTGCCCCGCCCGTGCACCCGCTCAATGAGGCCCTGCTCGGTCAACAACTGCAACGCGCGGCGAATGGTGCCCAGCGCCACCGAATGGTCATGCGCCAGCACTTGCTCGGCCGGCAAGGCCGTGCCGGGCTGCCATTCGCCCCGCACGATGCGCTGGCGCAGCACATCGGCCAGGGCGGCGTAGCGGGCCAGGCCTTGGGTGGGCACGGTGGGGGGTGTCGGCATGGTTGAAAGATATAGTCCTATAGAGGACTTTCAGTGTAGCCGAGAGATTTGCTTGACCACAAGCCTTGCGTGCGCAACGAATCTGCTGTGCGGCCATAAAAACGGCTGTCATCGACAGCCGTTTTTTGCAGAGCAACCTTCCGCCTTCAGGGTGGAGCGCCCCTCATCCCGCCTGAATCTTGCGCGCAGCAATCACCCTGCGCCACTGCACTTGCTGCGTCTTGATGAAACCAGCCGCCAGACCATCGGTGGTGTTCGGAAACACCTCACCCCCCAGTGCCTGCACCTTCGATACCACCTCGGGCACCTTCAAGGCCTTGTTCAGCGCATCGAACAAGCGCTGGCGCTCTTCCTTGGGCAAGCCCGCCGGTGCCAGCACGGGGTTCCATTCCTGCACTTCGTAGTTGGCCACACCCGCTTCAGCCATGGAAGGCACCTGCGGCAGCACCTTGGTGCGGCGGCGCGATGTGACGGCCAGCGCCCGCAGCTTGCCCGACTGCAGTTGCTCACGCGAGGAGGCCACATTGGCAAAAAACAGCGGCACCTTTCCCGCAGCCACATCGGCCATGGCCGGGCCACCGCCCTTGTAGGGCAAATGCTTCAGGTAAATCTGCGTCAGGTCTTCAAACAGCGCACCAGCCAGGTGCTGGGCCGAGCCATTGCCCGACGAGGCAAATGCGATCTGGTCTGGCTTGGCCTTGGCCATGCGGATCAGATCGGCCACAGTTTTGGCTTCAAAGGCCGGGTGGCATACCAGCACATTGGGGAAAACCGCCAACACGCCCAACACTGAGAACGCCGCGTCTGAGTCGTAAGGCAACTGGGCAAACAGCGATGGATTGACCGAGAAGGACGACGCATCGAGCAGCAAGGTACGGCCGTTGGGAGCCGCCTTGGCCACGTGAAGTGCCGCCTTTTGCCCGCTGTCGCCGGGCATGTTCTCCACCTCGACCGTGCTGCCCAGGGCCGCTGAAAAGTGGGGGGCAATGAGCCGTGCCATCAGGTCGGCACCACCGCCCGCCGGGTAAGACACCACCAGCCGCACCGGGCCAGTTTGGGTGTGCCCAAACACAGGGGCGGCCACCGCTGCGGCCCCCACCAGCCCTCGCGATAAAAAAACACGGCGCGGATGGGAAACGGGCGCAGCAAATGGCACAGCAGCAGGCAAGGTGTTCATGGCGATGGAAATGGGCGAAAAGGTCATCAATTCACATTCTTGCGAATGTCAATCACTGTTAACCCGAAATTCCACGCACTCTAGACATCACCGACAAAGACCACAAGCCGCAAAAACCGTAACGTGTCGTATGCATACGACGCACTTCCAAGTGCACCCCATGCATACCCCGACACCAACGCAGGCCGATCAGCAGTCTTCGATCAACCGCGCCTTGACGCTCTTGCCCTTGACCCGTCCGCTGTTCAGGCGGGCGGCCACCTGGGCGGCAATGGCACGGTCCACCGCCACGTAGGTGGAAAAATCGTTCACGTTGATCTTGCCCACCTGCTCGCGGGTGTAACCCAGATCGCCCGTCAGCGCGCCCAGCACATCGCCCGCGCGGATTTTTTCCTTGCGCCCGCCCACGATCTGGATCGTGGCCATAGGGGGCTGCAGGGGGCTGTTGCCCGTAGGTGTCAGGTCGGCCAGTGCAAACCAGGTGGATTCGCGGCCTTGCAGCACTTCGATCTTGCCCACGTAGCCCATCTCGTCCATGCTCGACAGGTTCAGCGCCAGGCCCTGGGCGTCGCCCCGGCCGGTGCGGCCAATGCGGTGGATGTGGACCTCGGGGTCAGGCGTCACGTCCACGTTGATGACGGCGGCCAGGTTGGCAATATCGAGGCCCCGCGCAGCCACATCGGTGGCCACCAGCACCGAGCAGCTGCGGTTGGCAAACTGCACCAGTACCTGATCGCGCTCGCGCTGCTCCAGCTCGCCATACAGCGCCAGCGCACTGAAGCCCTGGGCTTGCAACACGCCCACCAGGTCGCGGCACTGCTGCTTGGTGTTGCAAAACGCAATCGATGATTCGGGGCGGAAGTGGTTGAGCAACTGCGACACCACATGCAGGCGCTCGCTGTTCTTCACCTCGTACCAGCGCTGCTCGATCTTGCCCTCGGCATGCTGGGCCTGCACCGTGATCTGCACGGGCTGCTTCATGAACTGGGCACTGAGCTTGGCGATACCCTCGGGGTAGGTGGCCGAGAACAGCAGGGTCTGGCGCTCCTTGGGGCACTGCTTGGCCACCACCACGATGTCGTCGAAGAAGCCCATGTCCAGCATGCGGTCGGCTTCGTCCAGCACCAAGGTGTTCAGCGCATCCAGCGTGAGGTGTTGGCGCTCCAGGTGGTCCATCACGCGGCCGGGCGTGCCCACCACGATGTGGGCGCCGTGCTCCAAGCTCAGCATCTGGCCGCGCAGTGGCACGCCGCCGCACAGGGTCACGACCTTGATGTTCTCTTCAGCGCGAGCCAGGCGGCGGATCTCGGTGGTCACCTGGTCGGCCAGCTCGCGCGTGGGACACAGCACCAGGGCCTGGACCGCAAAACGGCGGGGGTTGAGGTTGGCCAGCAGCGCCAGCGCAAACGCGGCGGTCTTACCGCTGCCGGTGCTGGCTTGGGCGATCAGGTCCTTGCCCAGCAAGGCGGGCGGCAGGCTGGCCGCCTGGATGGGAGTCATCGTGGTGTAGCCCAGCTGCTGCAGGTTGGCCAGCGTGGTGGGGCTCAGCGCCAGCGTGCTGAAGTCCGTGCTGGCTTGGTTTTCTTTGGAGGTCATGGGGTGGATTATCCGGCCCCATGCCCACAACGGGGTTCAGAACGTTCAGAGCAGCGCCAGCACGCCTACAAAGGCCGCCGTGTGGGCCAGCACACCAGGGGCTACCGCGCGCGCATAGGCACCACCGCCACTGACCCACGCCACCGTGCACTTGCTGGCGGCGTGCACACACAGCGCAGCCATCAAGGCGTGCTCTGCACCAGCGGCAGCAGGTGCGCCCGGGGCGGCGTGGACCAGCACAGCAGCCGTAGCGGCGTGCACATCGGCCAAAGCGGCCAGCAGCGCACCGATCAGCATGCCTGCATCTCCCAACCACCCAACCAGTAGCTGAACCCCCACCTGAATGCCCGTGAGCAGCGCGGCGATCAGCGCGGCGTCACGGAGTTTGAACATGGGAGTGTCAGGCGCCACAGCGGTGGTGGCAGCAACAGGCACTGTCGCCCCCCCTTCGGCGTCCCGCAGCAACCACCCACCCCACGCCCCTGCCACGCAGGCACCCGCCAGCGCAGGCAGCAGCAACCTGCCCAACCACGAGGGTTGCACCGTGGCGGCAACCACCACCACTTGCAACAAGGTGGCCACGCACGACAGCACCGCGCCCCCCGCCTGGGTTCTGGCAGTGCCCTGCCCCGAGCGCAGCTGCATCCCCAAGCTGGCAATGGTGGCCGTGCTCGACACAAAACCCGACGCCATGGCAGACAAAGCCACCGCATGGCGGGCCTGCAGCAAGCGCCTCCCCACATGCGCCAGCGACTGAATGAGCAGCAGCACGATCACCAGCCGCAACACCACCTGCGGGTTCAACACCCCTTGCCACAACGGCCGGTCGGGCAAGAGCGGAAACACCAGCAACGCCAATGCGGCCAGCACCAGCGCACTGCGCACCTCACCCGGCTGCAGCCACTGGCTGGCAAACTGGTGCAACGGCCCGCGCAGCGCCAGCAAGCCCGTGACAACCACGGCCAACGCTGCCGCCAGCAGCCGGTCGGTGGCGCACATCAGGCCAATCAGGTATGCCAGCAGCAGGGCAATCTCGGTGGTCACACCGGGGTCGTCCGAGCGGTCGCGCCAATAGCCCGCCGCACACAACGCCGCCACAAAGCCCGCGCCCACCACCTGCAGAGCCACCACGCCCGACAGTGCCGCCACAGCCCCCATCAGAGATGCCAGGGCGAACGAGCGCACCCCCGCCAATGCACGGCGCGGCCCCTCACCCTTGCGCCGCTCGCGCTCAATGCCCATCAGCAAGCCGCAGCCCAGTGCACTGGCCAGCACCGCCAGCGCTGCATAAAACCCTTGTAAATCGTGCATACCCAAGCCCTGTCCCCTTTTGTCAGCGCCCCCTTGTCAGCACGCCATCACGGCCACCATACCCCAGGACCAGTGGTATGCCAATGCGTCTCAGGACTTGTGGACAATAGGGCCATGGCACCCACATCCTCCGACTTCATCGCCCCCACCCGCCACAACACAGCCGCATCGGCCCTGGCGCAGGTGCACCACATCTACAACCACCAGATCGGCCTGCTGCGCGACAGCATGCAGCGCTTTGTAGCGGGCGAGACCCTGCCCGGCCATGTGCGCGCTTGCTACCCCTATGTGCGCATCCAGACCGACACCGTCTCGCGCGCCAAGCCCAATCCCGACATTGCCCACCTGGCCTACGGCTTTGTGGCAGGCCCAGGCCGCTTTGAAACCACGCTGACCCGCCCCGACCTGTACCACGCGTACTACCTGGAGCAATTCCAGTTGCTGCTGCAAAACCATGGCGTGGAGCTGGAAGTGGGCACCAGCCACCAGCCCATCCCGGTGCATTTTTCATTTGCAGAGCACGACCATGTCGAGGGCCAGATGAGCGCCGAGCGCCGCACCCTGATGCGCGACGTGTTCGACCTGCCCGACCTGGCCGCCATGGACGACGGCATTGCCAACGGTACCTGGGAGCCCAAGCCCGGCGAGGCGCAGCCCCTGTCGCTGTTCACGGCGCCGCGTGTGGACTACTCGCTGCACCGACTGCGCCACTACACCGGCACCTCGCCGCGCGCCTTCCAGAACTTCGTGCTGTTCACCAACTACCAGTTCTACATCGACGAATTCGTGCGCCTGGGCCACGAAGAGATGGCCAAACCCGACAGCGAGTACGTCGCCTTCATCGAACCCGGCAACGTGGTCACCCGCCGCGTGGGCCTGAGCGCCGAGCCTGGCGACGAGCTGGGCGCGCCGCCCCCGCGCCTGCCGCAAATGCCCGCCTACCACCTGGTGCGCGCCGACCACAGCGGCATCACCATGGTCAACATTGGCGTGGGCCCCGCCAACGCCAAGAACATCACCGACCACATCGCCGTGCTGCGCCCGCACGCCTGGATCATGCTGGGCCACTGCGCGGGCCTGCGCAACAGCCAGCAACTGGGCGACTACGTACTGGCCCACGGCTACGTGCGCGAAGACCATGTGCTGGACGAAGAGCTGCCGCTGTGGGTGCCCATCCCCGCGCTGGCCGAGATCCAACTGGCCCTCGAATCGGCGGTGGAAGACGTGACCGGTGTGACCGGCGCCGACCTCAAGCGCATCATGCGCACCGGCACAGTGGCCAGCACCGACAACCGCAACTGGGAGCTGCTGCCCGACAACCAACCCCAGCGCCGCTTCAGCCAAAGCCGTGCCGTGGCGCTGGACATGGAAAGCGCCACCATTGCGGCCAATGGCTTTCGCTTTCGCGTTCCCTACGGCACCCTGCTGTGCGTGAGCGACAAGCCCCTGCACGGCGAAATCAAGCTGCCCGGCATGGCCAACCACTTCTACCGCGAGCGCGTGGACCAGCATCTGCGCATCGGCATCCGTGCGCTGGAGACGCTGCGCGCCGAAGGCATGGCCCGCCTGCACAGCCGCAAGCTGCGCAGCTTTGCGGAAGTGGCCTTCCAGTAAGCACCGCCCGTCAACGCATCGCACCGTTTCACACGGCGATGTCCCCATGCCAGCCGCACCGTGCTGGCGTGGTTGACCACCGCCCCAGGCCCACCACGGCCCGGGGTGCGGGCCCACTGACCCCGATATGACCCTGGACTTTCTCACGCTGATGGCCGTGATGGCGGCCAATCTGTTCGCCATCTCGGCGGCGCTGCCGCTCGTCATGGGGCGCGACGTGAGCCAGGCTGCGCGCAATGTGCAAGCCAGCATGCTGCTGCAGGCCCTGGCGTGGGCCGCCATCATTGCCTCGTCCACCCTGTGGGACCAGGCCCTGTCCACCCTGTCGATGGCCTGCAACGCCTGGGCACAGTGGCTGCTGTACCGGGCGCTGCGCGAATGGCTGGGCGCGCGCCCCTTCAAGCGCACGCTGCTGGCACTGGTGTGCCTGATGCCGCTGGGCTACGCCATCGGCTTTGGGCACTACGCCTTTCGCGTGGGCTGGGCCAACTTCTTGATGGCCGCCATTTTGGTCATCGTGGCGCGTGCCACGCTCTACCCGGCAGCGCCCACCACGCCAGCGGACGCACGCTGGCGCCGCCTGCTCATGCTGTGCCTGCTCACTTCAGCAGGCTTTACCCTGGCGCGCGGCGTGCTGGGCGCGTTCACCGACCAGTACCCCAGCTTTCGCACGCCCCACCCCGTCAACCTGGGCGCTGCCGTGGCCACCAACATCAGCCTGGTGCTGGGCACCGTCGCCATCCTGGTGGCCTGGCATGCCGAGGCCGAGCGCAAGCTGCGCGACCTGGCCATGACCGACGGGCTGACCGGGCTGGCCAACCGCCGATCGTTTGCCGCGCAAGGGGCCGCCATGATCTCGCACGCCCAACGCCACCGCCTCCCCCTGACGGCGCTGATGCTGGACATCGACCACTTCAAGCACATCAACGACACCTTGGGCCACGAAACCGGCGACCGCGCCCTGCAACTGTTTGGCCGCCTGCTGCAAGAGTGCCACCGCAGCGGCGACATGGTGGGCCGCCTGGGCGGTGAAGAGTTTGGCGTGCTGCTGCTGCACAACAGCGCCCCGGCAGGCACCTCGTTTGACCGGCGCCTGCGCAAGCGGCTGGCCGAGTGCAGCGTGCCGGAGCTGGGATTTGCGCTCAACTACAGCGCTGGCATGGCCGTGCTGACGCCCCAGGACGACGCGCTGGCCCCGCTCATGGCCCGCGCCGATGCGGCCCTGTATGCCGCCAAAGCCGCAGGCCGGGGGCAGCTGGCGGCGGCCCGCTGAGCAGACACACCAGTGCAAACGCTATATTTTCAATAGCTGCCAGCGCTTATCAAATAAGCGCCAGTGGCCAATTTCGCTTCAACCTCTGAGCCCCCGCCACCCAGATGCCGCCACAATGGCGACATGAGCGAACTCTTTGCCGTCCAGAACCTGTACAAACACTATGGCGATGCCACGGTGGTGAACGATGTGTCTTTTGCCATCGCCCCCGGCGAATGCCTTGGCGTCATCGGCCCCAATGGGGCGGGCAAAACCACCACCATCCGCATGTGCCTGGGCCTCACGGCGCCCGACAGCGGCGACGTGCTGTTCTACCCCGAGGGCGCGACCGAGCCGCTGTACATGCCGCGCGATGCGCTGGCCATCAAGGCGCAGCTCGGCGTGGTCACCCAGTTCGACACGCTGGACCCGGACTTCACCTGCGCCGAGAACCTGCGCGTGTTTGGCCGCTACTTTGGCATCCAGGGCCACACCATGGACGAGCGCGTGCCGCAGCTGCTGGAGTTTGCGGCGCTGACGCACAAGGCCCACGCCAAGCCGGGCGAACTATCGGGCGGCATGAAGCGGCGCCTGTCGCTGGCCCGTGCACTCGTCAACCGCCCGCGCCTGCTGCTGCTGGACGAACCCACCACCGGCCTGGACCCACAGGCCCGCCACCTGATGTGGGAGCGGCTGCAACTGCTGCTGCAGCAAGGCACCTCCATCTTGCTGACCACGCACTTCATGGACGAGGCCGAGCGCCTGTGCTCGCGCCTGCTGGTGCTGGACCACGGCAAGAAGATTGCCGAAGGCAAGCCACGCGAGCTGATTGCAGAGCATCTGGAAAGCGATGTGGTGGAAGTCTTTGGCGTGGGCGCCGTGGCGCTGGCCGAGGACGCCAGCCTGCAGGCCCTGGCCGCGCGCGTGGAAATCAGTGGAGAAACGGTGTTCTTCTACACCCACCAGGCGCAGCCCTTGCTGCTAGCGCTGGGCCAGCACGGCCACCTGCGCACGCTGCACCGGCCCGCCAACCTGGAGGACTTGTTCCTCAAGCTGACGGGGCGGCAGATTCGGGAGTGACAGAGGCAACCGGCAACCCCAAAACTGTTCTTGGAACCTTTATCAGAACCTGTTTGCGATCTCCCAGGCAGATTGTCAACAGGCTCTCAATCAGCAGCGTGCGCCAAGATCTGGGGTCAAGAGCCCTCCGCAGAACCATTGCGCAAGTGCAGCAACGCTTCTTGGGCCGCGGCCTCACGGGGGGGAGAAAACAGGTAACCCTGCAGTTCATCACAACCCAACTTGGTCAAGAGCGCAGCCTGCGCCTCTGTCTCCACGCCCTCCGCTACCGTGCGCAGACCCAGCTTCTGCGCCAGGGCCACGATGGCATTGACCAGCACCTCCCCATTGCCGTCTTGCCCCAAGTCAGCCACAAAGGATTGGTCAATCTTGAGCTTACTCACCGGGAAGCGTTTGAGCTGGCTCAGTGATGAGTAGCCCGTGCCAAAGTCATCAATGGCCAGTTGTACGCCCAGCGCAGTAAGTCGGTCCATGGTGCACAGTGCTTGATCCACAGGGTCCATGATGGAGCTCTCGGTGATCTCCAACTGCAGCAGTCGCGCCGGGCAACCGGTTTCCTGCAGCGCGCGTGCCACCATCTGGTCCAGATCTGGCACCTGGAACTGGCGTGCAGACAAGTTAACCGCCACGGGAATATCCCCCCAACCAGCCTCTCTCCACCGCTGTGCCTGGACGCAGGCGTCGCGTAACACCCACTCGCCCATGGGCACAATTAGACCGGTTTCCTCAGCAACGCCGATGAACTGCGAAGGGAAAACCAAACCGCGCTCCGGATCGTGCCAGCGCACAAGGGCCTCCCAGGAAGAGATACGCCCTGTCGACGCATCCACGATAGGCTGGTAGTGCAGTTGCAACCCGTTGTTGTCAATGGCATACCGCAGGCCGGCTTCGGTATGCAGGCGCTGCTCGAGCGCCTGCGTCATCTGCGGGCTGAAAAAGAGCATTCGATTGCCGCCCTGATCTTTGGCTCCATACATGGCCACGTCGGCATGGCGCAAGAGCACCTCGCCCGATTCACCATCCCTGGGAAACAGCGCGATGCCCAGACTGGTGCTCAACAGCCAGCTGGCCTGCCCCATCTCCACAGGCAGCGTCAATGCATGGAGGATGCGCTGCGCAACAGGCGTCACCGCATCACTGCTCGGCAGGTCCGGCAGGACGATGACAAACTCATCGCCTCCCAGCCGGGCCACCGTGTCCTTGGGCTCCACACAGCACCGCAGACGGGAAGCGACCTCCTGCAGCAACAGGTCCCCTCGGTTATGCCCCAGGCTATCGTTCACGCCTTTGAAGCGGTCCAGGTCTAGCACCAGCACGCCCACCTCCAGGCCTTTGCGGTGAGCCAAAACCAAAGCCTCCTCCAAGCGCTCCGTCAGGCAGTAGCGGTTGGCCAGCTGGGTGAGCGGGTCCAGGCGGGCCTGTCGCTCCAGGGCCTGCGTGTGCTGGGCAATAGACTGTTGCTGGCGGGTGAGCGAGGTCGCCATACGGTCCAATGCACGCATCACATCCCCCAACTCACCGCGCGCGTAAGAGGGGCCAATCAACTCACTGTAGTTCCCCGCATCCATACGGGCGATGGCTCGAATAGAGCGCATGGCCTGCCGACGTACCGAAAACTCCACCAGCAGGCCTGCTGCAGCAAAGACCACGGCGGCCAGTCCCAGTAGCCCCAGCAGTGCCTTGCGAAACTGGCTGTCTACGGGGCTTCTCAGGTCCATCTCAGGAACCACCAGTGCCAAGCGCAAAGCCTCCCCATGGGAGCGAGGAAGCCCAGTATGAAGCCATATGCGATCCACGCCGTCATCCCCAGAGAGCAGCGCCTGGGTGGCCGAAGATGGGCCTGGCCGCATGAACGCCCGCTGCGCATCCGGCAGCGTCAGGCGCTTTTGCCCCTCCTGCGCGTAATCCATCACCACCGAGCCATCCTCGTTCCATATCTGGAAATGGCTGTGCTCATAGGGCAAGCTCTGCACCACGGTACGCCCATAGGCATCCATGTCCAGCGAAGCCAGGAGAACAAACTGCAACGCCCCATCCGCAGCACGCACAGGGTAGGCCACCTGCAAAACGCCGTTCCCGGTCAGCCGCCCGATCACAGCCTCCACGACGGGCTCCCTTGATCGCAGAGCTTGCTGAAAGTAGCGTCGGTCCCTCAGATCCAGCGTTCGGCCGCTGCGCAGAGAATCACAAAACAGCCCCCCATCGGGCAAGATGGTGAGCAAACCTGTGTATTGGGGGTGCTCCCGCAACACCTCGGCGAGGAAGTCCGAACATGCGATCTTGTCTCCGGCACCCAATACAGGGACTCTTGCCAAGCCAAAGAGCAGCTGACCAGTCCCGGCGATTTTGTCATTCAGGTCGCTTGCAATAAGAGTGGCACGCGCAGCCAAGCGCTCACGCGCCTGGTCGACTGTGGCAGATCGAATTTCCAGCAACAGCCAAAGGATGGCGGGTACAGGCAACAGGGACGATGCCAGCACTAGCCAGAGAATGCGTGCGCGCAAGCTCACACCGAAGCCTCATTTCAAACCAGGATGCCGCAGCCAAGCACTATGCCGGGCAGTGCAAAACGGCCAGCACAGCAGGCCGCTCCCGCGCAGTATGCACCGACCACCACCGCGCGAGGTGGCATGCAGAAACCAGCCGTTTTGATCAGGCAACCCTTGGGCGGACCTTGCTCGCCGCCTGCTTGGCGTTGGTGCGGGCCGTCTCCACATCGGCCGCACGTGCCAGGGCCACGCCCATGCGGCGCTTCACAAAACTCTCGGGTTTGCCGAACAGGCGCAGGTCAGTGCCTGGCACGCGCAGGGCTTCATCCACGCCGTCAAACACGATGCCTTGGGCTTCCACGCCGCCATAAATGACAGCGCTGGCACCGGGGTTGCGCAGGCTGGTGTCCACGGGCAGGCCCAAGATGGCGCGGGCGTGCAGCTCGAACTCGCTCTGGTTTTGGGTGCACAGGGTGACCAGGCCGGTGTCGTGCGGGCGGGGGCTGACTTCGCTAAACCAGACCTGCTCGCCCTTGACGAACAGCTCCACGCCGAACAGTCCCTGGCCTCCCAGGTTGTCGGTCACGGCCTTGGCGATCTGGCGAGATTTTTCGAGCGCTGCGGGGTGCATGGGGTGCGGCTGCCAGCTCTCCACGTAGTCGCCACTCACCTGCACGTGGCCGATGGGGTCGCAGAAGCTGGTGACGATCTGGCCGTCAGCGCCCACCGACCGCACAGTGAGCTGGGTGATCTCGTAGTCAAAGTCGATGAAGCCTTCGACGATGACGCGGCCATGGCTCACGCGGCCACCGGCCATAGCGTAATCCCAGGCTTTTTGCACGTCGGCCGGGCCGTCGATCTTGCTTTGGCCCTTGCCCGAGCTGCTCATCACGGGCTTGACGATGCAGGGGTAGCCGATGCCTCCATCGATGGCGGCCTGCAGTTCTTCGAGTGAGTTGCAGAACTTGTAGGGGCTGGTGGGCAGGCCCAGCGTTTCGGCGGCCAGCACGCGGATGCCTTCACGGTCCATGGTCAGGCGGGCGGCGCGGGCCGTGGGGATGACGCGCACCACACCTGCGGCTTCCAGCTCTTCGAGCATGGGGGTGGCAATGGCTTCAATCTCAGGCACCACCAGATGGGGCTTTTCGGCCTCGATCAGGGCCTTGAGCTGGGCGGGGTCGCTCATGGTGATGGTGCGCGCGTGGTGGGCCACTTGCTGGCCGGGGGCGTTCTCGTAGCGGTCCACGGCAATGGTTTCCACGCCCAGGCGCTGCAGCGCGATCAGCACCTCCTTGCCCAACTCTCCCGAGCCCAGGAGCATGACTTTGGTGGCGTGGGGGGACAGGGGGGTTCCGAGGGTGGTCATCGCAAAGGCCTTCAAACGGTGGATTGGAAAAAAAGAGCAGCGGGCAGGATTTTGCCTGCAGCGCAAAGCCTGAGAGCCCCTGGCCCATCTCGCAGTGGGCATCCACAGGTTCTGAGCACACCGCACAATAGCCCCATGAGTACCACGCCCAGCTTGCAGCCCCAGGCCACCGACGCAACCCCACCCAGCACTTCGCGGCCCCGCCCTCCCGCACCGGCTTCGGTCTGGCGCCCGCCTGCGCTGTCGACCCGCTGGTGGCCCGTGTTTTTGCGCAACCTGCTGGTGTGGCGCAAGCTGGCCATTCCCAGCCTGGTGGGCAACATTGCCGAGCCGCTGATGTGGCTGGTGGCCTTTGGCTACGGCATGGGCGCGCTGGTGGGGCAGGTGAGCGTGGGCGCCGCAGGCGGGGATGCCAAGGTGCCCTACATCCTGTTTTTGGCCAGCGGCTCGATCTGCATGAGCGCCATGAATGCGGCCAGCTTTGAGGCGCTGTACTCGGCCTTCTCGCGCATGCATGTGCAAAAGACGTGGGACGGCATCATGAATGCGCCCGTCACGCTCGACGACGTGGTGCTGGCCGAGATGCTGTGGGCGGCGTTCAAGGCGCTGTTCACCGTCACGGCCATCCTGGGGGTGATGCTGGCCCTGGGCATCAGCCACAGCCCCAAGTTGCTGGTGGCCTGGCCGGTGCTGCTGGGGGTGGGCATCATGTTCTCCAGCATTGCGCTCATCTTCAATGCGCTGGCCAAGGGGTATGACTTTTTCACGTACTACTTCACGCTGGTGCTCACGCCCATGATGTTTTTGTCGGGGGTGTTCTTCCCGCGCGAGCAGTTGCCACCGCTGGTGCGTGCCATTTCAGACTGGCTACCGCTGACCAATGCGGTCGAGCTGGTGCGCCCGCTGTTCATGGACCAGTGGCCCCAGCAGCCACTGCGCCATGGTTTGGTGCTGGTGGCTACCACCGTGGCGGCCTTCTGGCTGGCGCTGGCGCTGACGCGGCGGCGCTTTCGCGGCTGAAGGGCACGCAGCTGCAGCGACTCAGGTCACCCCATCCAGGCGCTGGAGGGCCTGCACATCCAGCCCATCCACCCCAGGTGCCCAGCCCCTGGCCTCCAGGCGCTCTTCGGCGTAGCACACCAGTTGCAGCGCCAGCGGGGCGCCCAGTTCGTTGCAATAGCGGGTGATGACCTGGTAGCGCAGCACCAGCAGGCCGCGCAGCTCGCTGCGCAGGCGGCTTTCGCGGGTGCTTTGGTGGGGGCCGCTTTGGGGAGTGGCGGGCTGCTGGTGGAGCCACTGCTGCAATTGCCCGTGCTGCTCCAGTCGGGCGTCCAGCAAGTGGGACAGGGCGGCGATGCGTTCGTCCAGTTTTTCCAGCCTGCCTTCTAGGCGCAGGGCATATTGGGTCAGGGCCTGTTGTGCGGCTTCGGTCTGCATGGTTCTCCAGGGCCGACGATGCGGCAGCGTCTCTTGCCAGCGGCAAGAACTACGGGTAAACCCGAATACGCCATTCTGAGGGCGCCCACCCCACGCCGCGCCCGCCGTGGGCGCCGCACCTGATGCAGATCAAGAAACTCAGGCGGCGCTGGCCCGCAGCAGGTCCACCGCCTTCTCGGCAATCATCACCGTGGGGGCGTTGGTGTTGCCACTGACGATGCGCGGCATGACCGAGGCATCCACCACCCGCAGCCCCTGCACGCCGTGCACACGCAGCTGCGCATCCACCACGTCCATGGGCCCCGGCCCCATGCGGCACGAGCCCACCGGGTGGTAAATGGTGTCGGCATGGTTGCGGATGAAAGCGGCGATCTCTGCATCGGTGTGCGCATTGGCAGACGCAGGCAGCTCGCGGGCGCCCAGATCGGCCAACGCGGGCTGCGTCAAGATGGAGCGCATGCGCCGCACGCCCAGCACCATGCTCCGCAGGTCGTCCTCGTCGGCCAGAAAGTTCGGATCGACCAACGGCAGCGCCATGGCATCGCTGCTGGCCAGGCGCACGCGCCCTCGGCTGCGCGGTTGCAGCAGGCAGACATGCGATGAGTAGCCGTGGCCCAATGCGGTTTGGCGGCCGTGGTCCACCAGCTTGCCAATCACAAAGTGCAGTTGCAGGTCGGGCGCGGGCTCGGCCGCGCTGCTGCAGATAAAGCCCCCGGCCTCGGCAAAGTTGGTGGTGAGCATGCCCCGGCGCGCCTTGCGCCACTGAGCCATGCCACGCACCACCCGCAGCAGGCCCGCCGCCGACACGCCAAACAGGTCTTTGAGGTGCGGCGCGTCGTACAGCAGCACCACATCGGGGTGGTCGTGCAGGTGCTCGCCCACGCCGGGCAGCGCATGCACCACGGCAATGCCGTGCTGCTGCAACTGCGCCGCCGGGCCAATGCCCGAGAGCATCAACAACTGCGGCGACAGAAACGCTCCCGCGCTCAGCAGCACCTCGCGCGCCGCGCGTACTTGCTTGAGCTGCCCACCCTGGCGGTATTCCACGCCCACGGCGCGCCGCCCGTCCATGAGGATGCGCGTGGCATGCGCCTCGGTGATGACCTGCAGATTGGCGCGCCCCAGGTGCGGGGTGAGGTAAGCCTTGGCGGCGCTGTGGCGCTCGCCGTTCTTGTGGGTGACCTGGTACAGGCCCACGCCCTCTTGCGTGGGGCCGTTGAAATCGGTGTTGTGAGCGTAGCCCGCCTGCTCGCCCGCCTGCACAAAGCGCTGGCTCACGCGGTGGGGCGAGCGCAGGTCGGCCACGTTGAAGGGGCCGCCTTGGCCATGCAGCGCATCGGTGATGCGCTCGTTGTGCTCGGCACGCACAAAGTAGGGCAGCACATCGGCCCAAGCCCAGCCCGGGTTGCCCTGTGCGGCCCAGTGGTCGTAGTCGGCGGGCTGCCCGCGCACGTAGACCATGGCGTTGACCGAGCTGGAGCCCCCCAGCACTTTGCCGCGCGGCTGGTAGCCCCGGCGCCCGTTCAGCCCCGGCTGTGGCACGGTGCTTTGGTGCCAGCTGTGCCATTGCAGCCGCGCCATGGCCGCCAGGCCCGCAGGGCAGTGGATGAACACGCTGGTATCGGCCGCACCAGCCTCCAGCAGGCACACGCGCACAGCGGGGTCCTCTGACAAGCGCCCCGCCAGCACAGACCCCGCAGAGCCCCCGCCCACCACGATGTAATCGAACATGGCTGCCTCCTCCCGGGCTGTGCACAGCAGCCCCGCGACCACCTTAACCGAACGCCCGTGCTTTTTACTCAGGAACTTTCCCGGGGGCGACAGGGCCAAGTAACTCTTGTCACGTACCATGCGAGCGTCTGTTTCACTTGGAAGAAGGCTCTGTTTTATGACGATTCAAACCGTTGGCATCATCGGCGCGGGCACCATGGGCAACGGCATTGCGCAGGCTTGCGCGGTGTCGGGCATCAACGTGGTGATGGTGGATATTTCTGACGCGGCCGTGCAAAAAGGCCTGGCCACCGTGGCAGGCAGCCTGGACCGCCTGATCAAGAAAGAAAAAATCACCGAGGCCGACAAGGCTGCCGCCCTGGCGCGCATCCAGACCTCCACCAGCTACGACGACCTGAAGACCGCGCAGCTCGTGATCGAGGCCGCCACCGAGAACTACGAGCTCAAGCTCAAGATCTTGAAGCAGGTCGATGCCTTGGTGGCGCCCGAGGTGATCGTGGCCTCCAACACATCCTCGATCTCCATCACCAAGCTGGCCGCCGCCACCAGCCGTGCCGACCGTTTCATCGGCATGCACTTCTTCAACCCTGTGCCCATGATGGCGCTGGTGGAGATCATCCGCGGCCTGCAAACCAGCGATGCTACGCACGACGCCGTCAAGGCGCTGGCCGAGGCGCTGGGCAAGAGCCCCATCACCGTGAAGAATGCGCCTGGCTTTGTGGTCAACCGCATCCTGGTGCCCATGATCAACGAAGCCTTTTTTGTGCTGGCCGAGGGCCTGGCCACGCCCGAAGACATCGACGCGGGCATGAAGCTGGGCTGCAACCAACCCATCGGCCCGCTGGCACTGGCCGACATGATTGGCCTGGACGTGTGCCTGGCCGTGATGGACGTGTACCTCACCGAGTTTGGCGACGGCAAGTACCGCCCCTGCCCGCTGCTCAAGGAAATGGTGGCTGCGGGCCGCCTGGGCCGCAAGACGGGCCAGGGCGTCTACACCTACTGAAGCGGCGGGGGCAGCCGCCCCCGCATCAAGGAGCGGCTGGGTCCGCCAGCGGCAGCCACACACTGGCCACCAGCCCCGGCCCGTGGGCTGCGCCCTCCAGGGCCAAGCGACCGCCCATCAACTGGGCGTAGCGCGCGACGATGGAAAGCCCCAGGCCCGCCCCCTGCCCTAGCACCAGCCCCGGCGCACCTTGCGCCCAGCGCTGCTGGACATGGCGGGCCAGCTCGGCGTCCACCCCGGGGCCGTTGTCCAGCACTTGCAGCACGGCATAGGGCGGCTCGCAATGCAGGGCCACGGTGATCTGGGGTGGATGGCCCCGGCCGTAGCGCAGGGCGTTGTCCAGCAGGTTGTGCAAGATGCCTTCGATCAAACCGGTGTTGCCCCGCACCTGGATGCCAGGCTCCAGGCCCTGCGCGCCCAGGTCTACCCCCAAAGCATCGGCGCGGGGCAGGCACCGCAGCACCACATCGCGCACCACGGCGTCCAGCGCCACAGTCTGTACCGACAGCGCAATGCCACCCTCGGCCGCCCGCGCCAGGGCCAGCAACTGGTCCACCGTGCGGCTGGCGCGCTGCTCTGCCTGGGCAATGCCCTCCAGCTCGCTGCGCCAGACGGCAGGATCGTCCTGCGCCAGCGCATGCGCGGCCTGGGCGCGAATGCCTGCCAGCGGCGTGCGCAGCTCATGCGCCACGTTGCCTGCAAACTCGCGCTGGGCGTGCAAGCCCTCGCGCACACGGGCCAGCAGCCCGTCCAGCGCCTCGCCCAGGCGCTGCACATCCAGGGTGGTGGCCTGCTCGGTGAGCATTGCTGGCAGAGGTTGCAGGTCGGCCGCATCCCGCTGCTGCACGGCATCTTGCAACGCGGCCAAGGGACGCAAGTGCTTTTCGATACCGCCCAACAAGCGCGAGCCCAGCACCACCAGCAGCCACAGCTGGGCCAGGCCAGAGTAGATGAGCAGGCGGTGCAGCAGCTGGGTGCGGCTCTCGGTGGCCTCGGCCATGACCACGGTGAATGAGGGCGGGCCCGCCACTAGCAGGGTGACGCGACGCCACTCACGCCCATCGCGCTCCATCGTTGAAAAAACCTGTGACCGCCCCTTGGGCAGGGCGTCAGCAGCCAGCTCAGAGTCACCCGCAACCAGCGCTCCATCGGGGCCATACACAGCAAAGGGGGCTGCGACACTTTGGTCCAGCAACAAGATGCCTACTTCCCGCTGCGTGAGGCCCAACTCCAGCGGCACACCGCCCACACCGCCCACACCCCCTCGCACATGCGCTGCCAGCCCATGCGCATCGTCCAACAGGGCCCGGTCAAAGGCCTCGACCACAAAGTGGTTGCCCACCGCCAAAATGACGGCGCTGCCCAGCCCCCAAATCAACACCAGCGACACCAGCACATGGCGCCCGATGCGCTGGCGCAGTGCAGGCAACGGTAGGCGCTGCGCCCACCCGCCAGGGCTACGAGGGACTGGCATCTTCCTCCAGCACATAGCCCAGCCCGCGCAGCGTGCGAATGGCTGCGCCACTGCCCTGCAGCTTGCGCCGCAGGCGTGAGACGAAGGACTCCAGCGCGTTGTCGCCCAGGGCTTCGCTGGTGTCGGACAGCCGCTGCGACAGCTCGCTCTTGCTCAGCACCCGGCCTGGCGGGGTCATCAGTTCCCACAGCAGCTCAAACTCCCGGGCGGGCAGCTCCAGCGGCTGGCCGCCCAGGCTGCAACGGCGTGCCAGCCGGTCCAGCAGCAGCAGGCCCACGGCGACCACGTCGGCGGTGCCGCTGGCGCGGCGCACCAGCGCCCGCAAGCGCGCCTCCACCTCTTTGAGTTCGTAGGGTTTGCCCAGGTAGTCGTCGGCACCGGCATCCAAGCCTGCAATGCGCTCCTCCGTACTGTCGCGGGCGCTGAGGATCAGCACGGGGGTGCGATCGCCCCGAGCCCGGGCAACCCGCAGCGCGGTCAGCCCACTGCCCAGGCCGCTGCGGGTGCTAGCAGCGTGGGGCAGGTTCAAGTCCAGCAGCACGGCATCAAAGCCTTGCACGGCCCACCAGTGCTGGGCCTCTTCCACCGTGCGCGCCAGCTCCACCCGGTGGCCCGCCTTTTCCAGCCCCTGGGCCATGGTGCGGCCGAGCACGGGGTCGTCTTCTACCAAGAGGATGCGCATCGGTTTACGTGGAATTACGCATGGGCCAGGTCAGCCCGCGATCAGGTTCGATGGGAATAGTGCAACGGCCAGCATACCCCAGCCATCGGCGCGATTTTGGCAGGCCAAAGGCCCCTCGCCGGACACTACAGGAGACATATTTTGACAATGGACCGCAACCTCATACGGGGCATAGCCCTGATGGCATTGGCGGTGGGCTTTGGCCTGCCGTCAGTGAACTATTCACTGGGCTCTCTGGGCAGGGCAGGGCCGGGGATGTTTCCCTTCATCGTGAGCTGCATGCTGTTTGTGATCGGCGTGATCACCGTGGTGCGCGCGCGCCTGGTCAAGCCGGTGCCACTGAATTTTCAGGTGCGCAACATCAGCATCATCCTGGGCAGCCTGTGCGGCTTTGCCTTGCTGTCGCACTACCTCAACATGATCGTTGGCATCGTGTTCATGGTGTTCTGCTCCGGGTTTGCCAGCACCACCTATTCGGTCGCACGCAACCTGAAGATCGCCGCCGTGCTGGTGCTCATCGCACTGGCCTTCCAGAAACTTCTTGGCGTGAACCTGCCGCTGTACTGACATGGAAGTCCTCAACAACCTGGCGTTCGGCTTCAGCCACGCCCTCACGCTGCACAACCTGATGTACTGTGCCATCGGCTGCACAGTGGGCACCTTGGTGGGCTTGTTGCCCGGCCTGGGGCCCCTGGCCACCATCAGCCTGCTGCTGCCGCTGACCTACTCCATCGACACCACGGGCGCGCTGATCATGCTTGCCGGCATTTACTACGGCGCGCAATACGGAGATAGCGTGAGCGCCATTACCATGAAAATTCCGCACGCGAGCAGCATCGTGGCCTGTATTGACGGGTATGCGATGACGCTCAAGGGGCAGACTGGGCTGGCGCTGTTCACTGCGGGCTTCTCCAGCTTCATCGGCGGCACGGTGGCCATCGTGGTGCTGACCTTCCTGGCCCCCAGCCTGGGCGAGGTGGCTTTCCTGTTTGGCCCTGCAGATTACTGCGCACTCATGCTGGTAGGGTTTGTGTGCGTGAGCTTTGTGACCACCGGCAGCCTCATCAATGGCCTGGCCATGTGCCTGGTGGGCGTGTTGCTGGGCTCGGTGGGCACCGACGTGAACAGCGGTACCGCGCGCTTCACCTTCGACCTGCCCTTCCTGGCCGACGGCG
Organism: Acidovorax sp. 106; assembly: GCF_003663825.1. NCBI lineage: Bacteria > Pseudomonadati > Pseudomonadota > Betaproteobacteria > Burkholderiales > Comamonadaceae > Acidovorax > Acidovorax sp. 106. Next base: position 2,318,304 of record NZ_RCCC01000001.1, on the reverse strand, counting down.
TGGGTATTGTCAGCATTGCGCTGGGCTGCTTCGGCATTGCCGAGATCACCAAGAACCTGGACTCGCGCGAGGAGCGCTCGCCCTTCAACGGCAAGATCAAGCTCATCCCGACCTGGCCTGAGTTCAAGCGCATCATCCCCAGCGCGTTGCGCGGCAGCGTAGTTGGCTCCCTCCTGGGCATCCTGCCAGGCGGTGGCCCGGTGATTGCGCAGTTTGCGGCTTACGCCCTGGACAAGAAGGTCAGTAAATACCGCCATGAGATCGGCTCTGGCTGCATCGAAGGCGTGGCCGGCCAAGCCGCCGCCGACGAAGCCGCAGCACGCACGAGCTTCATTCCGCTCATGAGCATCGGTATCCCCGAGAACGCCGTCATGGCGCTGATGATGGCGGCCTTCATCATCAAGGGCATCCAGCCTGGCCCCAACATGATTGCCGGGCACCCCGAGCTGTTCTGGGGGCTGGTCGCCAGCATGTGGATTGGCAACTGCTTCTTGCTGACACTGAACGTACCCCTGGTGCGCTACTGGCTGTCGGTCTTCAAGGTGCCCTACAACGTACTGTTCCCGGCCATCTTGTTCTTCTGCTGCATCGGCACCTACAGCATCAACAACAACCTCGACGATGTGTTCATCACCGTGGTGTTCGGCCTGCTGGGCTACCTGTTCATGCGGCTGGAGATGGACCCCTCGCCGCTGATGCTGGGCTTCATCCTTGGCCCCATGCTGGAAGAAAACTTCCGCCGCAGCATGCTGCTCAGCCGTGGCAGCTTTGAGGTGTTCGTGAACCGCCCCATCAGTGGCACATTGCTCGGCCTGATTGCAGTATTTGTGTTGTGGCAGATGGTGAGCTTCTTCCGCCAAAGGGGCAAAACCCCGGCGTTAGCGGATGCGGTGCATGCCGACCACCAAGCCGTGGCGCCTGGCACCCCGGCAGTCCAGCAGCACGGCGCCTGAGGGTCTGGAGTCCTGTGCACGGTCCTGCAGAGGATCACCCACAGACTCCAAAGCCAGATCAACACCTGCGCCCGCACCGGGTCCATGCGACCCCGGCGCCTGAAGCCACCCGCACGGAAGACTCCGTTCGGGTGGCTTCTTTTTAGGAGCCCGCCCGCAGAGCCTGCCCGAAGGTCTGGGCTGATTAACCACTCCCGTGGTGCAGGCATCTCTTCAATCAAATTGCACACAATTTAATTGCCAGCAATAATTCACCCCATGCCCACCCGCCCAAGCACTCGCAACACCCCCACACCACAGTCGTTGCGGCTGGACAACCAGGTCTGCTTCGCGCTCTATTCCGCATCGCTGGCCATGACCAAGCTGTACAAACCCCTGCTGGAAGCCATTGAACTGACTTACCCGCAGTACCTGGTGATGTTGGTGCTGTGGGAGCAAGATGGGCTCACCGTGTCTGAACTGGGCGAGCGCCTGTACCTGGACTCGGGCACGCTCACCCCGCTGCTCAAGCGGCTGGAGTCGGGTGGCAACATCCGCCGCCTGCGCGATGCGGAGGATGAGCGCCGCGTGCGCATCAGCCTCACGGACCAAGGGCTTGCACTGCGGGACAAGGCCGAGGCCATTCCACCCTGCGTACTGGAAAGCAGTCAATGCACCGTGCCCGAGCTGATGGCTCTGACCGGCGAACTCAAACAACTGCGTGACCGATTGGGTCAGCGCTGAACGATTCCCTCCACCGCCCGCCTTTGGGCAAACACTGCAAGGAAGACACCATGACGACACTCGAAAAAGTCCTGTACACAGCCAAGTCCCACGTGACCGGCGGCCGCGATGGCGCAGCCAAGACCGATGACGGCCGCCTGGACGTCAAGCTCTCCTCGCCCGGCACCTCTGGCACCGGCACCAACCCAGAACAGCTGTTTGCCTCCGGCTACGCAGCCTGCTTCATCGGCGCGATGAAGGCCGTGGGCGGCAAGATCGGCATCCCCGTGCCGCAGGACGTGTCCATCGACGCCGAAGTGGACCTGGGCCCCATCCCTAACGCCTACGGCATCGCTGCCCGCCTGGCCATCAGCCTGCCCGGCCTGGACAAAGCCACGGCCCAGAAGCTGGTGGACGCAGCCCACCAGGTGTGCCCCTACTCCAACGCCACACGCGGCAACATCGACGTGACCATCACGCTGGTGTAAGCCCCTTCAAACAGACAACGCCGCCGCCCCTTTTGACAGGGAGCGGCGGCGTTTTTCTTTGGGCTGAGCGCTGCGGTGCGCTCAGCCCGGGGGCTGGCGCGCCTGCACTGCGCTTGCTGCTGCGGGCGCAGCCGCCGCGGGGTGCAAGGCCAGCACCTCGGCTCGCAACTGGCGCACCTCGTTGCGCAGCAGTGCCAATTCATTGAGCAGGTCCGCTTCGATCTGGCTCTCTTCCGCAGCCACGTCTTTTTCCACAAAAATGGCGGCCAGCGAAGCCGTGGCCAATGACAGCACCGCCAACCCCAGCAACACCACCACGACAGAAAACGCCCGCGATGCGTGGGTGCTGGGCACCAGATCACCGTAGCCCACCGTGGCGGCTGTGGTGAAGGCCAGCCACAGGCCATCGGTGAGCGTATCGACCCGAGGGTCCAGCATCCAAAAGCCCACGCCCCCCAAGCCCAGAATCAATCCGCACAACACCAGCGAATAGATCACACCACGGCGGGCGATGTGAATTTTTTGAGAAGCGCGGTTTTGCGGCATGAAAAACAGCCCAAGGACATGCAGTGGGGAGGAAAGAACGCCCCTGATTATTGCCAGCCAAACCCGCTGCTGACTGACAAACCGCCACCGGCAAAACCCCGGACAAACCGCAGTCCAAAGGCCTCCACCCTGGGGCATGATGCAGGCATGGGGAGATCACCATGAAACTGGCCCTCTTGTCAGACATCCACTCCAACCGCCAGGCGCTGGACGCCTGCCTGCAGCACGCCCGCAACCATGGCGCTGAGCACTTTGCCCTGCTGGGCGACCTGGTCGGCTATGGAGCCGACCCCGCCTATGTGGTGCAGCAGGCCATGGAACTGGCCGCAGCCGGGCACAGCGTGATCGGCGGCAACCACGATGCATTCGCCGTGCACCCTCCGGTGGGGGCCGACAAAGGCGCCACCAGCATCGCCGCCCAGGGCGCGGGGTGGACACACGATCAGCTCACCCCGCAGCAGCGTGATTTTCTGGCCCACCTGCCCCTGACCGCTGAAGTGGGTGGCGTGCTGCTGGTGCACGCCAGCGCCGATGCCCCCGAAAGCTGGCGCTATGTAGACAACGAGATCGTGGCCGCCCAGTGCCTGGAGGCTGCAGCCCAGCACCCCGGCGTGCAACATGTCTTTTGCGGACATGTGCACTTGCAGACCCTGTACTACCGGGGCGCCGGACGGGGGTTGATGCGCTTTACCCCCATGGCGGGGGTCGCCGTGCCTGTGCCACCGCACCGGCAATGGGTGGCCACGGTGGGCTCGGTCGGCCAGCCCCGCGATGGCGACCCGCGCGCCATGTATGCCCTGCTGGACACCGACCACTGGCAGCTGCGATTTGAGCGCGTGCCCTATGCGGTGAGCGAGGCTGCCGCAGCCATTTTGGCCACTCGGGGGGCCTTGCCCGCCAACTTTGCCCACCGCCTGGAGATAGGACGATGAAGCTGCTGGAGCCCGGCGCCGTGGTGGACGGCTTTGTGGTGCGCGAATGCATCCACGCGGGGGGCATGGCCCACATCTACCGGGTGGAATACGCCAGCGGCGCGCCAGACCCAGGTTTTCCGATGGCCATGAAGATCCCGCGCATGACGGTGGGCGATGGGGCCGAAAACATTGTGGGCTTTGAGGTGGAGCTGCAAATTCTGCCCGCCCTCACCGGCCCGCATGTGCCGCGCTTTGTGGCCGCTGGCGACTTGCACCGGCTGCCTTACATCACCATGGAATACCTGCAGGGCCACACCCTGCAGCACTGGCTGGACGCCAGCGAACGCCCAGACGATGCACAGATCGCCCGCCTGGGTGCGGCCCTGGCCCACGCAGTGCACAGCCTGCACCAGCAAAACGCCTGCCACCTCGACCTCAAACCCGGCAACGTGCTCTTCACGCACGAGGACCACGCCGTGCTGCTGGACTTTGGCCTGTCGTGCCATGCGCACTTCCCGGATCTGCTGGCCGAAGAGCAGCGCAAGGCCGTGGGCTCGCCCGCCTGGATGGCGCCCGAGCAAGTGGTGGGCGTGCGGGGTGACCCGCGCAGCGACCTTTTCGCCATCGGTGTGATGCTGTACGAACTGGCCACGGGCGAGCTGCCGTTTGGTGCCCCCACCACCGATGGCGGCCTGCGCCAGCGGCTGTGGATGGTGCCCGCACCGCCGCGCAAGCACCGCCCCGACCTGGCCCCTTGGCTGCAAGAAATCATCCTGCGCTGCCTGGAGCCCGAGGCCGCGCAGCGCTACCCCTCGGCCGCCCACCTGGCGCTGGACCTGGCCAACCCCACCCAGGTGCGCGTTACCGAGCGGGGGCGCCGCACCCAGGGCACGCCGTTCCTCGCCCACGTCAAACGCTGGCTGCGGGCTGCGGGCATGCACTACCAGCCCAGCCCACTGCCCTCGCAGCAGATCGAAGAAACCCCCATCGTGATGGTGGCCGTGCCGCACAGCGATGTGACGGACGCCACGCTGTACTCGCTGCGCGAAGCGGTGGCCCGCTCGCTGGGCATCCGCCCCGGGGCGCGGCTGGCGTGCGTCACGGTACTGTCGCCGTCGGCCAGCAGCACCAGCGACAGCGCCCGCAGCGAAACCGCGCTGCACCGCCAGCACCACGCGCGTCTGCGCCAGTGGGCCCAGCCACTGGACCTGACCGAGCACCCCGTGAGCTACCACGTACTCGAATCCAGCGATGTGGCCCACGCCCTGGTGCGATACGCCGAGGGCAACCACGTCAACATGATGATCCTGGGCGCGGCCACCCACGGCCTGCAAACCCAGCGCTTCATAGCCACCGTGCCCATGCGCGTCGCCCGCGACGCGCCGTGCACCGTCATCCTGGTCAAGCAAGCACTGCCGTTTGCACGCCTGGCCGGGACGGCTTAGCCAGCACAGCGCGCACCAGGTGATGGAGGACTGTCACCCAGGCGGCCCTCGGCTATTGAGCCCGCACGCCCTTTGCATTAGCGTAGCGGCATGAGCACCACCACCCTCCTCGTGCGCCAGAACCAGCTGGCCGACACCGCTGTGCGCACCACGGCCGATTCAGCGCTGCAGGAGGGAGAGATCCGCGTCCAGGTGGACCGATTTGCCCTCACCAGCAACAACATCACCTACGCGGCCATGGGCGACATGCTGCAGTACTGGCAATTCTTCCCCTCGGGCGAAGAGGGCTGGGGGGTCATTCCGGTGTGGGGCTTTGGCACGGTAGAGGCATCCCGACACCCTGACATTCCGGTGGGCGAACACCTCTACGGCTACTGGCCCATGGCCACCCATGCGGTGCTGGCCCCGCACCGCGTGAGCAGCACGGGATTCAGCGACGCAGCAGCGCACCGCGCGGGGCTGCATGCGGTCTACAACCACTACCTGCGCACCCACACCGACCCGTTCTACCAGCCCTTCAACGAGGACATCCAGGCCCTGCTGCGGCCGTTGTTTGTCACCTCGTGGCTCATCGACGACTTTCTGGCAGACCAGCAGTTCTTTGGCGCGGGCACGGTGCTGCTGTCCAGCGCGTCCAGCAAGACGGCCTACGGCACGGCGTTCGAGCTGGCCAAACGCCCAGGCATCCAGGTGGTGGGGCTGACCTCAGCCACCAACCGGGCGTTTTGCGAAAGCCTGGGCTGCTACCACCGGGTGTTGGCTTATGAAGACCTGGAACAGCTGCCCGCCAAGCCTGCCAGCGTGTACGTGGACTTTGCGGGCAGCGTGGCGCTGCGCGGGCGCATCCACCGGCATTTGGCAGGACTGACCTACAGCTGCGCCGTAGGGGCCAGCCATGTGCAAGACCTGGGCGGCGCGGGCGACCTGCCCGGCCCTCGCCCCACCATGTTCTTTGCCCCGGCACAGGTCAAAAAACGCAATGCTGACTGGGGGGCCCAGGGCCTGAATGAGCGCTTGGTGCAAGCGTGGCAGGAGTTCAGCGCAGCGGTGCAGGCACCGCCCCAGCCCTGGCTGGTGGTACAGCACCACCAAGGCCGCGCCGCCACGCAGGCGGTGTACCTGCAGGTGCTGGGCGGCCAGGGCAGCCCGCGCCTGGGGCACATGGCCAGCCTGCTGGCTTGAGAGCCGACTCGCGCCAACCCACCAAGGCGGCCTTCTGCCGTGCAGGCCAGCGACGACAATCGCTGCATGCACCCACACCATGACACGCCATCGGACGCTGCCACCAGCGCCCAACACCCCTTTGCCGCACTGACCCCCGATGTGGTACTGGACGCACTCGCCAGCGTGGGGCTGTACGGTGACGGACGGCTCATGGCGCTGTCGTCGTACGAAAACCGGGTGTACCAGGTGTCGCTGGAAGACGGCGAGCGTGTGGTGGCCAAGTTTTATCGCCCTGAGCGCTGGAGCCAAGCGCAGATTCTGGAAGAGCACGCCTTTGCCGCCGAGCTGACCGCCGCCGAGGTGCCCGCCGTGGGCCCGCTGGAATTGAACGGCAACACGCTACACACCCATGGCGGTTTTGCGTTCTCGGTCAGCCCCTGGCGCGGAGGCCGAGGGCCAGAGCTGGACGACTTTGAAGTGCTCGAGTGGATCGGCCGTTTTCTGGCGCGCATCCATACCGTGGGGGCGGCTCAGCCCTTTGCGCACCGCCCCGCACTCAACGTGCAGACCTTTGGCACCGAACCACGCGACTGGCTGCTGGCCCACGAGATCATTCCGCTGGACATGCAATCGGCCTGGCAAGGCGCCTGCGAAGATGCTCTTAAATTGATAGCTATTAGCGCTTTATCAACGGGCGATGAAGGCCAATTTGGCTTAAACCAGGCACGCCAGATACGCCTGCACGGCGACTGCCACCCTGGCAACATCCTCTGGACGCCCACCGACCAGCCCAACGGCGGCCCCCACTTTGTGGACCTGGACGATGCCCGCACAGGCCCCGCCGTGCAGGACCTGTGGATGCTGCTGTCGGGCGACCGTAGCCAGCGCACGCAGCAGCTCAGCGCCTTGCTGGAGGGCTACGAGCAATTTCGCAGCTTCGATCGCCGCGAGCTGGTGCTGATCGAGCCCCTGCGCACGCTGCGTCTCATCCACTACAGCGCCTGGCTGGCGCGGCGCTGGCAAGACCCGGTATTCCCCGTCAACTTCCCGTGGTTTGGCAGCAGCGACTACTGGCGCGGCCAAGTGGACATGCTGCACGAGCAAATCGAAGCGATGGGCGAAGATCCGCTGTACGCCTGAGCCTGCAGGGGGGCATTGCGGCAAGGCGGCGGACTCCATGCACAGAAGGGAGCATGCCCCGCCGACCGATAGCCAGGGCAGCCAGATGCGCATAGATATCATTTATGACAAAAATGATTTTCAAATCACAACAAAGTGTTTACAATGACACCAACTGATACTTTGGTGGCTCCCCATCCACTGCGTTAGCCTCAGCCTGCCGATTGCAAACGATTGTCAGAACCAGGGCTGGGCTAGCGGTTCTAGGGCACCATCCAAAGACCCCCTTTGTTGTTCTATGAAAAGTGCGCTCAAGCGCTGACCACAAGCCATGCGAATAGCCGCCCTCGACGACGACCCGATCTTGCTGGAGCTGATCAAAGCGACCACCGAGCACCACGGGCATATCTGCCACACCTATCCCACGGGCGCGCAATTGCTGCGCGACATCCGCCACGAAACGTTTGACCTGCTGATAGTGGACTGGCACTTGCCCGACATGGATGGCCCGGAGGTCGTGACAGCGGTGCGCCAGATGACGGGGCGGCAACTGCCCATCCTGTTTGTCACCCGCCGCCGCGAAGAGCAGGACGTGATCGAAGCGCTGTCTTGCGGCGCGGACGACTTCATGACCAAGCCCCTGCGCATGGGCGAGCTGGTGGCTCGAGCCACCGCCCTGTTGCGCCGCGCGTACCCCCAAGCCATGGGCAACAACCTGGCATTTGGCCCCTACCGGTTTGACCCCGACAAGCGCTCGCTGCTGCTCAATGAAGTGGAAGTGGACCTGAAAAACCGCGAATACGAACTGGCCCTGTTCATGTTTCGCAATGCCGGGCGGCTGCTGTCACGCGCCCATCTGCGTGAAGTGGTCTGGGGCGAGACCAACGAAGCCCCTTCGCGTTCACTGGACACCCATGTCTCACGCCTGCGCAGCAAGCTGGACCTGACCCCCGCTAACGGCTACGTGGTCAGTGCCATTTACGGCATGGGCTACCGGCTGGACGCGGTAGACCCCCATGCTGCGCACCATAGCCCTCAGGACGCACCGGGCTCCGAGGGCGCAGGAGACGGAGGAGACGCGGGAGCAGCAGGCGTGGCAGCCTCAGCCGCCTGAGAGGGCCGCCAGACGGGCACCACCACCTTGGCCACAAACTGACGGTCCAGCCACAACCACACCAAGATAGGAGCCAAGGTGGGCACCACCAAAGAGCCCACCTGGTAGCCATACACGATGGCTTCCAGCTGCCACTGCGCAATGCGCAACAGCCGGGCATCCACCTGGGTGGTCAGCACCACCTGCATCAGCGCATACATGGTCAAGCTGAAAGCCTGCGCGGGCAGCAGTACCAGGTAGCCCACCAGCGCACGCAGCCAGCGCTTAGACCCTCGGGCGGCGAGCAGCAGCGCCAGAAAAATGGGCAGGCCATAGGCGTAGCGGGCAGGGTTCACGTCAATAGTGACCTCGGCCTTGCGACCACCGGCCGACGGCACTGGAATGGCCACCCGGGTGTCCACATCCATCACGCCCGGGCGCAGGTGCACCTCGCGCACCCACATGGGGGCGGTCTGCTCCAGCGCCACGCTAGAGAGCACCCCGACGGGGTACGAAGTCCACGCAGAAATCTGCGTCCACAGCACGGTGAGCGCCAGCATCCAGCCAAAGGCCGACAGCACAAAAATCACAAACGGAGAAGGACGGCGCATGGTCTTCAAACCCTCACCCATCAAGCTGCAGCCGCTTCTGCGGGGGCCGCTGCGGCCTTGTTGCCAGCGCGCACCCACAGCAGCCAAACGATCAGCACGTCCAGCATGATGAGCGCCTGCCACAGGTACTCGTGCGCAAAGTTGAACACCTGCGTATTCCACTGCCCCAGGTAAAACAAGCTGATGACCCGAACCATGTTGAGCCCCTGCACCGCCACGAACCCCGCCGCCAGACCAATGAGCTTGTGCCGCCAGGACGAGGGGAACGCAACCACCGCGGCAAACAACACAATGCATGCTTCGATGCCGTTGCAGCCGGGCTCGATCGACACGCCAAAGCCCGTCACCGTGTTCCACAGCACCTTGCCTGCCGCCGCCGCACTGCTGTCAAACCAGGTCACCAGCCCAGCGCACATGCGGGCCAGCAGCATCGTCCAGGGCAGCACCACATGCTGCTGCACCACGCCCAGCATGTTGATGCCGAACAGAGACAGCTGCAGTGCCAAAAAAGTGAGAAAGAAACGGGCCATGAACCACCTGGAGCGAGAAGAAAAGAAGAGAAGAGAAGCCAGACGCAAACGGGTGCCAGCAGGCGAACACAGCCCGGCAGCCGGTTGGGCGTGCGGATTATCAAGCGATCTGCCGCGAATGGCACCAAAAACTTGGTATCCCGTGCGGGTGTGCCGCAGCCCGCAGCAAGACCACCGCGCCCAGCCAAGGCGATGCGTTCAACATCGTTAACCTTTTGGGCCCAGGGAATGCGCACCACAGCCTTCTACACTGCGCCGACCCAGGAGGCCTCCACTGCGGGCTTCCAGCCCACTTGACCAGGGTCATATTCCCCTTGCGATCCCCAGAAACCGGGCGCACAGTGCCCCAACAATCCATCAACCCACCCAGTCCATTCACCCACCTGCCCGTCTTGCCCGCCTGCTGACAGGGTGTGAACGCCACCACCGAGCCCCATGCGCCGCGAACGTTTTTTTTCCCACCTGCCCCTGGCAGCCAAAATCAGTCTGCTGGTCGGGCTGATGGGCCTGGTGTCGATGGCCATCATTGGCTACGCCATGGTCAGCATGCGGCAGATGGACACACAGTACCGCACACTGATCGCACTGGAGTCCGAACTCACCCACAGCTTTGGCGACGCGAGCGTGCTGCTCAGCGAAACCCACGGCCTGGTGTCAGGTATGGCCAACGCGCACCAGAGCACACCGCCCGGCGCTACGCTGACACCCTCACAGCGGTTACGCACCTTGCAGCGTGATTTTGAGGTGACGTTGAACGACATAGCGCAGCGCATGCCCCACAAGGGGCGCGAGCTGATGGCACTGCGCCTACGCTCGCAAGAGGTGTTTGATGCCGGACTGCGCGTTGTCAACGCGGCATCAACGGGTCCTGCCGAAGCAAGCGCCCACGCCCTGACCACCCGCACCCCGTACCAAGACTTCGAACCCACCCTGTTGCAGCTCAAGCAAGGTCTGGAGAGCCTGCGCAGCCGCTCGCACGCCGAGTTTGAGGCGCTGGTTGAGCAACAAAACGACGCCACCAGCGACACCCTGTGGTCCATGGCTGCCGCCGTGGTGGGCGCACTGGCGCTGGTGCTGGTGCTGTCGGTGTACGTGGCGGTGACGCAAATCTCGCGTCCCATCACCGATCTGGCGCGCATCATGAAGCGCTTGGCCTCGCAGCAATACGGAGACACCATCCCCGCCACACGCCGCCGCGACGAGGTGGGCACCATGGCGCGGGCGCTGCAAGTGTTCAAGAACACCATGCAACGCGCCGACAAACTCACGGCCCAGGTGCAGCGCAGCGAAGAGGCCCGCAAACTGTCCGAGCAGCTGGTGGACCTGACCAGTGCCATCCCTGGCGTGGTGTTTCAGCTGCACCTGCAGCCCAACGGCACCTGCCGCTTTTTGTTCGTGAGCGACAAGGCCGCTGAAATGCCGGGCCTGCAGGTGCTGGCCCTGCTGCGCAGCGGCGGCTCGGTGGGCGAGGCGTATTCAGTGCCGCAAAGCGTGCAACAGCGCGTGCAAGCGCGCTTCATGGAACGGCTGCACACCCAGGCCCCACTCGACTTTGATACCGAAGTGCTGCACGAGGGCATCTCCCGGTGGCTGCAAACCTCGGCCACCGCGCGGCGGCTCGATGACGGCAGCGTGCTCTTTCATGGCGTATGGATGGACGTGACCGAGCGAAAGAGCCAGACCCGCGCCATGGCCACCGCCAAAGAAGCAGCCGAGCGCGCTGCGCAAGAACGGGCGCGCTTTCTGGCCGTGATGAGCCACGAGATCCGCACCCCACTCAACGCCATCCTGGGCATGGCCCAGCTGGCGCTGAAAGAAGAGCTGCCCCCGCCCCAACGCGAGCGCATCGAACAAATGCACCGCGCAGGCCGGCACCTGCTGGGCATCCTGAGCGACATCCTGGACTTCTCCAAGATCGACGGTGGCCACCTGGTGCTGGAAAGCAAGGCCTTTGCCCTGTCGCCCGTGCTGGCCACGCTGGTCGATCTGCTCAGCCCCAAAGCCCACGCCAAAGCGCTGCAACTGCGCCTTGAAGTGGCCGACGAGGTGCCCGAACAGCTGATGGGCGACAGCCAGCGCCTGTCCCAAATCCTCATCAACTACGTGCACAACGCCATCAAGTTCACCCACCAGGGCGAAGTCCTGGTGCGTCTGAGCGTGGCCCAGCAAGACGGCAACAGCCTGCTGCTGCATGGCGCCGTGCAAGACACCGGCATAGGCCTCACGCCCGAGCAGATGCAGGGCCTGTTTGAGCCCTTTCGGCAGGGCGACAGCTCCATCACGCGCCGCTTTGGCGGCACGGGGCTTGGGCTGGTCATCTCGCGCCAACTGGCGCGGGCCATGGGGGGCGACACCGGGGTGCAAAGCCAGCCCGGGCAAGGCAGCACCTTCTGGTTCACCGCGCGCCTACAGCGCGCTCCAGCCACCGACTGGGCGCGCGACGTGCTCACCCAGCCCCTGCAAACCACCGCCCTGGCCCCTGCCCACACCGCGGGGCTGCGCGTTCTGGTGGTGGACGACAACGAGGTAAACCGGCAAGTGGCCAAAGGCCTGCTCGAAGCCGGTGGCCTGATCGTGGACATGGCCGACCACGGCGCTGAGGCCGTGGAAACACTCACCCAGGCCAGCGACAACACCTACGCCGCCGTGCTGATGGACATGCAGATGCCCGTGATGGACGGGCTCAGCGCCACGCGCGCCCTGCGCGCCCTGCCCCGCTTCGAGGCCCTGCCCATCATCGCCATGACGGCCAACGCCAGCACCGCCGATGTGGAGCGCACCCGCGCCTGCGGCATGAACGACCACATCGCCAAACCCCTGCTGGAAGCACCGCTGTGGCACACCCTCTCGCGCTGGCTGGCCAACGCCCGCAGCACGCGCCCGTCCAGCCCTCCAGCACCCCAGCCCACCGCGGAAGCCACACTGCCAGCGCAGCCCCTCGCGCCAGGCTTTACAACCCCAGCCCCTTCACACCCTGTGGCAGAGGTTTCGGCACTGGCCACTGAGCCCCCCTCTGCCCCATCCAACGCACCAGGCGCATCCGACGCATCCACCCCCGTGTTCGACGCAGCACTGCTGCAAGACCTGCAAGACACCATTCCCACCGCGCGGCTGCTGCCCCTCATCGACCAGTTCATACAGGACTGCGAGCGCCGGGTAGAACGCATCACACAGGCCGCACACAGCCGCCAATGGGACGACCTGCGCCGCGAGGCCCACGACCTGGGCGGCACCGCAGGCAGCTTTGGCCTGAGCCCCCTGGGCGAACTGACCCGCCCCCTGGAAGCCGCCGCCAAGGCCCAGGACGCCGCCACCATCGACCGCTGCCTGCCCGAACTGCAACGGCTGGCCCGCCAAGGTCTGACGCAACTGGGAGCCCATGTGCGCGCACTGCAGGCGCCGCATCAGGGGCAGCGTGGGCAGGGGACGTCAGCGTAAGGGGATTGCCGAGGGCTTATTGGGATGGAAAACGCGGCTATCGGCAACAAACTGACACCCATTGACGGCCGAGAAAATCCAAGGGAACAACATGAATTTGGTCAACACCGGAGCCTTTGATCGCCTCCAACAAGCTCTAACAACCGAACTTCTACGAGCTATCAAGTTGGAGCTGGAAAAGGTTGATGCACCTGAAGATATGGTCCATCACCTCACAAGCAGCATAGGCTTTGCAATTGCCAGCCTCATCGACGACACGGCAGGATTCGTTGCTGACGGGGAAAGTGTTTCACCAATGCTGACATTCCGCACCAGTGAAAAGACTCTAGAGTTTTGCGGCGGTAATTCCTACCTGCATGAGTACGTGGATCGAACACTGTCAAAGCTGTTCGGGTCCGAGGGTTGATGCCTGGTCGCTGGACTTCTTTCGGCCGGGGCTGTGTGAAAACGCGCATTCGACCCTCGGTCTAACGACCCAATCAGAAATCGACCGCTCAGAACGGCCTACAACGCACGATCTCGATGCGAGCAACGGTTGAAATGTCCCCACAAAAGTCAGCCATCGGCGTTTTCACACAGCCTCTGCCAAAACCTGACGATCAAATGGAGAAACAAGGTGGCGGAATATGAAGTTCAAGGGGAATGGCTAGAGTCGCTGCCACCCAATCACCAAGTTCTGTTTCTGACTGCACTCAGTCACTGTTTGACTATTGCTGGCCGTGATAGCTACATCCCTAAGAACGAAGAGTTGGAACATCCCACTCATCTTCGCCGGATTAATGAGATTCAGCATCGTGTCGCAGCTTGTACCTATGAGTTGCTAGTCAATGATTCAACGGAGAGCTTTCGGCGCTCCATCGCCCGTTGGGTGCTTGATCAATCTGACCAGCGCATGTTTGAGAACATGCAATGGGCATGGCGGACGGCTAAAGAGAGAGTATTGAGAGCCGCAGAGCAAGGCGCTGTGCAGCAATAAACAGCTGAGAGCCGCTGTCTGCTTTAGGGCGCGGCGTACAGCCGATTTGAGCCCAAAGCACTCCTTCACACACCAATCCATCGCCGCAACGTCGACAGCCCCAGCAGGCCCAAACCCCATCAAGCAACACCACCCCGCTATGCTGAGCACAGATCTTCGCCCAGCACACACCTGCGGTGGCGGCAACACGACCGCCCCGGCAAGCATCTCCAACACCCGGTTCACAGGCCCTTGCACCCATCGCCCACCGCCATGAAAGACCTGATCCGCAATCTGTTGTCCATCCGCCAAAAGCGCAAAACCGCGCCCGTGGGGCCCTTGCCACCGGTGGGGGCGGCCATCCTCCGTGGCACGGTCAAGATGAAGGTCACGCACCCCGTGCCGCGTGAGCTGTGGGATTGGCTGGTGCTCTCGGGCTGGCGCAATGTGCCGGTAAAGAATGACCGGCGCAGCTACCAGTGGCTGCCCGATGCGGCGCTCAAAGAGCTGCTGGATGCGGACCCTGCGCAGCGCAACCAGGCCCACGCCCGTGTGCTGGCGCAGAGCAAGGCAGACGCATAGGTCTATCACGCCCCGACCCCCGGTCGCTCCCGCTGCCCCATCGCTCCTATTGCCCCCGTTGCCCCCGTTGCCCCCGTTGCCCCCGTTGCCCCCGTTGCCCCCACAAAAAAACCCCGGCTGCGCGCAAGCACACCGGGGTTTGCTATCATTTAAATAGCTGCCAGCGCTTATTCCATAAGCGCTGGCAGCCTATTTGGCTTCAAATCACGTCAGCAAAGCATTCACGCGCTTGACGTAAGCAGCGGGGTCTTCGGGCAACCCGCCTTCGGCCAGCAGGGCTTGGTCGAACAAGATGTGCGCCAGTTCGTGGAAGTGCACGCTGCCGTCCAGCTTCTTGACCAATGGGTGGTCGGCGTTGACTTCCAGCACGGGTTTGCTCTCGGGCGCCTGTTGGCCAGCCTGCTTGAGCATGCGGGCCAGTTGGGTGCTCATGCCGTCGTCTTGCACCACCAGGCAGGCGGGTGAATCGACCAAGCGCGTGGTCACGCGCACGTCTTCGGCCTTGTCCTTCAGTGCGTCCTTGAGCTTGGCCAGCACAGGCTTGAAGGCTTCGGCAGCTTCTTCGGCGGCTTTCTTCTCGGCCTCGTCCTGCAGCGTGCCCAGGTCCACAGCGCCCTTGGCCACGCTTTGCAGCGGGGTGCCGTCAAACTCGTGCAGGTAGTTCAGCGCCCACTCGTCCACGCGGTCGGTCATGAGCAGCACTTCGATGCCTTTCTTCTTGAAGACTTCGAGCTGCGGGCTGTTCTTGGCGGCGGCCAGGGTATCGGCGGTGATGTAGTAAATCGCCTCTTGGCCGTCCTTCATGCGCGCTTTGTAGTCGGCAAAGCCCACCGTCACGGCATCGCTGGCGGTGCTGGCAAAGCGCAGCAGCTTGGCCAAGCGCTCGCGGTTGCCAAAGTCTTCGCCCAGGCCTTCTTTCAGTACCGCGCCAAACTCGCTGTAGAACGCGGTGTACTTGCCTTCCTTGGCCTTGTCGTCGGCGTCCACCACATCGGTCACGCCATCGGCGCCCGCCGTGGTGTCATGCTTGTCGTGCTTGGCCAAGTCTTCCAGCATGCTCAGCACGCGCTTGGTGCTGCCTTCGCGGATGGAGCGCACGTCGCGGCTTTCTTGCAGCAGCTCGCGGCTCACGTTCAGCGGCAGGTCAGCCGAGTCGATCACGCCCTTCACAAAGCGCAGGTAGGTGGGCATCAATGCTTCGGCGTCGTCCATGATGAACACGCGCTTGACGTACAGCTTCACGCCCGCCTTCTTGTCGCGGTTCCACAGGTCAAACGGGGCCTTGGCCGGGATGTACAGCAGCTGCGTGTACTCGGTGTTGCCTTCGACGCGGTTGTGCGCCCAGGTCAGCGGGGCTTCGTGGTCGTGGCTGATGGCCTTGTAGAACTCGGCGTACTGCTCGTCGGTGATGTCCTTCTTGGGGCGCGACCACAGGGCGCTGGCCTTGTTGATGGTTTCCCACTCGCCGGTCTTGACCATGCCCCCGGGCTGGCGGCCGCCGTTTTCGTCCGATGGATTGATCAGCTCGCCGTCTTTCCACTCTTCCTTTTCCATCAGGATGGGCAGGCTGATGTGGTCGGAGTACTTGGCGATGACCTGCTTGAGCTTCCAGGCGTTGAGGTATTCCTCGGCATCGTCACGCAGGTGCAGGATGATGCTGGTGCCGCGTGCGGCGCGGGTGATGGCTTCGACTTCAAAGTCGCCCGTGCCGCCGCTGATCCAGCGCACGCCTTCTTCGGCCGCAAGGCCCGCGCGGCGCGACTCGACAGTGATCTTGTCGGCCACGATGAAGCCCGAATAAAAGCCCACGCCGAACTGGCCGATGAGCTGGGCGTCCTGCTTCTGGTCACCCGAGAGCTTGCCCATGAAGTCCTTGGTGCCGCTCTTGGCGATGGTGCCCAGGTGGTCAATGGCCTCTTGCTGGCTCATGCCGATGCCGTTGTCGGTGATGGTCAGCGTCTTGGCATCTTTGTCGAAGCTCACGCGCACTTCGAGGTTGGGGGCGTCTTCAAACAGCGCGGAATTGTTCAGGCCTTCAAAGCGCAGCTTGTCGCAGGCGTCCGATGCGTTGGAGATCAACTCGCGCAGGAAGATTTCCTGGTTGGAATACAGCGAATGGGTGACCAGGTGCAGCAGCTGGGCCACTTCGGCCTGGAACGACAGGGTTTGTTTTGTGCTCATGGTGTCTTGGAGATTGCTGTGTAAGGTGCAGAGAGAACGCGTTTCACGCCCAGGAGGCCAGGAAAGGCATTCGCGCGATTTCACCTCGGGGCGGACTGGTTGATTTCAAGGGCTGCACAGCGCAGTGCGCCCCCGACTTCCCACGTCCCAGTACCAAACCCTGCCCCAAGGCAGTTCAGCGCTGAATATTGTTGACAATTTACAGGCAGTTGACAGCATTTTTTGTCATTTAGCAGCCATAAGATGCACGGGACCAAAGCCGCCCTGTGAGGCGGACTTCCCATCGACTACGCCTTTCCTTCGGAGCCTTCTGCCATGCCCACCTCACTTCAAAAATGGTCTGCCGAGTTCCTCGGCACGTTCTGGCTGACGTTCGGGGGCTGCGGCAGTGCCGTGCTGGCCGCCGCCTTCCCGCAGCTGGGCATTGGTTTTGTGGGGGTGTCCCTGGCCTTTGGCCTCACGGTGCTGACAGGGGCCTATGCCCTGGGGCCAATCTCGGGCGGGCATTTCAACCCCGCCGTGTCGGTGGGGCTGGCGCTGGGGGGCCGGTTCAAGGCGTCCGAGCTGCCCGGCTACGTGGTGGCCCAGGTGCTGGGCGCCATTGCCGCAGCGGGCGTGCTGTACCTCATTGCCACAGGCAAGCCGGGCGCAGACATCGGGGGTTTTGCCACCAACGGCTATGGCGAACACTCCCCAGGCGGCTTTGGGCTGATGGCCGCCGTGGTGACAGAGGTCGTGCTGACGGCCATCTTCCTCATCGTGATCCTGGGCGCCACCGCCAAGCGCGCGGCCAGCGGCTTTGGCGGGCTGGCGATTGGCCTGTGCCTCACGCTCATTCACCTGATCTCTATCCCGGTGACCAACACCTCGGTCAACCCGGCCCGCAGTACCGGCCCGGCGCTGTTTGGCCCAGCCTATGCGCTGTCGGAACTGTGGATCTTCTGGGCGGCCCCCATTGCAGGTGCTCTGCTGGGCGCCGCCATCTACCGCGCGCTGCTCAGCGACGATTGACGGCAACGGGGCGGCATGCGCAGCCCTGCCCCCCCGCGACTTGGTCGATCAACCTTCGATGGTGATGCGCTGCACCAGCGACTGCAGGATCTGGTCGGCCTTGTCGTTGGCCACCTGGCAGGTGCCCGCCGCTGCATGCCCACCGCCCCCAAACTCCAACATGAGGTTGCCGATGTGCACCTGGCTGCTGCGGTCCAGGATGGACTTGCCGGTGGCCAGCACCGTATTCTGCTTTTGCAACCCCCACATCATGTGGATGGAGATGTTGCAGTCAGGGAACAGCGCGTAGATCATGAAACGGTTGATGGCCCAGATGGTGTCCTCTTCGCGCAGATCGAGCACCACCAGCTTGCCGATACGGATGGCGCAGCGCTGCAACTGCTCCTGGGCCTTGAGGGCGTGTTCGCGGTACAGCTGCACACGCTCCTGCACATCGGGCAGGGCCAGAATCTCTTCAATGGTGTGGTCGCGGCAGTACTGGATGAGGTCCATCATCAGCGCGTAGTTGCTGATGCGGAACTCGCGAAAGCGCCCCAGGCCTGTGCGCGAGTCCATCAGGTAGTTCAGCAGCACCCAGCCCTCGGGGTTCAGAATGTCTTCACGCGAATACTGGGCCGAATCGGCCTGGTCCACCGCCGCCATCATCTCGTCAGTGATGCGAGGGAAGGCGGCCTTGCCACCGTAGTGGTTGTAGACCACGCGCGCGGCCGAGGGGGCGTGGGCCTCAATGATGTGATTGGTGTCACGGCGGCCCGCATTGCGCACGGTTTCCGATTCATGGTGGTCAAACACCAGATGGGCGCCAGGCACGTAAGGCAGGTTGGTCGTGATGTCGCGGCGGGTGATGGCCACCTTGCCGTCTTGCATATCCTTGGGGTGGACGAAGGTGATTTCGTCGATCAAATCCAGCTCATTGAGCAGCACCGCACACACCAAACCATCAAAGTCACTGCGGGTGACCAACCGGAATTTCTTTTCACTCACAGACATCTCCTCGTTTGAACATGCGGGTGCAGCCATGGTAGCAACGCCCCGTGGGCAGCACAGCGTGCTGCCGCGAAAATTCCGCCGTCAAAACCGCTCGTGCGGCCCCAGGTAGCGCCACTGGCCCACTGGCAGGTTACCCAGCGTCACACGGCCGATGCGGATGCGCTTGAGGCCCACCACCTTGAGCCCCACCAGCTCGCACATGCGGCGGATCTGGCGCTTTTTGCCTTCGGTCAAGACAAAACGCAACTGCTCGGGGTTTTGCCAATCGACCTTGGCGGGCTTGAGCGGCTCGCCGTCCAGGCTCAAGCCATGGCGCAGGCGCTCCAGCAACTCTTTGGGAAACACCGCCTGCACATTGGTGCTGACAGGGTCACGCTCGTCAATTTCCTGCAGCGGCGCAGAACGCTCGCTGGGGTGGCGTGGTACCGCCTGGCCCGGTGCCGGGTAGACCACACGCACCAGGTACTCCTTGTCCATCTCGGAGTCTTCGCCAATGATCTGCCGGGCCACGCGGCCGTCCTGGGTCAGCACCAAGAGGCCCACCGAGTCGATATCGAGCCGCCCGCAAGGCGCCAGGCCCCGCAGCTGCGGCGGGGAAAAACGGTTGCGGCTGGGGTCATCGCGCCAGTGGGTGCGGGGGTTGATCAGTGCCACGGCGGGCGTATGGCCGTCCTCGGCCTGGCCGCTGACGTAGCCAATGGGCTTGTTCAGCAGAATGGTGACGCGCTGCTCCTGGAAACCCTGGGCAATCTTGTCCACCTCAATACGGTCTGCGGCAGTGACCTGCAGCCCCATGGGCGCAACTTCGCCATTGACCTTGACCCAACCTTGGGCAATCCAGTCATCGGCTTCGCGGCGCGAGCACAGACCCAGCTCGGCCATGCGCTTGTTCAAGCGCGAAGTATCGCCACCACCCGGCGCGGGCCGGGCCACAGGCCCTGCGGCGGGCCGGGGGGCAGCAGAGCGCGCGGCCGGAGGCCGCTGCGGCTGCGCTGGCGCGGGCCGCCCGCCTGCATCAGCAGCCCAGGTGCGGGTAGACGTGGGGCCAATGGCACGCTCGGACCGCGCGGCAGGAGGCCGCGCGCCCGCTGCGGCTGCAGACCTTGCGGGGGCCCTGGACGGAGTGGGTGCGGCAGGGGCCGGTTTGTCCGACAAGGTGGGGCGGCGCAGCACAGGCCGCGCAGGAGCGCCCTCGGCAGGCGAAGCGGCACCGGCGGGGCGTTGGGGTGGACGGGAACTGGATGAAGACATTGGGCGTATTGTCGCTGGCGAACCGGCGGGCGGGCATACGAACAGACAAATGGGCCGACGGGCTGATCACAGAGGGCGACCGGGGACCAATGGCCAGCGAGCAGAAGATTACCCCTGCCGTTGCTGCCACGCCAGAAAATCTTGCGCAGGCACCGGGCGGCTGATGTGGTAGCCCTGCGCCTCATCGCAGGCCAGAGCGCGCAGGCGCTCCAGAATGGCGGCGGTCTCTACCCCTTCGGCCACCACCGTGAGACCCAGGTTGTGCGCCAGGTCGATGGTGGAGCGCACGATCATGGCGTCGTCCTCGCCCGCCTCCATGCCCATCACAAAGGATTTGTCGATTTTGAGCTCATCCACCGGCAGGCGCTTGAGGTAAGCCAGCGATGAGTAGCCGGTGCCAAAGTCGTCGATGGACAGCTTGAAACCCTGCTCCGACAGCCGGTTGAGCATGGCCTCAGCGCGCTGGGGGTCGTCCATGATGGCGCTTTCGGTGATTTCCAGGCAAAACGCTCTGGCTGCAACGCCATGGCGCGCCAGGATAGCCCCCAGCCGCTGGCTCAGCTCAGGGTCGAGCAAATCGCGCGTAGACAAATTGACCGACACGCGCAAGACGTTGCCGCGGGCATGGACCTGGGCCAAGAACCGGGCTGCTTCCTCAAATACCCACAGCGTCAGCTGCCGCACAAAGCCGGTTTGCTCGGCAAACGGAATGAACTCCATGGGCGGCACCAGCCCCCGCTGCGGGTGCTGCCAGCGCACCAGGGCCTCGGCAGCCCACCCACTTTGGCCGTGCAGAGACACCTTGGGCTGCAGGTACAGCCGCAGCTCGTTGTGCTCTACCGCATGGCGCAGCTCGGTCAGCAGCGACAGGGTTTGCGCGCTGCTTGAATCAATCGATGCGTCGTAGCGCACCGCCCCGCTGAGCTTGCGCTTGGCGGCGTACATGGCAATTTCCGAGCGGCTCAGCAGCGTGTCGGCGTCCTCTGCATCGGCGGGCCAGCAGGCTATGCCAATGCCAGCACTCAGGTCCACGGTTTGCTCTTCCAGCGCCAGGGGCGCTTCAAACGACGCCAATATCTGCTGTGCCACCGTGTGGGCAGCCGCTGCGCCCGCCCCTTGCAGCAGCACAGCAAACTCGTTGCCGCCCAAGCGCGCCACCATATCGCCAGGCAAGGTCACCAGGGCCTGCAGCCGCCCCGCCACCGCCTGCAGCAACCGGTCGCCAAAGGCGTAGCCCATCACGTCGTTCACATGCTTGAAGCGGTCCAAGTCCAGGGTCAGCACGCTCAGTGGCCGGGCCTCGCCAGGGCTTTGCACAATGGCCTGCACCACAGCGTCCCGAAAGCGCTCGCGGTTGGGTAGGCCCGTGAGGCGGTCCCAGTACGCCAGGTGCTTGATCTCGCGTTGCTGCGCACCGATGTCCAGCCGCATGCGGTCAAACGAGCGCGACAACTGGCCGATTTCGTCCCGACGCCCGGTGTGCTCCATGGGGGTGTCGTACTCGCCGCGTGACAGGCGCTGGGTGGCCCGCATCAGCGAGCGCAGCGGGCTGATCACACGCTGCGCCATCACACCGCTGCCCAGGGCAAACAACAACAGCCCCCCGGCACTGATGATGGACAGCAACACTTGCAGTTGGCGGTAAGGGGCGACCACCGCATCGACCGAGCGCAGCAGCACCGCATGCACCTGCCCGTTAAGGCTGGGCAGTGGACTGAAGCGCGCCAGCAACAAGCCGTCGGCCGATGCCAGCTCCCCCCCATCAGCGCCCATGGCCAGCACCGGGCCATGCAGCGGCGCGGGCAGTGTGCTGACATGCACGGCGGCAGGCCCCTGCGCGCCCTGCACCACCAGCGCCACATGCACCGACAGCAACTGGCGCATTTCATCGGCCAGGGGCTGCCCCAGGGGGAACCCCATCAGCACCCAGCCGATGACCACCGGCGCCCGCATGGGCACCATCACAAACTGGTAGGGCACGCCATCCACCACCGCCACCTGGCTGCCCTGCGGGCTGCTGGCCAGTTGGGGCGCCAGCAGCGCCAGGGTGGGCACCAGGGCCTGCGCAGGCACCGGGGCGCTGATGGCGCGCAGCGCCATATCGGTGCCCAGCAGCGCCGTCACGGCAGCACCAATGCGCTCGCCGTGGTTCTCCAGCACCGACTGGATGGTTTCTTCTTCACCCGAATACACGGCCGAGCGAAACCCGTAGTCCGCCGCCAGCAGGGCCGAGCCTTGGCGCAAGCGCTCGGCGTTCTGCTCCAGCAGGCGCCGCCACACGTTTTCGTCCACATCCAGCTGCCGCGCAATCTGGCCCCGGGCGTTGCGCTCAATGCTGGCCCGCACCACGGCAAAGCCCGCCAGCTGCACCACCAACAGCAGCAGCAAGGAAACCCCGACCAAGCGCAGGATCAGGCTACGCCAGAGGGTTTGCCACATCAGGGGGCCAACCCCGCCATCTTCACGGCCGCCTGCGCATTGCCCGTGGAAGGCACCACCAGCGCCTGTTCATGGGCCGCCGCACCCGGCGCCAGCCTGGGGTGCCACACGCGCAGCTTGTAGTTGCCGGGCGGCACGCTCTGCAGCATTGCCCGGCCGGGGCTGCTAGCGCTGGCGGCGCCCCCTTCGCCAGGGCCACCCTCTGGCGCCTGTGCGTAGTAGGGTGTGTCGACCACCAAAATCCACCCCACCATGCGGTCGTGGATGTTGCAGCCCAACGAGACCACGCCAGGCTGGTCAAACAACACCGGGTTGGCGGGCGTTCCGGCGTAGAGTTTGAGTTCAAACTTCTTGGCGGGCGAGAACGAATAGACGTGGTGGCGCACGCTGTCGCGGTTAGGGAAGTGCACCTGCGTGCCCACGGGCACCACCAGCACCCCGGGCAGAAACTGCTTTTTTTCCTGCGCCACCTCGGCCTGGGGCAAGGGCTTGACCAGCGCCCGCGCGGCGGGCGACTCCAGAAACACCACGGCACCGGCCACAGGCCGCCCCGCATCGTCCACCACATCCACCTGCACCGTAGCCGCCTGCGCGCACCCAGCGCTGCATGCCAACCCAGCGGCCAGCCACCTAGCCCATCGCGAGCAGCGTTGCGTCATGGCTCAATCGCCATACCCACCAGCGGGCTGCCATCGCCCACCACGCCCAGCGGGGTGGCCTTGCCGGTGTTCAAGTCCACCAGATGCAGGCGGGTCTTGGGGTCGCTGGCCGTGCGCACAGCAGCCAGCGCGGTGTTGCTCACATCCGAGATGTCCAGCGAAGCGTCCGCCAGCGCGCCCAGGCCCAGCGGCCCGACGGTGCGCAGCTGGCCCAGGTTGGGCGACACCACCGGGGTCTCCCCCTCGCGTGAGCCTTGCATCACCAGCACACCCAAGGCACGGTCGATGGCGTAGTTGGTGGTGATCTTGCTGTTGGTGGGGTTGTAGGTGTAGGCCGCCGCAACGATGTCGGGCGAGCGGGCGTGGTTCACATCGCTCCAGGCATAGCGCAGGTAGGGGTCGGCCTGCACACCCGGCTGCAAGGGATCGCCATCCACAGCCGCACCGGTGTCAGGGTGCAGGCGCAGGTTTTGCCCGAGGTTGGAGACCACGCGCAGCCGGTCCGCTGCGGGATTGAAATCCACGCCAAAGGCTGTGCCTTTGAGAGCGATTGCCGAGGGCGCCGGGCCCACAGCCGTCAATGCACCGCTGCCCAGGTCCAGCGTGTACAAACGCCCCGCCTGCGACAAGGCATACAGCACACCCCGCGCCACACGAAAGTCAATGCCCACCAGTCTGTCGCCTGCGGGCAAGCCCAGCACCGGTTTGCGCTCCAGGATGTTGTCAGGCCGCCCTGCATTGAAGGTGATCAGCTCGTGACTGGCCGTCACGGCCACCACCTGCTCGCGCAAGGCGCCCCCACCGGCCACCGTTTGGGCGCACCCCCAAGAGAGCGCCGCAGCCGCCACCAACGAAACACGCCAAGCCACACGCTGGAACTGGAGTGAGGAACGGGAAGGCATAGGAAAAGCTCCTGCAGTTGTAACAAATAGGGGCACAGCAAGCCATTGTTGCACCGTCTTCACATACACAGAAGAGGGGGAATTGAGAATATAAATTTGATAGCAACAAGTCCACTATATAAAGCGTTGCAAGACCTCTCCATCACATCTCCGCACCACTTTAGTGCCAACAGATGGACTTTGCAGCGGATGCCCCACAGCACTTCATTTGTAACAAAGCCGTCATGCCACAGCGGCATGACGTCATCCAAAAGCTACATCACGCAAATGCGTTGTTCTCTCTAAACTTTCGCCCTTACCCCGACTGCCGCAGCCTGCCCCCGCTCAAACCCGCACCAGCTAAGGCAGGCCCTCTTCTTGCTTCGTTTGCGCAGACCACTTCAACCAAGTGCCCCCAAGGAAACCATGACCCCCTCGCGCTTCAAATCCCTGTCCATCTCCACCCGCCTGGGGCTGGGGTTCGGCTGCCTGCTGGTGCTGTTGATTGCCGTGGCGACGGTGGGCCAACTGTCGCTGAACAAGGTGCACGAGCAGATGCGTGACATCACCGGCACGGGAGCTGCGAAATCCAAGCTGGTCAACGGCATGCTCGAAAGCGTAGGGTCGCTGGGCATCCAAAGCCGCTCCAGCGCCATGCTCAACGAGATCGACCCCAAGCAAGCGCAGGTGCAAATCCAGGCGGTGCGCAAGACGCTGCAGGACTACGCCAAGCAAGAAGCCCAGTTGGCCGAACTCATCACCCCCACGACAGCCACGGCGGCTGAAACGACCCTGCTGCAGCAAGTGCAAGAAGCCAGCAAAAAAGCGCGCCCTGAAATCGAAGGCGCCATGCAGTCGGCAGACGACGGCGACACTGTGGCCGCCAGCCTGAGCCTGATGACGCGCGCGGCCCCTGCCGAAGCCCTGTGGCGCCAGCGCCTGGCCGAGCTGATTGCGCTGCAAAACAGCCTGAATGAGGAAACCACTGCCTCTGCCGAAGTCACCCAAACCCGCGCCCGCTGGAGCGGCGGGCTGCTGGTGGCCATGGCCATGGGCTTGGGCGTGCTGATTGCCTGGCGCATCACCTCCAGCATCACCCAGCCCATTGGCCGCGCCGTGGTGGTGGCCGAGCGCATTGCGCGCGGCGACCTGACCTCGCAGGTGGAGGTGCGCATCAACGACGAAACCGGGCGGCTGCTCGAAGCCATTGCAGCCATGCAAGAGCGGCTGCGCAGTCTGGTCGGCGAGATCGGGCAGACGGCCGACTCCATCCTCGTGGCCAGCTCGGAAGTGGCATCAGGCAACCAGGACCTGAGCCAGCGCACCGAGCAAACCTCGCACAACCTGCAAGGCGCATCGGCCGCCCTGGCCGACCTGACGGGCACCGTGGCACAAAGTGCGGAATCGGCCCACCAGGCCAACGGACTGGCCTCCAAGGCGTCCAGCGCGGCCACGCAGGGCGGCGAGGTGGTCTCGAAAGTGGTGCGCACCATGGACGCCATCAGCGCCAGCTCGCGCAAAATTTCCGATATCACCGGGGTGATCGATTCGATTGCCTTCCAGACCAACATCCTGGCGCTGAACGCGGCCGTGGAAGCCGCCCGCGCGGGCGAGCAGGGCCGGGGCTTTGCCGTGGTGGCCAGCGAGGTGCGTGGCCTGGCAGGCCGGGCGGCCAATGCCGCGCGCGAGATCAAGACCCTCATCAACGACAGCGCCCAACAGGTGCAAGAAGGCAGCACCCTGGTCAACCATGCGGGCGCCAGCATCGCGCAGCTGGTGCAGTCCGTCCGTCAGGTGTCGGACATCATGGCCGAGATCACGGCCGCCACCCAGGAGCAAAGCCAGCGCATCACCGACGTCAGCCATTCGGTGGGGTCGTTGGAAGAAATGACCCAGCAAAACGCGGCCCTGGTGGAAGAAGGCGCGGCAGCGGCCGAAAGCCTCAAGGACCAGGCGGGCCGCCTGACGCAGATGGTGCACACCTTCCGTCTGACGCGGGACAACGCCAACCACCGCGACTGGGAAGTGCCTGCCGCGGCATCGCCCTCCCCCACCCCTGCTGTTGCGCGGACCGCGCAACGCATCGCACTGCCTCGGGGTTGATGGCAGGGCGGCCGGTGCGGTCGTGACCGCACCAGCGCACGGGTTCTTTCAAACGGTAGCGGAATGCGCCGCGAAGGCCTTGTGGGCAAACACGCTGGACTGCAACGCCCCCAGGTCGAGCACGCGCACGCCGCCATACTCCACCCGAATGGCGCCCTGCGCCTGCAATGCCGTCAACGCCTCATTGACCCGCTGGCGCGACAAACCCACCAGGTAGGCCAGCTCTTGCTGGGTGATGCGCAGCACTTCGCCCACCCCGGGGTACAGCACCGGGTTGAACAACGATGCCAGGCTGCGCGCCACGCGCACGTCGGGGTTGGTCAGCCGGTCAATCTCGCGCGCTGCGATGAACTGGCCCAGCCGCTCATTGAGCTGGTGCATGACAAAGCGATTGAAGCCAATGGAATGGTCCAGCAGCCAGTGAAAGGTATCGATCGGCAGCCCCGCCACCACGCTTTTGCGCAGCGCCTGGATGTTGTAGCGGTAGGGCTCGCGCTTCATGGCGGTGCCCTCCCCAAACCAGCCGCCCGGCGGCACGCCGGTGAAAGTCATCGTCTGCCCCTGGGCGTTGTCACTGCTCATCTTGAGCAAGCCTTCCACCACACCAAACCAGTAGGTCACCGGCCGCCCCACACGGCACACAAAGTCGCCTGGTGCGGCATCGCCCACCAACAGCGCCGCCTCGGCGCGCTCGCGCTCGGGGGACGGCAGCCTCTGCAGCCACGGGATATTGGCCATCTCAGCCGCTGTGGGCGGGCGGCGGCGCTGGTGCAATGACAGGTCCTGGTTCATGAAGCTCACCGGGCTGGGGGAATGGGGCCGCATTGGCGCGGAACATCGCGGACCAAATTGTCGCCCAAACCCCCATCTATTGCCAATTGGCAGCGCAGGGCATGCGGCCCCTACTGCAATCGCACTGCGTAGCGATAGCCATGAAACGACCAGACGGTGCGGCTTTGCTCAATGCGTTCGAGCTTGAGGCCTGGCGCAGCCTGGTCTCCCTCCTGCAGCACCTGCCCATTGACGATGGCCATGCGGTGCGCCGGATTGCTGGAGTAGGTCGCCCCCGTCACAGCCAACGCAGGCAACTGCTCCCGCACCGAAGGCGGCAAGTCGCTCTGCGCAAACACCGGGCCATTCGGCGGCGCGGCCCCAGGCGGGGCTGCTGCAGGCGCGGCAGCAGGTGGAGTCACCGGTGCGGGGGGCTGCGAGCGGGTGGAGGGAGCAGGGGCAGGCACTGGAGTTTCGCGAACACGCGCCTGCGCAGTCGCGGGCGCAGCAGCAGGCTTTTCACGCACGGGCTCAGCAACGCGTTTGGGTGCCACGGGGCGTGGCTCTAGCGTGACCGGCGCGGGTGGGAGAAGTGGGCTGGGGCTGGGATCGGACATAGGCACAGGCACAGGCACAGGTGCGGGAGCCACGGGGACTGCGGGCGCAGTGGCCGCGGCCACCGGGGCCACAGGGGTTGCAGGAGGAGCCGCCACGGCAGGGACAGCCGCAGGCGCGCTGCGCTGCATGGCCCACCACGTACCCCCCGCCGCAAGTCCTGCCACGGCAACCACGGCGCCCCCCCACAGCAGCCAGTGGCCGGGGCCGGGGGAATCAGCACGCGGGGCCGACATGGCCTGCGTATGGAGACCGGGCACAGCGCCCCGGCCTCGCTCGGCTTCTGCGCGCCGCAGTGCATCAAGGATGTAGGACATAAAAATCAGGCGCCGTTGCGCAAACGAGGTTCTTTCACGCCAGTGGCGCGGTTGAGCAGCATGAGGGTCAGAGGCCCAGCCCGGCCGTCGGGCGTCACCCCCTGGGCCAGTTGAAAGCGATGGATGCGGGCCTGGCGCAGCGCTGGCGTCACCGGGCGGGCGCTGGGGCCAGCCCCGCCGGCGGCCTTGGATGCCAAGCGCGCGTCCAGCCAGGCCGCGCCAGCGGCGCCGTCCGTGATTTCCCCCTTGTCAGGCATGCCGGGCGGCGCGCGCCACAAGGTGACCATGTCCCCGCGCCACACCTGGGCCAGGTCGGCCACGGGCACATGCAGCGTGCGGCCACCACTTTGCAGTGTGGCCACATCGTCATCCAGGCTGCGCAGCACGGCAGGCACCGTCGCCTCCCCCTCACTCGATGGGGACAACATGAGCAACGTCGGCCGGTCGATCTGCCGGATCAGGTTCAGGCCCGCACGCCGATTGCGGTAGCAGCGCAACCCGTCGCGCGCTAGCGTGGCGCACGCATCTGCCCCCTCGGGCAATGCCACGCCCCAGGCCAAGGCCAGCGCCTGCCAAGCCGAAGCATCCCCGGGTGACTGCGCTTGCAGAAACTGCTGCAACCCGGAAGCAGGCCCAAGGACTGCTGTGGCCGCTGTGGCGGGCGCATCGGACGCGGTAAGCGCCGTGGAGCGGGCGGTGGACGCAGGCTGGCCAGGTGCAGATGCGGTAGCGCTTGCAGCCACCGGCGTGGCCAGCGTACTGGATGCCGCCTGTGCAGGCGCAGGGGCCTTGGGCTGCGGCAGCTTCACCTGTGCGCTGGACGCAGTGCCCAGCGGCCCGGCAACGCCAGCCCCAACGGCCTGCGCAGCGCCTGGCGCCTTCAGCGCTGGGCGAACACCCAACGCCCAGCCAGCCGCAGCCACCATGGCAGCCCCCGCCACCAGGCCCATGCCTGCAACCGCCCACCGTGGCAGGGGCGAGCGTGTACCGCTCGAAGCCCTGGTCGGCGGCTGGGTGCCAAACACCTCGCGCGCGGCCCGCTCGATGATGGCTTTGCTGACCGCGTGCTGCCCGGCTGCATAGGCGCCGAGCAGGGCGCGGTCGCACAGCAGGTTGATGCGCCGCGGGATGCCGCGCGACAGCACATGCACGCGCCGCAGCGCCCGGCGGCTGAACGGCACAGGGCCGCGCAGCCCGGCCACGGCCAAGCGGTGCGCAATGTACTGCTGGGTTTCCTGCGGGCTCAGTGCGTCGAGGTGAAAGCGCGCGATCACGCGCTGCGCCAATTGCTCCAGCGAGGGGCGCGCCACCATCGTGCGCAGCTCTGGCTGGCCAATCAGGATGATCTGCAGCAGCTTGCGCTCGTTGGTTTCCAGGTTGGTGAGCAGGCGCAGCTGCTCCAGCACGTCGGCTTCCAGGTTCTGCGCCTCGTCAATGATGAGCACCGTGTTGCGCCCGGCCGCATGCGCCGCCAGCAGCGAGGCATTCAGGGGGTCGATGTAGTCCTTGACGGTTTCCACCCCCGGCACATTGGGCTTGTGGGGCACGCCAAACTCGTCGCAGATGGAACGCAGCAACTCCCCCACGGTGAGCTTGGGGTTGAAGATGTAGGCCACATTGCAGTGCTCAGGGATTTGCTCCAGAAAGCAGCGGCACACCGTGGTCTTGCCTGCGCCCACCTCGCCTGTCAGCAACACGAAGCCGCCGCCTGCATCCAGCCCATAGAGCAGGTGGGCCAGGGCCTCCCGGTGCCGCTCGCTCATGAAAAGATAGCGCGGGTCAGGGGCAATCGAAAACGGCGGGTGCTGGAGACCGAAGAACGGGGCGTACATGCTGGCAAGGATAACGCCCCCATCCAACGCGCACGGCCCAGCCCGAAGTCATCAGACTTTCACGAGGCTTTCTCAGAACCTGTTCAAAGTCTTGTTGGAGATTGCATTGGAGTGCAATCGGGATGAGTGGATGCCGCGGATGCGCCGCATGGGCTCGTGCCCATGCAAGCAGCCGGGGCTTCCAATCGCCCGATTTCACTCCAACCCTTCGGGCAAGTGGCTTGCCGGGCGGTCTGCGTTGTTGCACCGCTTGCCAATAGCACGGGCTATTGGCCGCGCGCTACGCCTAGCAGCCCATCCCGGCAAGGCACTTGTGCAACTCCAAAAAGACTTTGAACAGGTTCTCTGGAGAGGAGGGTTTCACCCGAGGAGTAGTTTCCCGTAAATTGTCGTCGGCAAGACAAGATAACGTCAAAGTCAGTCCTAGCATTCAGTCCATAGGCAAAAGCGCAGCCCTTGGGCGGCGCCTCAGAATGTCCCCAGGCTGACAGCCCTCACCTTCTAGGAACCTGCAATGTTGACCACGTTCCCGCAACTGCTGCTCAAGCACGCCGCCGAGCGCCCCACAGCACCGGCGCTGCGTGAAAAGGAATACGGCATCTGGCAGACCCACAGCTGGGCAGACCTGGCCCGGCTGGTGGAGACCGTGGCTGCGGGGCTGCGCCAAGCTGGGTTGCAGCGCCACGAGCACATGGTGGTGATTGGCGCCAACCGCCCCCGCCTGTACGCCACCATGCTGGCCGCCCAGTCGCTGGGCGCCATTCCCGTACCGCTGTACCAGGACGCTGTCGCGGCCGAATGCATCTTCCCACTCAACAACGCCGAGGTGCGCTTTTGCCTGGTGGAAGACCAGGAGCAGGTGGACAAGATGCTCGAAATCCGCGAGCAATGCCCGCAGATCACCCGCATCTTCTATGACGACCCACGGGGCCTGCGCAACTACAACGAGCAAGGCCTGGACTCGCTGGATGCACTGATCGAAT
The DNA here is from genome assembly GCF_003663825.1 of Acidovorax sp. 106. Classification (NCBI taxonomy): domain Bacteria; kingdom Pseudomonadati; phylum Pseudomonadota; class Betaproteobacteria; order Burkholderiales; family Comamonadaceae; genus Acidovorax; species Acidovorax sp. 106. The sequence continues at coordinate 2,287,731 of NZ_RCCC01000001.1, read as the reverse complement.
CCGGCACCGCCTTTGTGGCGCAAAACCCCGGCTGGTTCCAGGCCGAGGTGGCCAAGGCCCGACCCGAGGACGTGGCCGCGATGTTCTTCACCTCAGGCACCACCGGCAACCCCAAGGGCGTGGTGCACACCCACAGCACCCTGCTGGACCGCGCCAGCGCAGGTGCTGAGTTCGACAAACTCACCAGCGCCGAAGAAGTGCTGGCCTACCTGCCGCCTGCCTGGATCGGCCAGAACATCTTCAGCTACGCCCAGTGGCTGGCTTGCGGCTACGTGGTGAACTGCCCCGAGTCGGCCAGCACCGTGACCATCGACCTCAAGGAAGTCGGCCCCACCTACTACTTTGCGCCCCCCCGCATTTTTGAAGGCCTGCTCACCAGCGTGATGATCCGCATGGAAGACGCAGGCACCCTCAAGCGCAAGATGTTCGAGGCCTGCATGGCCGTTGCCAAACGCGTGGGCCCGGCCCTGATGGACGGCGAGGCTGTGAGCACGCTCGACCGCATCAAATACGCCCTGGGCAACCTGCTGGTGTACGGCCCGCTGCGCAACAACCTGGGCTTCAGCCGCGTGCGTGTGGCCTACACGGCGGGCGAGGCCATTGGCCCCGACCTGTTCACCTTCTATCGCTCCATCGGCATCAACCTCAAGCAGCTGTACGGCTCCACCGAGACCGCCGTGTTCGTGTGCCTGCAGCCCGACAACCAGGCGCGCGCCGACACCGTGGGTGTGCCCATTCGCGGCGTGCAGATCAAGGTGGCCGACAACGGCGAGATCCTGGTCAAGTCGGCCGGGCTACTCAAGGAGTACTACAAGAACCCAGCCGCCACCGCCGAGGTGCTGACGGCCGACGGCTGGTACCACACCAGTGATGCAGGCTTTCTGGATGCGCACGGCCACCTCAAGATCATCGATCGCGTCAAAGATGTGGGCCGCATCCAGGGTGGAGCCAATGACGGCGCCATGTTCGCGCCCAAGTACGTGGAGAACAAGCTCAAGTTCTTCCCGCACATCAAGGAAGTGGTGGCCCTGGGCGACAAACGCGAGCAGGTCTGCGTGATGGTCAACATCGACTTCGACGCCGTGGGCAACTGGGCCGAGCGCCGCAACCTGCCCTACGCGGGCTACACCGACCTGGCCCAAAAACCCGAGGTGTACGAGCTGATCCGCGAGTGCATCGAAAAAGTCAATGCCGACCTCTCCACCGACGCCATGCTGGCGGGCAGCCAGGTGAGCCGCTTCCTTGTGCTGCACAAAGAGCTGGATGCCGACGACGGTGAACTCACCCGCACCAACAAGGTCCGCCGCGGCTTCATTGCCGACAAGTACGGCGTGCTGGTCGATGCCTTGTACGCGGGCCGTACCGAGCAATACATCGAGACCCAGGTGAAGTTTGAAGACGGCCGCACGGGCAGCGTGAGCGCCACGCTCAAGCTGTCGGATACGAAGACGTTTGCGCCTGTGAAGAGCGCCGCATGAAACCCGCGCTCTACCCGCTGGAGAAGCCCCCCACCATGACCACCAAGAAGATCGGCGACGTCATCCTCGACGTCAAGAACATCAGCCTCCGATTCGGCGGCGTGAAGGCACTGACCGACATCTCCTTCAACGTGCGCGAGCACGAGATCCGCGCCATCATCGGCCCCAACGGCGCGGGCAAAAGCTCCATGCTCAACTGCATCAATGGCGTGTACACGCCGCAGGACGGCTCGATCACCTTCCGGGGCAAGACGTTCTCGCACATGAACTCGCGCCAGGTGGCCGAGATGGGCGTGGCCCGCACGTTCCAGAACCTGGCGCTGTTCAAGGGCATGAGCGTGATCGACAACATCATGACCGGCCGCAACCTCAAGATCAAAAGCAACCTGCTCTTGCAGGCCCTGCGCTGGGGCCCCGCCGAGCGCGAAGAGATTCGCCACCGCGAATATGTCGAACACATCATCGACTTCCTCGAAATCCAGGCCTACCGCAAGACCCCCGTGGGCCAACTGCCCTACGGGCTGCAAAAGCGCGTGGACCTGGGCCGCGCCCTGGCCATGGAACCGCAAGTGCTGCTGCTCGATGAACCCATGGCCGGCATGAACGTGGAAGAAAAGCAGGACATGTGCCGCTTCATCCTGGACGTGAACGACGAGTTCGGCACCACCATCGTGCTGATCGAGCACGACATGGGCGTAGTGATGGACATCAGCGACCGCGTGGTGGTGCTCGACTACGGCAAGAAGATTGGCGACGGCAGCCCTGACGAAGTGCGCAACAACGAAGACGTGATCAGTGCCTACCTCGGCACGTCGCACTGATCAGGAGAACCACACATGGCATTCTTTTTAGAAACCCTCATCGGCGGCCTCATGGCCGGCATGCTGTATTCGCTGGTGGCGCTCGGCTTTGTGCTGATCTACAAGGCCTCGGGCGTCTTCAACTTTGCCCAAGGCGCCATGGTGCTGTTCGCAGCGCTGGCCATGGCCCGCTTTGCCGAATGGATCCCGAAGTGGACCGGCATCGACAACCCCATCGTGGCCAACCTGGCGGCCTTTGTGATCGCAGGCGCCATCATGTTTGTGGTGGCCTGGCTGATTGAAAAGCTGGTGCTGCGCCACCTGGTCAACCAGGAAGGCGCCACGCTGCTGATGGCCACGCTGGGCATCACCTACTTCCTCGAAGGGCTGGGCCAGACGCTGTTTGGCAGCGACATCTACAAGATCGACGTGGGCATGCCCAAGGAGCCGATCTTCGCCTTCGACAGCGTGTTCCAGGGCGGCATCCTGATCAACAAGGAAGATGTGATTGCTGCTGCCATCGCCGCCGCGCTGGTGGCCCTGCTGTCGGTGTTCTTTCAGAAAACCTCTACCGGCCGCGCACTGCGCGCCGTGGCCGACGACCACCAGGCGGCCCAATCCATCGGCATCCCTTTGAACCGCATCTGGGTGATCGTGTGGTGCGTGGCAGGTGTGGTGGCCCTGGTGGCCGGGATGATCTGGGGCAGCAAGCTCGGGGTGCAGTTCTCGCTCACCACGGTGGCCCTGCGTGCGCTGCCGGTGGTGATCCTGGGCGGCCTGACTTCAGTGCCCGGCGCCATCATCGGCGGCCTGATCATCGGCGTGGGCGAAAAGCTCTCCGAGGTTTACCTGGGCCCCTTCGTGGGCGGCGGCATCGAGATCTGGTTTGCGTATGTGCTGGCGCTGGTGTTCCTTCTGTTCAGACCGCAAGGTTTGTTCGGAGAAAAAATCATTGATCGCGTATGAAATACGAGAGCAATGATTTTTCGAAGGAGGCACAACGTGCGCAGCACGTTGACTGTGGGAACGCAGTTCACACAGGGCACCGCAGGTGCGCCCCCGTGCAAAAGATCACGCACCGCGTGTAACCCATCACAAGAACAACAGGAGACACCCCATGCTCTACCGCGAAAACGGCCAGTTCAAGACGAGCTACCGCGCTGACCAGCAGATCTTCCCGATCGCGCAGGACCGCATTGCCATCGGCATCATCCTGGCCATTGCCTTCATCGCCGTGCCCATGCTGGCCAGCGACTACATCTTCCGCGCCATCCTGATCCCCTTCGTCATCATGGCGCTGGCGGCTCTGGGGGTGAACATTCTGGTGGGCTACTGCGGGCAGATCTCGCTGGGCTCGGGCGCCTTCATGGCCGTGGGGGCCTATGGCGCGTACAACTTCTTTGTGCGCTTTCCAGGCATGCCGCTGATTCCGGCACTCATCCTGGGCGGGCTGTGCGCCACGTTCTTCGGCATCTTGTTCGGGCTGCCCAGCCTGCGCGTCAAGGGGCTGTACCTGGCCGTGGCCACGCTGGCCGCGCAGTTCTTTTCGGACTGGATGTTCCTGCGCATCAAGTGGTTCACTAACAACTCGGACTCTGGCTCGGTGTCGGTCAATGGCCTGCAGGTGCTGGGCATGCCGATTGAAAGCGCCACCAGCAAATACATTTTCTGCCTGGCCATTTTGGTAGTGGTCGCCTTGCTGGCCAAGAACCTGGTGCGCGGTGCCATTGGCCGCGAGTGGATGGCCATCCGCGACATGGACGTGGCGGCAGCGGTGATCGGCATTCGCCCGATGTACGCCAAGCTCAGCGCCTTTGCCGTGAGCTCCTTCATCGTGGGCATGGCCGGTGCGCTGTGGGCCTTTGTGCACCTGGGTGCCTGGGAGCCTGCAGCCTTCTCGGTGGAGGTGTCGTTCCGCCTGCTGTTCATGGTCATCATCGGCGGCCTGGGCTCCATCATGGGTGCGTTCTTTGGCGCGGCCTTCATCGTGGTGCTGCCCATCGTGCTCAACCAGTTCCTGCCCGCGTTCATGGGGCTGTTCGGTATCGAGATCTCCACCGCAGGCGTCTCGCACGCCGAGCTGATGATCTTTGGTGCGCTGATCGTGTGGTTCCTGATCGTCGAGCCCCACGGCCTGGCCAAGCTGTGGTCCACCGCCAAGCAAAAACTGCGTCTGTGGCCCTTCCCCCACTGACCCCCGGTTCCCCCGTGCTTCAACACATTCATCCAAAGGAGACATCCATGAAGCTTTCCAAAATCGTGATTGCCGCAGCGGTCGTTGCCGCTGGAGCGTCGTCGCTTGCGACCAGTGCGATGGCACAAGCGAAGGAGCAGTTCTTCCCGCTGCTGTCTTACCGCACGGGGCCGTATGCACCCAACGGTGTGCCATGGGCCAACGGCAAGCAGGACTACATCAAGATGATCAACGCCCGCGATGGCGGCATCAACGGCGTGAAACTCACCTTTGAAGAATGTGAAACCGGCTACGCCACCGACCGGGGCGTGGAATGCTACGAGCGCCTCAAGAGCCGCCCTGGCGTGACGCTGTTTGACCCGCAGTCCACCGGCATCACTTTTGCGCTGACCGAAAAAGCACCTGTGGACAAGATTCCCCTGATCACGCTGGGCTATGGCCTGTCGGTGGCGCAGGACGGGCAGGCGTTCAAGTGGAACTTCCCCTACATGGGCAGCTACTGGACGGGCGCGGACATCCTGATCCAGCACCTGGGCAAGGCCAACGGCGGGCTGGACAAACTCAAGGGCAAGAAGATTGCCCTGGTCTACCACGACAGCCCGTTTGGCAAGGAGCCCATCCCGGTGCTGCAAGAGCGCGCCAAGATGCACGGCTTTGAGCTACAGATGCTGCCCGTGACGGCCCCTGGCGTGGAGCAAAAAGCCACCTGGCTGCAGGTGCGCCAAAGCCGCCCCGACTACGTGCTGCTGTGGGGCTGGGGCGTGATGAACTCCACTGCTTTGAAGGAAGCCCAGGCCACCGGCTACCCCCGCGACAAGATGTATGGCGTGTGGTGGGCCGGTGCCGAGCCCGATGTACGCGATGTGGGCGAAGGTGCCAAGGGCTACAACGCGCTGGCGCTCAACGGCTACGGCCAGCAAAGCAAGGTGATGCAGGACATCCTGAAACACGTGCACGACAAGGGCCAGGGCACGGGCCCCAAGGACGAAGTCGGCTCGGTGCTGTACACCCGCGGCGTGATCATCCAGATGCTGGCGGTGGAAGCTGTGCGCCGCGCACAAGAACGCTTTGGCAAGGGCAAGGTCATGACCGGCGAGCAAGTGCGCTGGGGCATGGAAAACCTGGCGCTGGACCAGAAGAAGCTGGACGCGCTGGGCTTTAACGACGTGATGCGCCCCGTGTCCACCAGCTGCGCCGACCACATGGGCTCCACCTGGTCGCGCGTGCACACCTGGGACGGCAAGAAGTGGAACTTCTCGTCGGACTGGTACCAGGCTGACGAGCAAATCCTCAAGCCCATGGTGAAGGCCGGTGCAGACAAGTACCTGGCCGACAAGAAGATGGCGCGGCGCGACCCTGCTGATTGCAATAGCTGAGTACATCCCCCTGAGCGGCTTTGCCGCTTCCCCCTTCTCTCGAATCGCTGGCGCGATTCGGGAAGGGGGACGACACCGGTGGCCTGGCAAAGCCAGTTCCACGGTGTCCCTGGCGATGGCGCTGCGACCGTATCGACGGCTGGTGACGAAGCGGCTGCCTTCCCCGGCAGCCGCCAATCGAAAGGTTTGTGCTGTACCGCAGCCCTTTCGATTGGCACAGCGAAGGAAGACCATGGACTCCAACAGCAATATTGTTCTCAACGTCAACGGCATCGAGGTCATCTACAACCACGTGATCCTGGTGCTCAAGGGCGTCTCGCTGCAGGTGCGCGAGGGGTCCATCGTGGCCATCCTGGGAGGGAACGGGGCGGGCAAGACGACGACCCTGCGCGCCATCTCTAACCTTCTGCAGGGCGAGCGTGGTGCGGTCACCAAAGGCAGCATCGAGTTGCGCGGCGAGCGCATCGAAAACCTCTCGCCCGCCGACCTGGTGCAGCGCGGCGTGGTGCAGGTGATGGAGGGGCGGCACTGCTTTGCCCACCTGACCATTGAAGAGAACCTGATGACGGGCAGCTACACCCGCACCAGCAAGGCCGAGATCGCGGCCAATCTGGAGAAGGTCTACAACTACTTCCCGCGCCTCAAAACACGCCGCACGTCGCAGGCGGCCTACACGTCGGGCGGTGAGCAGCAGATGTGCGCCATCGGACGCGCGCTCATGGCCAACCCCAGCATGGTGCTGCTGGATGAACCATCGATGGGCCTGGCGCCGCAGATCGTGGAGGAGGTGTTCAACATCGTGAAGGACCTGAACACCAAGGAGAAGGTCACCTTCTTGCTGGCCGAGCAGAACACCAACATGGCCCTCAAGTATTCGGACTACGGCTACATCATGGAAAGCGGCCGCGTGGTGATGGACGGCGCCGCCAGCGACCTGGCCAGCAACGAGGACGTGAAAGAGTTCTACCTCGGCGTCGGTGGCGGTGAGCGCAAGAGTTTCAAGGATGTCAAAAGCTACAAGCGGCGCAAGCGCTGGTTGGCCTGACGAGCCCCTGTGGCGCTGCGCGCCTTCCCCCTCAGGGGGACGCACCCGGTGGCCTGGCAAAGCCAGTTCCACGGGTGCGCTGGCTGCGGCCACGCCAGTGTGGGCGGCAGCGCCCTGTTTCAGCAATAACCCACGACGCATTTACTCTCAATTTCATAGCTGCTTGCGCCAGTTGGATAAGCGCTAGAAGCCTATTTCACTTCAAACCACCTCACAAGGAACCCCAGGCATGAGCACGTTTTATGACGACCTGGAAACCCGCAGCCCTGGGGCGCGGGAAGCGGCGCTGATGGCGGCGCTGCCGCAGCAGATCGCCCATGCCCAGAAGGCATCGCCCGCGTTTGCCAGCATACTCGCGGGGGTGGATGCGGCGGGCGTGACCAGCCGCGCAGCCCTGGCGCATTTGCCCGTCACGCGCAAGTACGAGCTGCTGGAGCGCCAGCAGGCGGGCCGCGCCAGCAATGTGTTTGGGGGCTTCAGTGCGCTGGGTTTTGGGCCGGGCATGACGCGCGTGTTTGCCAGCCCTGGCACCATCTACGAGCCCGAGGGCACGCGGCCCGACTATTGGCGCATGGCGCGGGCCATTTACGCGGCGGGCTTTCGGCGCGGCGAGCTGATCCACAACAGCTTCAGCTACCACTTTGTGCCTGCGGGCTCGATGATGGAAACCGGCGCGCATGCGCTGGGTTGCACCGTGTTCCCCGGCGGCACGGGCCAGACCGAGCAGCAGGTGCAGGCCATGGCCGAGCTGCAGCCTGCGGGCTACATCGGCACGCCCAGCTTTCTGAAAATCATTGTCGAAAAAGCTGCCGAGATGGGCGTGGCGCTGCCCACGGTGACCAAGGCGCTGGTCTCTGGCGAAGCCTTTCCACCATCGCTGCGCGACTGGTTTGCCGAGCGCGGCATTGCGGGATACCAGTGCTACGCCACCGCCGACCTGGGGTTGATTGCGTATGAAACCTCGGCCCGCGAAGGCCTGGTGCTGGACGAGGGCGTGATCGTCGAGATCGTGCGTCCCGGCACGGGCGACCCGGTGCCCGAGGGCGAAGTGGGCGAACTGGTCATCACCACGCTCAACCCCGACTACCCTCTCGTTCGCTTTGGTACCGGTGACCTGTCTGCCGTGCTGCCCGGCACCTGTCCCACGGGGCGCACGGGCACGCGCATTAAGGGCTGGATGGGCCGGGCCGACCAGACCACCAAGGTGCGCGGCATGTTTGTGCACCCGGGGCAGGTGGCGCAGATCGCCAAGCGTTTTCCGCAGGTATTGCGAGCGCGCCTCGTGGTCAGCGGCGAAATGGCCAACGACCAGATGGTGCTGCAGGTCGAGACCACTGAGACCGCCGAGGGTTTGGCCCACCAGCTCTCGGACGCGATCCGCGAGGTGACCAAGCTGCGCGGCGAGGTGCAGATGGTGCCGCCTGGCACGCTGCCCAACGACGGCCGGGTGATCGAAGATGCGCGCAGCTACCGCTGACGCCTTCAACAGCGGGAATGCGCCACCACAAAAAAGCCGCATTTTTCACCCAGGGTTTTCCCTTGATTAGCTATTAAAAATATAGCTACTAACGCTTTATTTATAAGCGCAATAGGCTTTTTTTTCTTAAAACGAGAAACCACGCACGCTGCGGGCAACACGTATGGTCTGGCCAAAGTCCGTGGCTATCATCGCCCCGTCAATCAAAGGAGCATCCATGAAAAATCTGCTGAAACTCTCGCTGGCCGCCGCCGCAGTGGTCACCGCCTTCGGCGTACAAGCGCAAGAGTTCCCGTCCAAAGACAAGACGATCACGCTGGTGGTTCCTTACGCAGCGGGCGGCCCCACAGACCGCGTGGCGCGCGACCTGGCCGAAGCCCTGCGCAAACCCCTGGGTGTGAGCGTGGTGGTGGACAACACGGCCGGTGCTGGCAGCACCATCGGTACCGCCAAGGCGGCCCGCGCCACCCCCGACGGCTACACGCTGCTGCTCAACCACATCAGCATGTCCACCATGCCCACGATGTACCGCAAGCTGTCGTTCAACGTAGCCAATGATTTTGAGTACCTGGGCATCATCAACGATGTGCCCATGACGCTGATCGCCAAGCCCAGCATGCCCGCCAACAACTACAAGGAGCTGTCGGCCTGGATCAACCAGAACAAGGGCAAGATCAACCTGGGCAATGCGGGCCAAGGCTCGGCATCGCACCTGTGCGGTCTGATGTTCCAAAGCGCGCTGCAGGTGGACATGACCCCTGTGCCTTACAAGGGTACCGCCCCCGCCATCACCGATCTGATCGGCGGCCAGATCGATCTGCTGTGCGACCAGACCACCAACACCACGTCGCAGATCGAAGGCAAGAAGGTCAAGGCCTACGCCGTGACCACCACCAAGCGCCTCACCACGCCAGCCCTCAAAGACCTGCCCACACTGGCCGAGTCGGGTGTGAAGGACTTCAACGTGACCATCTGGCACGGCGTGTACGCGCCCAAGGGCACCCCTGCCGACGTGCTCAAGAAGATCAACGAAGCCATCAAGGTGGCCCTGAAGGACCCCGAGTTCATCAAGAAGCAAGAAGGCCTGGGCGCCGTGGTGGCCACCGACAAGCGCATCGAACCTGCTGAACACAAACAATTTGTGCAGTCTGAGATCAACAAGTGGGGCGCCGTCATCAAGGCCGCTGGCACTTACGCTGACTGATGCCTGCGCCTGGCGGCAACGCCAGTGCAGCACAAGCCACCGCGTCCACTGGGCCCGGTGGCTTTTTTGATTGGCGGCGGTACCACTGTTCGGGTAATCCCATCTGCCCGTGCCTCGCACACCCGCGTAGAACTGAGGCATGCGGCGGCTGCTGCAAATGCCCATAGATTCAAAAAGGACTAGCCCCATGACATCGCTGCACCGAGTCCACCCACCTGCAAGCTCCAGCGCACAAATCCAAGCCCGCAGCCAGGCGCGCAGCCGCCGCAAGGCCATGGCCCTTGCATTCACCCTGACAGCAGCGGGCGCCTTGGCGGTGGCTGCAGCCGCCTCGCTGCTCGTACCCGGCAATGCCCATGCGCAGGCTGCGCCCGGCTCAGCGGCTGGCTGGCCCAACAAGCCCGTGCGCATCATCGTGCCCTTTGCCCCCGGCGGCACCACCGACATCCTGGCGCGCGCCATGGCGCCTGAGCTGGGCCGCGCTTTCGGGCAACCTTTCATTGTGGAAAACCGCGCTGGCGCGGGCGGCAATGTGGGGGCCGAGGCTGTGGCCAAGTCTGCCAACGACGGCTACACCTTGCTCATGGGCACCGTGGGCACGCACGGCATCAACCGCGCGCTGTACGCCAAGCTACCTTACGACCCCATCAAGGACTTTGTACCCATCACCCTGGTGGCCGCCGTGCCCAACGTGATGGTGATGAACCCCGACAAGGCCAAAGTCCTGGGCGTGACCAACGTGCAGGACTTCATCAAAGCAGCCAAGGCCAACCCCGGCAAACTGAACATGGCGTCCAGCGGCAACGGCACCTCCATCCACCTGGCGGGCGAGCTGTTCAAAAGCATGACGGGCACCTACATGCTGCACCTGCCGTACCGAGGCTCGGGCCCCGCGCTGATGGACATGGTGGCGGGCAACGCCGATGTGATGTTCGACAACCTGCCCTCGTCCATGGCGCAGATCAAGGCTGGCAAGCTGGTGGCCCTGGCCGTGACCAGCAGCCAGCGCTCTGCCGCACTGCCCGATGTGCCCACGGTGGAGCAGGCTGGCGGCCCGGCCCTCAAGGGCTTTGAGGCCAGTTCCTGGTTCGGCCTGCTGGCCCCTGCGGGCACCGCCCCTGACATCGTCCATCGCATCCAGCAAGAGACGGCCAAAGCGCTGGCCAGCCCGGCCGTGAAAGAACGGCTCACCGCCCAAGGCGCCATCCCAGGCGGCAACACCCCGGCCGAGTTTGCGCGCCACATTGAGCAGGAACACCAGAAATGGGCGGGGGTGGTGAAGGTGTCAGGGGCGAAGGTGGATTGACCTGCTGCGGTGACAAGGCACCTGCGGCCCCTGTCACCGCAGGGGCTCTGCGGGCCCATGGCCCTGTAGTCCTGCAAATACCGCCAGTGCCGCCAGTCAACGAATTCGCGCACCTGCGGCAGACAGTTGGGACATCACAAACGCCTGCATGTCAGGGCCCAGCGTTCGGGTCGGTACGGTGATGAATTGCGCGGGCGACAGCAGCACGAGCCAGAACCCTTCGCAGCGCCACACCTCTTGCACCGCAGACCAGGGCAGCGCCGCCTTGCCTGCCAGGGATTCAACGGCGAGGCCTGTCTCGTCCACCCGGAGCTGCGCCACCGGCTCGCGCATGTCCCGCAGTTTGGCCAGCCCATTGCGGTAGTGAACGACAAAGACCGCCACCATCATCGCGCAGCCAAAGACCAACGTGGCCCCCAGCACCCCTTCCACCCAGCTGCGATGCCCCTGCGCCACCAGGTAGACCAGGAAACCGCCCATCGCCACACACACCCAAGGCAGGCGTAAACCCACCGTGCGCCGCCAGTACACAGCGGCGGCCGACCGGATCAGGGCTTTGTCGTAGCGAAGTTCGGCGTGGTAGGGCATGGTGGCAAAGGCGATGGACGGCTCCGTGCCATTCCATCATGGCATGACGCGCTTGAGGGCAGTTCTTTCAATGGACTAAGAACCTGTTCAAAGCCCTCAGACACCCCAGACCACATCACAGTCCTCTTGCAGGCTGCGGCGCAACAGGTCGATGAACGGAGCTGCACGCTGGCGCAGGCGGACTATGTCGCGGGGCTCGTCTTCCGGTGCGTTCGGGTCCGCCTCTGCGGCCTGTTGCGCGGCCTCGCGCAGGCGCGCTTCGTCAGCGGCCACGGCGGCCTCCAGAGCGGCCAGCGCGGCCGGGATTTGCGCAGCCGTCACGATGCCGTTGGGCGCTGGCGCTTTGCCAATGATTTGCAAGATCTGCCGCCCCTGGGGTTCCAGCAGGATGAGGTCGGCAGCGGCGCGGGATTTGAATTTGTAGAGCATGGCAAAGCACTCCAGGAGCAGGTTGGGTGTGGGGACGATCAGCCCCAAGCCTAACCGCGTTAGCGCTGCCGTCTGTCAGCACAGGCCGACAGGTTCTCAGGCCACACTTGCGGACGGCTCGCCATCATTTCGAACAAAAATAGCCTCCAGCGCACAAAATACGAGCGCTAGCAGCTATCAATTCAATAGCATTACATTTGCCGCTGGCGGTCTCCAGATGCCCAGGCCGCGCGCAGCCGGGGCACCACATTGCGCTGCCACAGGCCCAGCACCAGGGGCCCATACAGGATGCACACCAGCGCCCCGGCAATCAGCGGCAGCGCGGCAAACACCCAGCCGGTGAGCAGCTCGCCCCCCAGCGCCACACCCACCAACAGGGCCACGGCAGGGTTCACAAATGAGTAGCTGCCCGCCAATGCGGCCGAGGCGTTTTGCAACAGCCACAAGTAGGCATTGAGGGCGATGAGCGTGCCAAACACAACCAAGTACACCCAGGCTGCCCACGACTTGGCCGAGACATGCGCCAGCGCCCCCACGGACTCCACCCAGGCCGCGACAACGAAGCACAGTGCGCCGCCCACCAGCCACTGCGCGGCCGCAGCCATGGCGGGAGCAGGCAGCGTGAGCTTGCGCGACGCGTACGAGCCCACGCTCCAGCACAGCGGCGCACCAAAAGCAAACAAGGCGCCTTGCCAGGTGGCCGAGAAGTCGCCCTCCAGCGCCAGCAGCAGCGCGCCCACCACGCCGAGCGCCAGGCCCACCCAACTGGTCAACGGCACGCGCTCGCCGCCCCAGCGCGTCCACAGGGCCAGCCACATGGGCATGGTGGTGACCACCGTGGCCATCAGGCCCGATCCAATGCCCAGCTTCTGCGCCAAGCCGACACAGTTCATGGCGCCGAACACCATGAGCGCGCCCACCAAAGCTGCGTTGCGCCACTGCACGACCGAGGGCAGGGTGTGCCCCTGCCACAGCGCTACGAGCAGCATCACCCCGCCTGCGCACAAAAAACGGATGGCATTCATCCACAGCGGCGGCATGCTTTGCAGCGCAATGCCAATGGCGAAATACGTGGTGCCCCACACCACATACACCAGCAACAAGGCCAGCACCAGCGCCCCAGAGCGCCCCAGACCCCACTTGGACCCTTGCACATTGAAAAATGTCGGCATATTCTTCACCTGACCGAATAATTTATGGAAAACCAGCGGTTTCAGGAATTTTTACCGAATCACAGGCCTTATGCAAGCAAATATTCAGACAGACGACATGGACGCCAGAATTATTTCGGCGCTTGGTGAAGATGGCCGTCGCTCTTACGCCGATGTCGGGGCTGAAGTGGGACTGTCTACGGCGGCCGTGCACGAACGGGTCAAGAAGCTGCTGGACAAGGGCGTGATCCGGCGCTTTTCCATCAGCGTGGACCCCGACCGGGTGGGGTTGAGCTTCACCGCCTTTGTGGCGATCCGCAACGATGGCGGCATCCACTGCCGCGAAGTGGCCCCGCGCCTGCGCGCCATGCCCGAGGTGCAAGAGCTGCACAGCGTGGCGGGCGAATACGACTTCCTGGCCAAGATCCGCACCACCCACGCCCGCGCACTCGAAGACGTCATCTACCAAATCAAGGCCATTGAGGGCGTGGCCCGCACTACCAGCACCGTGGTGCTGAGCACCGCCTTTGAAGACCGGCCGCTGGACCTGGGCAAGCTGCAGCCCGGCAAAACCCCAACCCCGACGGGCACATGACCGCCCCTCGCTACACCCTGGCCTGGGCGCCCCAGCCCGGCACGCTGGGCTGGCTGGCGGGCAGCCACTGGCTGGGCCGCTGCGCCGCGCAACTGCGCACCCTGCCCCAGCTCGACATTGCCGAAGTGCCGCCCGAGGTGCTGCACCTGCTCACGGCCCGCCCCCGCCAATGGGGCTGGCGCGCCGCCTGGGCCCCCAGCTTTGCCCTGGCCGAGGGCGCAGACTGGCTCACCCTGCAAGCCACCGTGCACCGCCTGGCCACCCAATGGCAAACCATGGCCTTGCCCCCACTGCAGGTGGTACGCCACGCAGGCGTGCTGGCCTTAGGCCCCACCCCAGGCCACCGCGCCCATGCCGCGCTGAACGCCTGGGCCACCCAATGCCAGCAAGCCTTGCAGACGGTGGCGGCACCGCAACCCAACGATGCGGCGACAGACGACCTGCCCTGGACATTCCACCTGCCCCTGACCGGACCGCTACACCTGATACAGCCGCCGCTGCAGGATGTGGTGGAAGACGTGGCACAGCAGTTTTTCGCTGACCTGCCACCCCAGCACATCGACAGCTTGGCGCTGTTTTCACAAAAGCACCCGCAAGACGACTTCGTGCTGCTGGACCACTTTGAGCTGGCGCCCGCTACTGCAACTTCAACAGCAACTGAGCCCAACCCGCTATGAGCGTCACTTTTTTTCACAACCCCAAGTGCAGCACCTCGCGCAACGCCCTGGTCCTGGTCCGCGAGCGCGGTGTGGAGCCTGTGGTGGTCGATTACCTCAAACACCCACCCAGCCGCACCACGCTGCAAGCCCTGGTGGCCAGCAGCGGCCAGGGCGCGCTGTACCTGGTGCGCACCAAAGAGCCGCTGTTCAAAGAGCTGCACCTGGACGCCCCAGGCGTCACCGACGACCAGTTGCTGGACGCCCTGGCCGCCCACCCGGTCCTGCTGAACCGCCCCGTGGCCAGCAGCCCCCGTGGCACGCGGGTAGGCCGGCCTATTGAGGCGGTGCTGGAGATTTTGTAAAAGCGCGCTGAGCCGCATCAAGCCTGCGTCAGGCCGCCTCAGACCCGCATCACGCGCCAGGCAAGGCAGGCGGCCCCAGCGGCTCCAGCACCCGCGCCACCAACGCCTCCACACCACCGTCGTGTACAAAGCCCGCCGCTTGGGCTTGTGGTGTGTGCAACGGCGGCTGGCGGCCAAACACGGCCTCGATGCGCGGGTCGGGCGCGTAGGCAATATAGTCCTGCGCGCTACAACCCAGGTGGTGCGCTGCCGCCTGCACCACAGAGGCCACCGAAGCCTGCAACACCGGCGGCTGCCAGCAGCGGGCCGGGGTCATCGCGGCTGCGGGCAACCGCGCGGCATGCAGTAGGTTGTCCAGGCAGCGCTCCAGCGACATCCACCAGGCTGTGGCCTGGGGCGAGACGGGGCAGGTGTAGGCCTGCCGCCCCTGCAGGGCATGGAATATCTGGCTCATGAAGGCCGAGCCGTGGCCCGTTTCGGCCGGGGGGCGGGCCACCACGCCGGGAAGGCGCAGGCTGCAGGCATCGAGCTCGCCACGGCGGCTGTAGTCGGCCAGCAGCAGCTCGGTGGTCCATTTGTGGGTGCCGTAGCTCAGCGCGGGCTGCGGCACATGCGCCTCGGTCATGGGTCCTGTCCCCAAGGCCCCATACACCGCGACCGAGCTGGCAAACACCACACGCGGCGGCGCGCTGGCCCGCCCTGCGCGCACCGACTGGGCCAGTCCTTCGAGCAGGGCCACGGTGTCGAGCAAATTGGCCTGCACGCCCAACGCGGGCTCACGCTCGGCCAGCGCGCCCGGCACGCTGGCAAGGTGAAACACGCAGTCCGGCGGATCGTCGCGCAAGGCCTGCAGCAAGGCGGGGTCGGCAAAGCTGCCCAAGTGCCAACGCACGTTCTCCTGCAACTGCGCTTGCGGAGCACAGAGCGAGTCGGGCGCTGACGCAGCAACGCGATCGACCAGCGTGAGCCGTATCGGGCCTGCTTGCCCGAGGCTCTGCGGTTGTGCGCGCAAACGCTGCACCAGGGCCGCCCCCACAAAGCCCCCCGCACCGGTGATGACCACATGTTGCATCAGCGCCCCTTCGCACCATCAGCACCAGGCGCCACCACACGCTGGTGCACCAGGCCAAACGGGCCTTCACGCCCATCAGGCCAACGGGCCTGCATGCGCACGGTATCGCCGTAGCGCATGAAGGGCGTTTTGGCTGCGCCCTCGTCCAGGATCTCGATCACGCGCCGCTCGGCCAGGCAGGCAGAACCCGCATCACGGGACTGGTTGGACACGGTGCCCGAGCCGACGATGGTGCCCGCCGTCAGCTGCCGCGTGCGGGCCGCGTGCGCAATCAGTTGCCCAAAGCCAAAATTCATTTCGCCTCCATGGGGGTGACCAAACCATTGGCCGTTGGACTCCACATGCAGGCGCATATGCACCCGGCCACCTTGCCAGGCATCGCCCAGCTCATCGGGCGTCACGGCCAGCGGGGCAAAGCTGGTGGAGGGCTTGGCCTGCAAGAAGCCAAAGCCCGTCTTCATCTCGTGCGGACCCAGTGCACGCAGGCTCCAGTCGTTGATCTGCACGATCAAGCGCACGCTGGCCAAGGCCGTCTCTGGCGTCACCGCCATGGGCACCGCGCCGCAGATGACGCCGAACTCGCCCTCGAAGTCGATGCCATCGGCCTCGCTGGGCATAGGCACGTCGTCACAAGGCCCCAGAAAGTCATCGCTAGCGCCCTGGTACATGACCGGGATGGTGTCGAAATGCGGGATGGGCGGGGTGTTGAACGCCCTCTCCATCAAGCGGCCATGGTTGAGGAAGGCCGAGGCATCCAGCCACTGCGGGCTGCGCGGCAAGGGTGCGCTGCAGGCCGCTGGGTCGAACGCGAAGCTGCCAACGACAGTGCCCGCCTCCATCGCTGCGGCGCGCTCGCGCAGGGCAGGCTCCACGGCATCCCAGTTCTGCAAGGCCTCCAGCAGGCTGCCCGCTGTCGGCGCGGCATCGACGGCCAGCAGGCCGCTGGAAGAAACCAATACCAGGCGGCCATCCAGGCTACCGTTTTTCAAAGTCGCAAATCGCATCGTCAATCCAGTCAGGAAGAAGGTGTTTCAAGTCGCAGCCCAGCCGCCCGTAGGACGCTGGCATAGCGGTCGGTCTCTGCGGCCAGAAATGCGCCAAACTCTCGCGCACTCTGGGTGGGTGTGTCGGCAGTGCCCAGCAGTGCCAGCTTTTCGCGCAGCTCGGGCAGGGCCAGAATGCGCACGCATTCGGCGTTGAGCCGAGCGATCGCATCGGCAGGCATGGCAGAAGGCGCCAGCAGGCCAAACCAGCCCGTGACCTGAAAGCCCGCCAAGCCCGGCGTCTCGGCCACCGTGGGCAGATCGGCGGGCAAGGCCGCCGACCGCTGCGCGCCGGTCTGTGCCAGCAGGCGAACCCGCCCGTCCTTGACCATCGGCGCCACGGCCAGGGCGCTGTTGAACATCAAGTTGACTTGCCCAGCCGCTAGGTCGTTGAGGGCGGGCGCCGCACCTTTGTAGGGCACATGCAGCAGCTTCACACCGGCCTGCTGCGCCAGCATCTCACCCGCCAGGTGCAGCACGTTGCCGATGCCTGCGGAGGCATAGCTGACCTGCCCAGGCTGCCGCCGAGCCAACGCGAGCAGATCCGACAAGCTGCGAACCGGCCAGGCCGCAGGCACCGCAATGACCATCGGCCCAGGGCTGGCCACCAGGGCCACGGGCGCAAAGTCACGCTGGCTGTCATAGGGCAACCGGGGGTAGAGGCTGGCATTGATGGCATGGGCCGCACTGACCCACAGCAGCGAATGCCCGTCAGTGCTGCGCGCCACGGCCTCCGAGGCGATGATGCCGTTGGCACCGGCGCGCGACTCCACCACTACCGGGCTGCGCAGGGCCTGGCCCAGCTTGTCGGCCAGCAGGCGCGCCACCAGATCGGAACTTCCTCCCGCCACAAACGGCAGCACGATGCGCAGCGGCCGTGTGGGCCAGGTGGCCGCCCACGTGGCCCCAGGCAACGCCAAGGCACTGGCCACCAGGGCTCTTCGGCTCAGCATGCTGTGCATGTCTTCAACTCCCATCGCTGATGGTGGTGCCGCCGTCGACCACCAGGTTATGTCCGGTCACAAAGGCCCCGGCGGGGCTGGCCAGCATGGCGACCACACCAGCCACTTCGTGCGGCTCTCCCGCGCGCCGCAATGGCGTGGCCTGCATGCGCCGCGCCATGAAGGCGTCATCGGCCATCAACTGCTCTGCCAGCGGTGTGCGGATGAGGCCGGGCGACACGGCATTGACCCGCACGCCTGAAGGCCCCCATTCCACGGCCAAGTTGCGAGCCAATTGGGCGAGCGCAGCCTTGGTCAACCCATACAGGCCGATCGAACGGTTGCCGCGCAAGCCAGCGATGCTGGAGATCAGCACCACGCTGCCGCCGCCCCGCGCCGCCATGCCCGGCAGTACCAGCGCACACAAGCGCGCTGCAGCACGCAGGTTGATGTCAAACACCTGCTGCCAATCGGCGTCGCTGGTATCGGCCAGTGGGCCGGCTGGCCCCTGGATGCCAGCGTTGCAAACCAAGATGTCCAGGGGCCCCGATCGTTCGACCAGCGACACCAGATGTGACGGCACCCCCATATCGGCAGCGATGCCCGTAGCCATCGGCAACGATGCAGCGACCTGCTCACAGGCAGGCGCATCACGGTCGGACACCACCACGCGGGCGCCCTGGTCCGACAAGGTGCGCGCAATGGCCAGGCCGAGCCCCTGCGTGGCGCCAGTGACCAGTGCGGTGCGGCCGTGCAAGTCAAAGAGGCTCATTCGACCTTGATCTCCGCCTGGCGAATGGCGCTGGCCCATCGCTGCGACTCGCTCTGGATGAAATCGCCAAACGCTGCTGGCGCCAGTGGCGCAGGCTGCAGCCCCAACGGCCGGTAGCGGCCCAGCACCTCAGGCGACTGCAGCGCGGCCATAACGGCCTCGTGGAGCACCTCGACCACGGGTGCGGGTGTTCCGGCACGCACCATCACACCGTTCCAGCCGGGCACATCCAGATCCGCATGCCCCGCCTCGGTCAGCGTAGGAACCTGGGGCAGCACCTGCAGGCGCTGCTCACTCCCGACGCTGGCCAGCGCCCGCAACTTGCCTTCGCGCACCAGCGGCAGACTCGAAGCCACCACATCGCACATGAAGTCCAGGCGCCCGGCCATCAGGTCTTGCAGCGCGGGCGCTGCGCCCTGGTAGGGCACATGGGTCGTGCGCGAGCGCGTCTTCATGCGCAGCTGCTCGGTCCACACATGCGGCTGGCTGCCCTGCCCGTAAGAGCCGTAGTTCAGCCCATCGCCCGCAGCCGCTGCGCGCAGCAGGTCAGCCAGTGACTGGAACGGACTGCCCGACGGCACGACCACGACCAGGGGAGACTTGAACAATCGCGTCAGGGGCGCGAAGTCCTTGAGGGGGCTGAAGCTCAATTTGGAGTACAGCGCCGGGTACATGGCCAGCGGGCCAATGTCTGCGTACAGCAAGGTGTGGCCATCGGCGGGCTGCTGCTTGACATACTGGGCCGCCAGCTGCGCGGCGCCGCCCGGCTTGTTTTCCACCACCACGGCCTGCTGAAGATGCTCGGCAAGCTTTTGGGCCAATAGGCGGGACATTGCGTCGCCAAAGCCTCCGGCCGGGTAAGGCACCACCCAGCTCAACGGCCGCGAAGGATAAGGAGCCTTTGCCCAAGCCCAAGGAGCCAGGGCCGCAGTCGCAGCAGCGCCCAACCAGTCACGGCGCGTGTTCATGGCTGCTGGCTCGCTGGCACTGCAATGGAGGCATCAAACCGCCCATCCACCAGCACAAACAGCATGCGACAAGGCGCACCGGAACGGTTGGCCCAGGCATGGTTGGTGCCACGCTGCACCACCACACTGCCGGGGCGCAACTGCACTTCGCCTTCGTCCAGGACCAAGGTCAGTTCACCCTCCATCACCACGCCATAGTCCACCGACTCGGTGCGGTGCATCAGCGGATGCGGTGAATCGGCCTTCACCGTGGAAGCAGCAGCATCGCCCACCTGGCTGAAGGCGTCGTGCATGCGCGTTGCGCCGTGGGCCAGGAATTCGGGCGTGTCTGGTGGAATGTCCACAAAGCGGATGCGCGTGCCGCCGTGAGGTGGTGGCAGCACCAGCGGGCCAAGCGTCGGGTCCGAGCCGTTGTCCACGATGGCAGGCGATTGGGCGGTGCTCCAGACCTCATGGAACACCGTGCCTGGGATGGCCGCAATATCGACCACCGTAGGCAACGGCCCATCACTAGCGACCACGGCACGGCCTTGGGTGTTGTGGCCGGTGACCACGCGATGGATGACAGGAAATCCCATGGACAAACTCCTCAATCTTCAAAAATAGCGACCGCACGCGTCCAGCCCGCCGAGGCGCCGCGGATCTTGTGGGGAAAGCAGCTGATGGTGAAACCCGTGGGCGGCAGTGCCTCCAGGTTGTGCAGCTTCTCCAGGTGGCAGTAACCAATATCGCGGCCCGCCTTGTGGCCCTCCCAGATCAAGGCCTTGTTGCCTGTCTCTGCCACGCGCTGGGCGGTGTACGAGAACGGCGCATCCCAGCTCCAGGCATCGGTACCCGTCAGGCGCACACCGCGTTCGAGCAGGTACATCGTGGCTTCGTAGCCCATGCCGCAACCGGCGCCCAGGTAGTCCTTGTGCCCATAGCGCGAACCAGCCCGGGTGTTGACCACCACGATGTCGAGCGGCTGCAGGGTGTGGCCAATGCGGGCCAATTCGGCCTCCACATCGGCCGCAGTGGCCACGTAGCCATCGGGCAGGTGACGGAAGTCCAGCTTCACACCCGGCTGAAAACACCACTCCAGCGGCACCTCGTCGATGGTGATGGAGGGGCGGGTGCCGCCGTTCTTCGCATCCTGCGTAGAGTGAAAGTGCCAGGGCGCATCCAGGTGGGTGCCGTTGTGCGTGGTGAGCGTGACCCACTCGGCCGCCGCCGCTTCGCCGTCGGGGTAGTCCTCGGGCTGGGTGCCGGGGATCATGGCCATGAACTCGGGCAACGTATCGGCGTGCTTCTGGTAGGTGATCTTGGGCGCCAGGGGGGGCGGGTCAGAGAGGACATCGTTTTCCAGGTAGATGGAAAGGTCCACAAAGCGGCGTTGGGGTTTGGTCATGTCGGTGGGTACAAAGCTCACTCGGGCACCACGCCCACGGTGCGGGCGAGTGCTTGGTGAATCTGGATTTCGGATTGATAGAACTTTTCGAGCGCTTCGATCGACAGCGGCTCCTCAGGCTCAGTGCCATTGGCACGCAGGAAGCTTTGGACCTCTGGGTCACGCAGGGCTGCGCCGAAAGCTTGGTGAAGACGACGCACCGCTGGCTCAGGGGTATTGCGGGCCACCAGCAGCGCGCCCCAGGCGGTGTACTCAAAGCCCTTGAGCACCGTGGACTGCTGGTTCAGCGGTGCCACGTGCGGCAGCAGCGCAGGAGCCTTGGTTGCCGTGCTGCCGAAGGCGCGCAGTTTGCCCGTTTCCAGCATGTTCAGCGCCGAGCCCCCCAATGGCACAAAGGACAAATCAATCTGATGGCCCATGAGGTCCTGCACCAGCGGTGGCACACCCCGGTACGGCACGTGCACCAATGGCACGCCACACAGGCGCGCCCACTGGGCGCCCATCAGGTGGATCATTGAGCCTTGCCCGATGTGCCCGAAGGTCATGGGCTTGCCAGAGGCCGCCGCTTGCCGCGCCATGTCCAACAACTGCGCATGGGTGGTAGCGTGCATGTCGGTCCGGCCTGCCAGCACGTAGCTGGTTCGCCCGAGCGTGCCGATGGCGCGCATCTGCTCAGGCTTGTACCGGGCGCTGGCCAGCGACAGCGGGGTGAGGATGGGTTCGGTCTGAGAAGCCACGACCACCGTTGCACCATCGGCAGGCGCATTCAGCATGCGCTGCACACCGATGGAGCCTCCGGCCCCTGGCAGGTTCTCGACAACGATGGTTTGCCCCAACTCCCGCTGCATCACGGTCTGGAGCTTGCGTGCGAACACATCGCTGGGGCTGCCTGCAGGCTGGGGCACGATGAAAGCAATGTGACGGCCTGCCTGTGCTCTGGCCCATGGCGCAGCACCGGCCACTGCCGCCGCCACCAGGCAGGCGCGGCGGCTGAGCGCCTGCTGGTTTGGCTCGGACAATGCGCTGCGGCTCATGCCATTCCTTGCGCTGCCGCCGCCGTGCGAGGCGTGCGGTGGATGCGTGCAAACGCATACATGGCCAAACCGTCGATCACCAAAGCCGCCAGACCCAGGCTGCCATAGCCCCAGGCCTTGACCAGCGTACCGCCCAAAATGGGCCCAATGGCTGCGCCAAACATGAGCATGGCGGGGGTGGCGGCCAAAGCGCGGCCACTCGGGTCCAGTCGGGCCAACACACCAAAGGCAAAGGTGTGCGTGAAGATCATCACCGCCGCAAACACGGCCGCCGCAGCGGCATAGGGCCCGAACACGGTCGAATTCATGATCACCACCACCAGCAAGGCCTGCAGCGCAGGCCCCGCCAACAAGACACTGCGGGCGGCCCAGCGCTTTTCCAGCACGGCGGCCAGCACGGCCGGAAACAGGTTGACCACCCCCAATGCGATCAGCACGCCGGTGACGGCCTGCAGCCCATAACCCCGGTCGCTGCCCACACGCTCCAGAAAGCTGAACGTCATGGATTGCACCAACCCCATGGCCGCAATGCCAGCGACGCCCCACCAGACGGAGGCGGGCAATGGCGCAACAGGCGTCGACGAAAGCCCCGCACCGCCGAGCGTGTCAGGCACAGGAAACGCCAGCGCGGCAGCCACCGCACCCACCGCCATGACCCCAGCAAACACCTGAAACAGCACCGGCCCGCCCTGCTGAGCCACCAGCACGGGGGTGCCCCCCAGGAATGCGATGGCAAACACCCCCAGTGCCATGCCCACCAACGCGAACATGCGGTGGGGGTTCTGGCTGCGGGCAATGGTGCCGTGCGTCACGCTCAGCGCGGCACCCGCTGCAACCCCTGACGCCGCATGCAGCAGGGCCAGTAGTGAGAACTGGGTGGTGGTGGAGGCCACCGCAAAACCCACGGCAGCAGCAGTAAACCCTGCTGTAGCCACCATGCGTCCGGGCAGCACCTGAAAGAACGGCGCCAACACCAGGCTGGCCACCACCGCACCCGCCAAGAAGAGCGTGGCCAACAGGCCAGCCTGCTGCGGGTCAAAGCGGTACACCGATATCAGCGTGCCTACCCACACGGGCAGTGCAACCAGGTCGACCATGCCTGCGCAATGGCCCACCATCAAGGCCACACGGCCCCGCAAAGATTGGGTTGTGATCATGGCCACCTCGCTTCAGATGGGTTGAGACAAAGCCATGAGGGATTCGCGCATGATGCGCGAGTGCTCCTCCTTGTCGCCGCCCTCGATCTCGATTTCGCCCAGGCGCGCAGAGTTCTCCACCACCATGCGGCAACGCTCCCAGCGGCGGCTTTCAAAGGCGGCCAATGCGCTCGGCACATCACCCGCACTCGCCAGCTCATCGGCCAGCACCAGGGCATCCTCGATGCCAATACAGGCCCCCGATGCCAGGTGCGGCGTGGTGGCATGCACCGTGTCGCCAATCAACACCACCCGCCCAAGCGACCAGGGGCGTGGCATGAGCATCCCTTCCAAGGGGCGGTACACGATCTGCGAGTCGGGACCGATCTGGTTGCGGATGGCCTGGAGCGTGGGGGCCGTAAACCCGTCGAGCAACGCACGCAATCTGTCTGCAAAGGTGGCCGGGTCGACATGGTCGTTGGTGGGGCGCGGCTCGGTGACGAAGAGGTACATCTCGGTCTTGGAGACCGGGTTCACGCCCGGCTTGATCTTCGGCCCCATCCACATCGTGGCTGTGTCGACTTCTGGTGGGCGAGGCAGCACGGCACGCCACACCGCCTGGCCGCTGTATCGCGGCTTGGGCGCGCCTTTGAACACCGTTTCGCGCACTTTGGAATACAGCCCATCGGCCCCGATCACGAGGTCATAGCGCTGGCGCTGTCCGTCGGTGAAGGTGACCTGCACGCCATCGGCCTCCTGCTCTATCGCAGTGAACGTGCAGCCCAGGCGGACGTTGGCACCCGCCGCGCGCGTGGCCTCGGCCAGGATACGGGCCAGCACAGGGCGCATGATGGCGCCGCCGCCGGGGACATCAGCGCCAGCAATGCGTGGCGTGGGCAGCGTGGCCACCAAAGGGCCGTTGGGCAGGTGCAGATTCACCCCGTCCGAGGCGTTGCCCTGCGCCAGAAAGGTATCCAAAATGCCAAGGCGACGGAACGCCCGCAACGTAGCCCCCCCCAGGCTGATGCCTGCCCCATAGCTGCGCCAGCCGGGGTCGATCTCGACCAGGTCCACCTGCGCGCCCTGCTTGCGCAGTTCGATGGCCGCAGCCATGCCAGAAAAGCCACCGCCGATGACCAGAATGCGTTGGGAAGAAAGGCTCATGGTTTTGTCTCCTTGTGGGTTGCGAGGTCGATGTGGATGTCGCCGTTCGCTTGTAATGTCAGTGGCACCGGCGTGAGCGCATCGCCCAGGCATGGGCCCAGGGTGCACAGCCCGGTGGGGATGTCAAACAACGCACCGTGGGCCGCGCAAACGATGCGGTCCCCCGAGGCGTTCAGGTACTTGTCTTTGCGCCATGCCATGGGCGTGTCGTGGTGGGGGCAGGCATCGGCATAGGCATAGAGCCTCTGCCCCTGGCGCACCACGAGCACGGTGTCTTGCCCCTGGCGTGCAGGGTCAAAGCCACGCGATTCACCATCCGGCAGATCATTCCAGTGGCACAGCTTCATGGCACAGCGCTCAGTGCGGCGCGCCTGCGGGTGGTGGGCCAGAAGGCGCCCACTTTTCGCGGTGCTGGAACAAGAACAACTGCGAGGCGTCCGCACTCATCGGCACCTCGCGCGCAGCCCAGGTGGTGTCGTGCAGGTCCATGTCGGCGTCGTACTCCACATGGCAGCCCAGGGGCGAGTTGAAGTACCAGAACCAGTTGCTGCCGAACTTGTGGCGACCTGGCCCCCAGAAGCTCTGGTAGCCCTTCTCCACCAAGCGGGTGCCCGCCAGCAGCACCTCGGTGGGGCCGCCCATGTGGAAAGTGAAATGCTCGCATCCCTTCATGAACGCAGGGGTCTGGATCATGAACAGCGTATGGTGGTCTTGCGTGCCTGCCGGACGCAAGAACGGGCCCACCCCGGTAAAGCGGTCGGTGCACACAAACCCCAGACGTGCGTAAAACGCCTCAGCCTTGGCCACATCGGGAACGAAATACACCACATGCGACAGCGAGCGGGGCCGCGCCGCCATGTCGGGGGACAGGCCCAGGGCATTGGGCCCACGCTGTGGCGCGGCGCCAGGGGCGTTCACAGCTTCTGCAGGCAAGGCAAGGGCCTTGCGCACCGTGACCTGGAAGGCAAGGGCAAAGCCGAGGTCGTCGGTGGTGCGCAGCACGCCGCCCTGGCGCACCACCTGGCGATCGCGTGCCAGCTCGGTTTCGATAGCGTCGAGCGTGGCGGCATCTGCCACCCCGTAGACCGTCTCGCGCAGCATGCTGGCGGTGCCCAGCGCAGGTGGCAGGGCGGGGTCGTCTTTGGCGCGGACCTCCACGGCGGTGCCGTCCAGCGCCTCAAACCGCCCACCGGCAGCCGTGACGCCGACGGGGGTCAGCCCATAGTCCGTCAGGTACTGGGCGCATGCGGCGACGTCGTCCACGCCAAAAACCAGGGCGTCGGGTCCAATGATGTTCATCTGTCAATCCTTTTTGTATCGTTTGTGCGGGCAGGCTCGGGGCCTTTCAGGCCGTGCGGCCACCCAGGGTCTCTGCCACCCAGTCGGCGATGTAGTGGCCGGCGTTGATGCTGTTGTCAAAGCTCGCGTGCTGCGCTCCGCCTTCGCGGTCGGTGAACACCTTGAGCTCGCGCCGAGGGCTGTTGACCAGCTGCTCGTACGTGCGGTGCGCCCACTTCAGCGGGATCTGCGAGTCGCGCTCACCATGCGTGACCAGGAAGGGCACACGGATCTTTTCGACGACACCGTCCAGATGCACGTCCTCGGCAATGCGCATGAAGTCATCGACATCCTTAGCGCCCCAGACCCAGCAAACATGGGCCCAGTAGTGCGGCACCGGGAAGTCGCCTTCTTTTTCCAGACGGCGCTTTTGCACGTCGCGCCAATCGTGGTTGGCGCCCCAGGCCACACCGCAGGCGAAGCGCGGCTCCATGGCCACGGCGCGCGGGCAGTAGTAGCCACCCAGCGAGACGCCTTCGCAGCCGATCCGCTTCGGGTCGACCGCCGGGTGCTGCTCCAGCCAGTCCACCACCCGGCTGGCCCAGTGTTCAGCGTCAAAGCGCGCAGTCAGGCCCTGCAGCCGCAAAGCCTCACCCGTGCCGGGCTGGTCCACGACCAAAGACGACACGCCACGCTGCGCAAGCCATATCGGCAGTCCGACCAGATGCTTCATCTCCTTGGTCGAATCCAGGCCGTTGAGCTGCACCAGCAAAGGTGCACGCTCACCCGGCTGGAGGCCGTCAGCCGGGTAATACAGCGCAGACAGGTGGGTGCCCTCATAAGGAATCTCCACGCGCTGCACCCGATCACCCATCAGGTGTGAGCCCTTGAGGAACAACTCCAGTTCACGGCGATAAATGGCAATCCGCCCCGGGGCGTCGTGTGCCTGCAGACGCTCTGCGGTGATGAGATAGCTCGATGCGCGGCGGTATTTTTCGCCTGCCGAATACAGCCGACCCCGTGCTTCGTCTTCCTCGGCCAGGCCACAGAGCTTGTCGGCCATGCGGACCCAGGTTTCGCGGAACGCCTGGGTGCCCGCCGCATCCGGCGCCTTGGCGGCCTCTTGCAAGGGTGCACACATCTCCTCGATTTCACCGATGCGGGCGCCCATCTCGATGGCGAGATCGACGGACAGGTTCCAGACGTAGTTGGTGGGGAAGTACTTGAACATCTTCAAAGGTCAGGGTTGGGAATGGCGGGGGCGCGGCGTGATGCCGATGCCTGCGAAGAAAGTGACCGTGGCGGGGTCCTGGAAGTCGGGCACAAAGCGGAAGGCACGGATCTTTCCGTCCGAGATGCGCAGCACATCGCTGCCAACAATGCGCTCCACCCCAGCCTTTTGGTACAGCGCGCTGCGCACCTCCAGCTTGGCAGTGATCTCATCACCCCGGACCGCGACGGCAACCACAGTGATCTGCGCCTGGGGCTTGACCACGGTCTGGTCGATGTAGAACGCCAGACACGCCGCGTTGTCCATCTGCGCAGTGCAGGCGGGGTAGTCCGATCGCTCGACGTCGGCCGCAATGAGCGATCGCACGGCAGGCATATCAGCCGCGTGCACCGCCTGCACATAGCGGTTGAAAACGGCCACCGGATCGGTGGGCTGCTGCGCCTGGGCCAAAGCACAGACCGCCAGCAGCGCTGGGGCAATGAGGTGTGGATTTTTCATGGTGACAGTGCCTGGCTGCGTGGCCCTCTCAGTGCTTGACCCACAGGGGAATGGTCACCCCGACGCCCAAGATGTTGTTCTTGGTGGTGTTGGTCGCGTACACCCCGCGCTGGTAGTTCAGGCTCACGCTGTAGCGGCCTGCGTTGTAGTTGAGCGATGGGCCCAACGCAAAGCTGCGCGCCCGGTTGCCCTGGATGGTGTTACCGCCCTGCTGGTCGTCGCTGAACTGGTTGAGGTACGAGCCGACCACGCCCATCTTCCAAGGCCCGGTGTTCCAGCCCGCCGTGAATTCGCCAACGTAACCACGGCCCGAGCGGTAGTGGGTGGTGCTGTTTTCGCGGTTGATCAGCAGGCGGTTGATGACACCAACGTCCAGACCGTTCGGGTCGTTGTGGCGAAAGCCCAGCACCGGCTGGAACGAGGTGTAGCCCGTGGAGACGCTGGGCCGAGTCGGGTTGTAAGAGCCGTTGGACAAAGCGATGTCCAGACCGGCAACAGCGTACGAGCGATCCGACACCGCCCAACGCAACACGGCAGGCGACACCGTGAGGTTCGCTACCCCGTTGTGCCGCTCACTGTGGCCCGCCACATCGGTGTGCAGCGACACCGCCGGAATCACCAGTTGCGAATACAGGCGAGCCCCCAGCACAGTGGTGTCGTACCCCGCCAGCAAGCGCGTGGTGGCCGAGAACGTGCCCATCTTGAAAGGAATCGGCCGCTTATCCCCCTGGTTGTCGTACAGGCCCTTGGACGAGGTGTAGTGCAGCTGCTCCAGCACAAACAGCCCGGCAATCGGCGGAATGCCAGCCACATATTCACCGGTAGAGCCCACGGGAAACGGCGAGACGCCACCTTCGAAAGCGTGGGCGCTGTGGGCACCCACCAGACTCAGCAACATGCAGCCCGCAGCCTTGCCGGCGCGGGAAAAAGCGGTTTTCATCTTTGTCTCCTGATTGAACGCTGCCAGCTCAGCCTGGGCGTTCTTTTTTTGGGGTTGGGCGGCGGCGCGGGCTGCGCCGTGCGCAATCCATGCCACCTTCTGCATCCAGCACCTTGCGCGGTGTGCGCCTGTGCTGGAACAGGGGCTAGATTAAGATTTGCCTTTACCTAGATCAAATGGATTGATTCCATTTGCTGTATTGATCCCGCGAATAGATCAAGTACAAACCCTGATACGCACCCTCATCGCAAGGGCACCATTCAAAGGGGCGTATCAGGCAAAAAGAGCCCCACCGGAGACAACAAAGCCCATGCGTTTCAACAAGCTTGATCTGAACCTGCTGGTCGCACTGGATGCGCTGCTGACCGAGCAAAGCATCAGCCGCGCGGCCGAGAAGACGCACCTGAGCCAGTCCGCCATGAGCAATGCGCTCGCCCGGCTGCGCGAGTATTTCGAGGACGAGTTGCTCGTGCAGGTGGGCCGCAAGATGGAGCCCACGACGCGCGCCCAATCATTGAAGGACCCAGTGCGCGACATCCTGGTGCGGGTGGAAGCCAGCGTCACCGCACAGCCCCAGTTCATTCCAGCGCAGTCCACCCGGCTGTTTCGGTTGCTGATCTCAGACTACACCTTGATGACGCTGGTGCCCCATCTGCAGCGGCTGGCCTACAAGCAGGCGCCTGGCGTGCGGTTTGAACTGCGCCCACAGGCCACCCAGCCACAACGCGCGCTGGAGCGCGGTGAGGCGGACCTGTTGATCATTCCGAAAGATTTCTGCTCCACCAGCCACCCCTCGGAATTGCTGTTTGAAGAGACGTTCTGCAGCGTCCTGTGGAGCGAAAGCCATCTGGCGTCTGGCACGTTGACCGAAGACCGCTACATGAGCGCAGGCCATGTGGTGGTGCAGCCTGGCGACGGCGTGGCCCTGACGGATTGGTTCATGCAGCAGTCGTCCATCAAGCGCCAGGCAGAGACCAGCACCTTCAGTTTCTTGTCGCAGGCCAGCCTGGTGGTGGGCACACACCGCATCGCCACCATGCACCGCCGACTGGCCCTGTTGGCCGCACGCTTCTTGCCCATCGCCATCCGCGACCTGCCGGTGCCCATTCCGCACATGCAGCAGGTGGTGCAATGGCACCAGCACCGCACCACAGACCCCGGCCTGGTGTGGCTGCGGGCGCTGCTGCGCGAGGCTGCGACGGCCATGGACAGCCCGCTGCCGCCTGGCACGCCCGGGTAGGAAAAATCAGCCCGGCAGCACCAATGCCGCCCGCGCCTTGATGGCAGCAGGCCGTGCGTGACAGCCTTCCAGGTGGTCGTTGACCAGGCCCATGGCCTGCATGAAGGCGTAGACCGTGGTGGGGCCGACAAAGCTCCAGCCGCGTTTTTTGAGGTCTTTGGACAAAGCCACCGACGCTGCGGTGGACGTGAGGGTGCGCGCGGCCTCCAGCGTCAGCACCGCTGGCCGGTCGGCCGCACAGGGCTCGTACTGCCACACGTAGCGGGCCAGCGAGCCAAACTCGCGGCGCAGCTCCAGCACGCGGCGGGCGTTGTTGATGGTGGACTCGATCTTGCCCCGGTGGCGCACGATGGCGGCGTCCTGCACCAGGCGCTCCACGTCGGCCTGATCGAAGGCGGCCACCTGCTCGGCGTCGAACTGGGCAAAGGCGGCGCGAAAGCCCTCGCGCTTGTTCAGGATGGTCAGCCAGCTCAGGCCCGACTGAAAGCCCTCCAGGCAGATTTTTTCAAACAAGCGCCGGTCGTCCGTGACCGGGAAGCCCCACTCGTGGTCGTGATAGTGGCGGTACAAGGGGCTGGCCTTGCACCACGCGCAGCGCGCTCGGGCGGTGCCGTCGGCATCGTGGGCCGCATCGGCCACCAGGCCTGCGGGCAGCGCCGGTGCACCGGCGGGGATCTCGGTCGTGGTGGGGTCGGTCATGTTCCACATTCTAGGAACGCACCGCGCCACGCTGCTGACACACGGCCGCGCCATGTCGTACCCTTGCCCCATGCGCCTGCGTTTTCGCTTTTCCCGTCCCCGATGTGTCGCCCTGGCCTGCGCCCTGGTGCTGCCCGCCCTGCTGCTGGGCTGCGCACAAACACGCGATGCGCTGGGCTACTACTGGCAGTCGGCGCACGGCCACGCCCAGTTGATGGGCGCCGCCCGGCCGCTGGACGACTGGATTGCCGAGCCCGACACCCCGCCCGCCCTGCGCGCACGCCTGCAACTGGCCCAGCGCGCCCGCGCCTTTGCGGTGGCCGAGCTGCACCTGCCCGACAACGCCAGCTACCGCCGCTATGCCGACCTCAAGCGCCCCGCCGCGGTGTGGAACGTGGTGGCCGCGCCGCCCGATGCCCTCAGACTGCACACCTGGTGCTTTCCGGTGACGGGCTGCATTGGCTACCGGGGCTACTTTGCCCAGGCCGATGCGCAGGCCGAGGCCGACCGCCTGGCCGCCCAGGGTCTGGAGGTGGATGTGTACGGCGTGCCCGCCTACTCCACGCTGGGCTACATGAACTGGGCCGGGGGCGACCCGTTGCTGAGCACCTTTGTGGGCTGGCCCGAGGGCGACTTTGTGCGCCTGCTGTTCCACGAGTTGGCGCACCAGGTGGTGTACGCCCAGGGCGATACGGTCTTCAACGAATCGTTTGCCACGGCGGTGGAGCGCCTGGGCAGCGCCCTCTGGATGGCCGAGCACAGCACCCCCGAGGCCCGCGCCGCCCTGGCCGCCAGCGAGCAGCGCCGCGCCCAGTGGCGCGCGCTGACCCGCGCCACGCGCACCGAGCTGCAAGCCATTTATGACCAAAACAAGGCCCCAGGGCAAGGTACAAAAGCGCTAGCAGCTATCAAAAACGAAGCAATGCAGCGCTTTCGTGCGGGCTACGCACAACTGCGATCGCAGTGGCTGGCGGCCGCGCCCCCCACAGCCAATGCCGCCAGCACCCAACTGGCGGGCTACGACCGCTGGGTGGCCAAGGCCAACAACGCCAGCTTTGCCGCCCAGGCCGCCTACGATGAGTTGGTGCCCGCCTTTGAAGCCCTGTTCGAGCGCGAGGGCCGCGACTGGCCCCGGTTTTATGATGCCGTGCGACAACTCACCCAACTGCCCCAGCCCGAGCGCCACGCCGCGCTGCGGGCCCTGACCCCACCCAAGGAGAAACCCGGTGTCTGACCTTCACATCCAACGCGACCACCAACTGGGCCTGCCCCAAGCCCGCGAAGTGGCGCGCACCTGGGCCCGCAAGGCCGAGGAAAAATTTGACATGGAATGCACCTACGAAGAAGGCGACACGCAGGACACCCTGACCTTCACCCGCGCAGGCGTGAGCGGCACCCTGGTGGTAGACGCCCAGCAGTTCGAGATGACGGCCAAGCTCGGCTTCCTGTTCACGGCCTTCAAAGACCGCATCGAAGCCGAGATTGGCGGCCAGCTGGACGCGCTGCTGGGCACGCCCAGCCCCACCTCGCTGGCCTGAGGCGCACGGCATGCCCACGCCCCACAGCGTCCTCATCAGCGAAGTCGGCCCGCGCGATGGGCTGCAGTCCATCGCCACCACCATGCCCACCGCGCACAAGCTGCGCTGGGTGGATGCGCTGGTGGCCGCGGGCCTGCGCGAGATCGAGGTGGGCTCTTTCGTGCCTGCCAAGCTGCTGCCGCAAATGGCCGATGTGGCCGAGGTGGTGCGCCACGCCGTGGCCCGGCACCCGCACACTACCGTGATGGCGCTGGCCCCCAACCTGCGCGGCGCCGAGGCCGCGCTGCAGGCCGGGGCGCACAAGGTGACGCTGCCCGTGTCGGCCAGCGCGGCGCATTCGCTGGCCAATGTGCGCAAGACACCCGCCGCCATGGTGCAAGAGCTGCTGGCCGTGGTGCAAGTGCGGGCCGCTGAGGCACCGCAGGCGCTGATTGAAGTGGGCCTGTCGACCGCCTTTGGCTGCACGCTGCAAGGCGAGGTGCCCGAGGACGACGTGATCCGCCTGGCCGTGCAATGCGCCGAGGCGGGCGTGGACGAGGTGGGCCTGTCGGATACCACCGGCATGGCCAACCCGGCCCAGGTGCGCCGCCTGTTCACGCGCCTGCGTGCCGAGCTGGGCCCCAAGGCGGGCGCGGCCCACATGCACAACACGCGCGGCCTGGGTCTGGCCAACTGCTTGGCCGCCTACGACGTGGGCGTGCGCACGTTCGACGCCTCACAAGGCGGGCTGGGCGGCTGCCCCTACGCGCCCGGGGCCTCGGGCAACGTGGTCACCGAAGACCTGGTCTTCATGTTCGAGGCCATGGGCATTGCCACAGGGGTGCACTACGAGCGCCTGCTGGCCGCACGGCAAGCCCTGCAGACGGGCCTGCCCGAAGAGCCCCTGTACGGCATGACCCCGCTGGCGGGCCTGCCCAAAGGCTGGCAGCCTGCGGCCTGACCCTGCCAAGCACCACCCCACGGAGACCGACCTTGGGCCCCACCGCCCTGCCCCCGCACCGCCTGTACTACCTGCACAATTTTGTGCAGGCGCTGGAGTGGGTCCGCGCACGCTATGCCGACCTGCTGGACATGCCAGAGCAGGACTTCATCGCCCGCTTCGCACAGCTGCCCGAGCCCGCGCAAGCGCTGCTGGTGCGGCTGGTGATGCGGCGCGGCCCGTGGTTTCGCGCGGGCAAGCTGGTGTATGAAGAGATTGGCGACATCGACGCCGCCGCCGCGCCCCTGCTGGCCCTGGGCTGGCTCGATGCCACCGCCCCCATGGCACTGACCGAGCTGTTTGCCCTGCACACCCACCGCGAGGTGGCGGCGCTGTTTGCCGCCCCCGGCCCGCACCCGGCGCAGCCCAAGTCGCTGACCAAGGCAGCGCTGCTGCAGGCCCTGCAGCCGCACCACACCGCCACCCAGCCCTACCGCCAATGGCACCCTGCCAGCACCGAAGCGGTGTGGCGCGTGGCAGAGCACGTCATCGCGCTGTGCACGCGGCTGCGGCTCCTGTTCTTTGGCAACCTGTTCCAGGACTGGTCGGAATTCGTGCTGGCCGACCTGGGCCTGTTCCAGTACGAAGTGGTGCCGTTCGATGCGCAGTCGCGGGCGTTTCAATGCCGCGCCGATGTGGATCACTACCTGGCCCTGCACGCCCTGCGCCAGGCGCTGGACGATGGTGCCGAGCGCGCGCCCCTAGTGGCCGCCGCATTGCAAGCCACCAGCCCCAACCCCTGGCTGCAGCGGCGCCGCGCCAAGCTGCTGATGCGCATCGGCCAGGCCTGCGAGAAGGCCGCCGACTGGGCGCTGGCCGAGCAGGCCTACGCCCACAGCACGCACCCGGGCGCGCGGCACCGGCGCATTCGCGTGCACGAACACCTGGGCCGCCACGCCGACGCGCTGGCCCTGGCCCTGCAGGCCCAGGCAGCACCGGAGAGCGATGAAGAAAGCCAACGCCTCGCGCGCATGCTGCCGCGCCTGCTGCGCGCCGCCGGGCCACTGGCCAGCCCCGCGTCGCCCCAAGCAGAGGCCCACCGCACGGCAGCCACCACGCCCTTGCCCCCGCCGCTGGAGCTGGCACTGCCGCACCCCGGCCCGACCACCTCGGTGGAATGGGCGCTGCGCCACCACTGGCACACCGACGAGGCCCCCGTGTTCTACACCGAGAACGCACTCATCAACAGTCTGTTCGGGCTGCTGTGCTGGCCTGCTGTGTTCGCGCCGCTGCCGGGGGCGTTCTTTCACCCCTTCCAAAGCGCCCCTGCCGATCTGAATGCGCCCGACTTTGTGGAGCGCCGCGCCGACCTCTTTGCCGAATGCCTGCGCGGGCTGGAGGATGGCCGTTACCGCGCCCTCATCCTGGAGCGCTTTGCCAGCAAGCAAGGGCGCCAGTCGCCCTATGTGTTTTGGGGGGCCCTGAGCGAGCCGCTGCTGCAGTTGGCCTTGGAATGCATGCCCGCTGCACACTTGCGCCTGCTGTTTGAGCGCCTGCTGCAGGCCCCGGTGGACCACCGCAGCGGCCTGCCGGACCTGGTGCGGTTTTGGCCCACACGCCCGGTCGATCAACGCTACGAACTGGTCGAAGTCAAAGGCCCGGGCGACAAGCTGCAAGACAACCAGATCCGCTGGCTGCAGTACTGCCACGCCCACGGCCTGCCCGCCAGCGTGTGCCATGTGCGCTGGCAAGGTGCGCCCGGCGTGGAACATCCCACAGGCGCGGTGGCCACATGACCGCCCCACTTCCCACCCCGGCCCCACTGGTGGTTTCGGTGCGCGCCCTGTGCGCCTTCACAGCCCGCACGGGAGACCTGGACCTGCGCTTTACCCCCGCCCCCACGGCACTCGAAGGCATGGAAAACCACCGCTTGGTGCAGAGCCGCCG
Organism: Acidovorax sp. 106; assembly: GCF_003663825.1. NCBI lineage: Bacteria > Pseudomonadati > Pseudomonadota > Betaproteobacteria > Burkholderiales > Comamonadaceae > Acidovorax > Acidovorax sp. 106. The sequence continues at coordinate 2,253,260 of NZ_RCCC01000001.1, read as the reverse complement.
GGGCGAAGGCTATGAGGCCGAGGTGGCGCTGAGCGGGCTGTTCCAGCAGCTCACGGTGCGCGGGCGGGCCGACGGGTTTGACGCACCGCGCCAGCAGCTTGAAGAGATCAAGACCTACCGGGGCCAGCTGGATGGCGTGCGCCCCCACCAACGTGCCCTGCACTGGGCCCAGGCCCGCGTGTACGGCCACCTCATGTGCCAGGCGCGGGGGCTCACGCGGCTGCATGTGGCACTGGTCTATGTGCAAACCGGCACGGGGCAAGAGACCGAGCTGGTCGAAACCCACACCGCCGCCGATCTGCAAGCGCACTTTGAAGCGCTGTGCACGCGCTACCTAGCCTGGGCGCACAGCGAGCAGCAGCACCGCCAGGCCCGCGATGCAGCCCTAGCCGCGCTGGCCTTTCCGCATGGCAGCTTTCGCGCGGGTCAACGTGAGCTGGCCGTGGCCGTGTACCGCAACGTGGGCCATGGCCACCGTGACGACAAGGATGGCAGTGCAGGCGGCGGCCGTTGCCTGCTGGCCCAGGCCCCCACGGGCATTGGCAAGACGCTGGGCACGCTGTTTCCTCTGCTGCAGGCCAGCGCCCGCAAGGGGCTGGACAAGCTGTTCTTTCTGACCGCCAAGGGCACTGGCCACGCGTTGGCGCTCGACGCGCTGGCCCGTGTGCACGAGCAACTGGGTACACCCGCACCGCACAGCCCACAGATCCCACCCCTGCGCGTGCTGGACGTGCTGGCCCGCGACAAGGTCTGCGAGCACCCCGACAAGGCCTGCCACGGTGAGTCCTGCCCGCTGGCCCAGGGCTTTTACGACCGGCTGCCAGCCGCACGCCAAGCATTGGCGCAGCAGACCAGCCTGTGGGACGGCCCCGCCCTGCGCACCACGGCGCTGGCGCACGGCATCTGCCCGTACTACTTGGCGCAGGAGATGGCGCACTGGTGCGATGTGGCCGTGGCCGACTACCACTACTTCTACGACAGCGCCGCCATGCTGTATGCACTGACGGTGGCGCACGGCTGGAAGGTGGGCGTGCTGGTGGACGAAGCCCACAACCTGCCCGACCGCGCCCGCCGCATGTACACCGCCGAGCTGCACCAGGGCGCGCTGGCCGTTGCCCGCGCCGCTGCCACCGGCCCCGTGCGCAAGGCGCTGGACGCACTGCAACGGCAGTGGAACGCTATCCACCGCGACCAGTCACAAGCGTACTGCGCGCACCACACGCTGCCCGAGGCCTTTGTGCAGGCGCTGCAGCGGGCCATAGGCGCGGTGGCCGAAGCGCAGACCGATGCCCCGCTGCTGCCCGGTGACCCGGTGCTGGCGCTGTACCTGGACACCCTGCACTTTGCCGCCATGGCCGAGCAATTTGGCAGCCACGCGCTGCTGGACGTGACGCTGGACGCCCCGCGCTACGGGCATCGCGGTCGCTCCAGCACGCTGTGCATTCGCAACGTGGTGCCCGCGCCGCACCTCGCGGCGCGCCACGCAGCAGCGCACAGCAGCGTGCTGTTCTCCGGCACGCTCACGCCGCCAGCGTTCTACCGCGACCTGCTGGGCCTGCCGCCCGAGACGGGCTGGGTGGATGTGGAGTCGCCCTTTCACAGCGGGCAGCTGGCGGTGCACACGGTGGGGCACCTGTCCACCCGCTTTGCCGACCGAGCGCAGTCGCTGGCCCCCATCGCCCAACTGATGGCCGCGCAGTATGTGCGCCTGCCAGGCAACTACCTGTGCTTTGCCAGCAGCTTTGACTACCTGCAGCGCATTGCGGCGCAGCTGCAGCACGCCCACCCCGAGGTGCCCCAGTGGCAGCAAACGGCAGGCATGGACGACGCGGCCCGCCAGGCATTTTTGGACCGTTTTCAGCAAGGCGGCCAGGGCATTGGCTTTGCCGTGCTGGGCGGTGCGTTTTCCGAAGGGGTGGACCTGCCCGGCCACCGGCTGATTGGCGCCTTCATCGCCACGCTGGGGCTGCCGCAGGTCAACCCGGTGAACGAAGAAATGCGCCGCGCGATGGACCGGCACTTTGGAGCGGGCAAGGGGTATGACTACACCTACCTGTTCCCAGGCCTGCGCAAGGTGGTGCAGGCGGCAGGAAGGGTGATTCGCACCGAGCAGGACCAGGGCGTGGTGTTCCTGATCGACGACCGCTACCGCCGCGCCCCGGTGCGGGCCCTGCTGCCCGCATGGTGGGCACTGGATGGGGCGCCGCCCGCCAGCACGGGGCGATGACCGGCAAGCCCCAAAAGCAAAGCGGCCCGCAGGCCGCTGTGAGTGAAGTGCTGAAGTGGTGCTCAGCTCAACTCGGTGATCAGGTCGATGTACAGCTGCTTGGCCGCATCGGCTTCGGTGCCCTTGAGCTTTTCCCACGCCTCCCACTTGGCGCGGCCCACCACGTCGGAGAAGCTGGGCTTCTTCTCGGTGTTGTCGCCAGCGGTGGCCTGCTTGTACAGAGCGTAAATCTTGAGCAGCGTGGGGTTGTCAGGGCGCTCGGCCAGGTTCTTGGAGTTGGCTACGGCAGCTTCAAAAGTGGCGTTCAGGTCAGACATGCGGGTGTCTCCGTATCGGTATGAAAAGGGGCGCGAAAAAGACGCAAAAAACAGGCCGCAACGATCTTACGGCCTGCCAGCGCCCAGCGCGTACATCGCCAATGGGCGAGCGACGCCAAGACGACACTGCGCAGCCCGCATGCGGCCACCGCCCCGCGCTTTCATCGAATTGCCGCAGAGATCTGCAGCTATCAATTCAATAGCTGCCAGCGCTTATATATCAAGCGCTAGCAGCCTATTTCCCTCAAACCCTGGCCAACCCGTCCACCGCCTGGAACAGCGACTGCCGCGCCTGGCTGATGATCTGGCCCTTCCATGCGTCAGTGTCGGTGTAGAAGGCCGCCAGCATCTGGGCCTTGATCTGCGCGGCCAGCTCGGACGGGGCTTCGGGGTGGACGTTCAGCCAGTGCTCGGCCCGCAGGGCCTGGATGACTTCGGTGATTGGCACGGTGCCGTATTCCATCGCAATGCCGGTGTATTCGGCCTGCGGGCATTCGTCGTAGATGGCGGTCCACATCAGCCCCGTGAGGAAGGCCGAGGTGGACGAGCCGTCGTAGATGGAGGTGACGGGTGTGGCACCGCCGCCATCCCACCACTGGCGCGCACGCTGCACGGCGGCGGCGTCGTCTTTGCCTGCGTAGATGCGCTCGCCCAGGCCGCTGGGGCCCAGGCCCGTGTGCAGATCGATCCAAGCCAGGCGCTGCGCACGGGTGCCGTGCTCGCGCAGCACCTGGCGCAGGGTCTGGTTGCTCCAGGTGGGCGCGGTGCCGCCATAGAACAGCCCCTGTGCAAACTCGTGCTGGCCGCGCGTGATGGCGGACTGCCAGGCAGCCTCACCACGCTCTGCCAAAAAGGCCTGCACTGCCTGCACATTGGCGGCATTGGGCGGCCACACATCGGGCAGCAGCAAAGGCGCGACTTCGCGGTAGGCGGTGTTCTCGGGCAGGCTCGCCTGGAAGGTGTGGAAGTTACGGTTCAGGTCCACGTTCTCGTGCGTGGCACGGCGGATGTGCGAGAAGCCGTAGGGGTTGAGCGCGTGGATGTAGAGCACAGCCACCCCGGCATCGCGGGCCTTGGCGCGCCATTCGGCATCGTGCAGGGCAAACACCTGCACGCCGCTGCCGCAGTAGCCCTCCACGCCGTGGCAAGCGCTGCTCACGATGAGCAGTTGCTTGGCATCTGCGGGGCCGTCCAGCGCCACGTCCATGGCCAGCACCTCGCCCTCGCGCCCCGCCAGGGGGTGGGTGTGCGACTCCACAGACAGCCCAGCCGCCGCAGCGGCTTCCAGAAACTGCTTGCGGGCCACCGCGTACGTGGGCGAGAACGCTTGGGAGATACCGATCATGGAGGGGTTTCTTTCAGGAGTGAGAAAGGAAGGCTACGCGCCCTGTGGGCCAGGACGATGACAGGGGTGAAAGGGGTGTATCGGGCTTGCAGGCACAGAGGCGAAAAAGGGGAGTGGGTGCGCGGCGCAGGCCGGTCTGCCACCGGGTGCGCCCCGCCAGCCCCCGCAGATCAACCCGGCTTGGCTGCGGCCAGCCACTCCTGCGCCAGGCGCGCCCAAAAGGTGGCCCCCAGGGGGATCAGGTCGTCATTGAAGTCGTAGCTGGGGTTGTGCAGCGTGCAGGGGCCACCGCCGTGGCCCATCTCGCGGTGGCTGCCATCGCCGTTGGCAATGAAGAGGTAGGCCCCCGGCTTGGCCTGCAGCATGTAGGCAAAGTCTTCCGCGCCCATGCTGGGCTCCTGGTCCAGCGCGTTGGCTTCGCCCACGATACGGGCCATGACCTGGCGGGCAAACTGCGCCTCGGCTGGGGTGTTGATGGTGGGCGGGTAGTTGCGCACAAATTCAAAGTCGCACACCGCGTCGTGCGCAGCGCAGGTGTGCTCTGCCACCTGGCGCATGCGCTTTTCGATGAGGTCGAGCACCTCGAACGAGAAGGTGCGCACCGTGCCTTGCATCTCGCAGCTGTCGGGCACCACGTTGGTGGCCTCCCCGGTGTGGATCATGGTGACCGAAATCACGCCCGCATCCACCGGCTTCTTGTTGCGGCTGATGATGGTCTGGAAGGCCTGCACCATCTGGCAGGCGATGGGCACCGGGTCCACCCCCATGTGGGGCATGGCGGCGTGGCCGCCCTTGCCGCGCACGGTGATCTTGAACTCGCTGGTGGACGCCATCACCGGCCCGGCGCTGGCGGCCATGGTGCCTGCGGGCATGCCTGGCCAGTTGTGCATGCCGTACACGGCCTGCATGGGAAACTTCTCGAACAGGCCGTCTTCAATCATCACGCGGGCACCGCCACCGCCCTCTTCTGCGGGCTGGAAGATGAGGTACACGGTGCCGTCAAAATCGCGGTGCTGGGCCAGGTGCTGGGCGGCCGCCAGCAGCATGGCGGTGTGGCCGTCGTGGCCACAGGCGTGCATCTTGCCCGCGTGCCGGCTGGCATGGGCGAAGGTGTTGAACTCCTGCATGGGCAGCGCGTCCATGTCGGCCCGCAGGCCAATGGCATGGCCGCAGGCCCCGCCATCACGGCCTTGCACGATACCCACCACGCCGGTCTTGCCCAGCCCCCGGTGCACGGGAATGCCCCATTCGGTGAGCTTGCCTGCCACCACATCGGCGGTGCGGACCTCTTCAAAGCACAGCTCGGGGTGGGCATGAATATCCCGGCGCACGGCAGCAATACCAGCGGCCTGGGTGACGATGGAGTCGATAACGTTCATGATGGTATGTATCCTTACGATGGCACAGTCTAGCCCGCCAGCAACACCCATGCCATCACCCCTGTGGCAGACCACCTGTTGCGAGACGGGTATTTCGGTCATCCCCGTCCGCCATCACAACCTGCTCAAAGCGAGAACCCATGCTCTCCCCCCAAGCCCTCGAACTTGCGCAAACCCTGGTGCGCATGAACACCGTCAGCCACAACTCCAACCTGGAGCTGATCCACTTTGTGCGAGACACCTTGGCCCGGCTGGGGGTGGCAAGCCGCCTTACCTACAACGCCGACAGGACCAAGGCGAATTTATTTGCCACGCTGGGTGAGGGGAGGCCCAGCGGCATCATCCTGTCGGGCCACACCGACACCGTGCCCTGGACGGGGCAGCACTGGAGCATGGATCCCTTGAGTGCACTGGTGCAGGACGGCAAGCTCTACGGCCGCGGCAGTGCCGACATGAAAGCCTTCATTGCCCTGGCGCTGGCACATGCAGAGGACTTCTTGAACAGCAAGGCCCCCTTCGCGGTGCACTTTGCGTTCAGCTACGACGAGGAGGTGGGTTGCTTTGGCGTCAAAGAGCTGATTGCCGACTTGCGCGACGCGAACATCAAGCCCCTGGCCTGCATTGTGGGTGAGCCCACGCTCATGGTGCCTGCCATTGCGCACAAGGGGGTGTACCGCTACAAGTGCTGCGTGCGCGGCAAGGAAGCGCACTCGTCGCTGACCCCAAGCTCCGTCAACGCCATTGAAATGGCCGCCCGCGTGGTGGGCCGCGTGCGCGACATGGCCGAGGGGTTTGAGCAGCACGAGCCCCGCTTCGAGGGCTTTGATGTGCCCTTTTCTACCGCCAGCGTGGGCCAGTTCCACGGCGGCATTGCCGACAACGTGGTGCCACGCGACGCCGAGTTCCGCTACGAATTTCGCGACCTGCCCACCGCCAACGCGGCGCAAATGCAGGCCGAGGTGCTGGCCTATGCCAAGTCGCTGGAGCCCGCGATGAAAAAAGTCGCCCCCGACGCAGGCTTCGGCTTTGAAACCATTTGCGAAATCCCCAGCTTTCTGGGCAGCAAGGACGATCCCGTCACCCGCCTGGCCCAGCAGCTCAGTGGTGAGCGCAGCACCACGCTGGTGGCATTTGGCACCGAAGCCGGGCTGTTCAAAAACGCGGGCATCCCCACCGTGGTGTGCGGCCCCGGCAGCATCCAGCAGGCCCACCAGCCCGACGAGTTTGTGAGCCTGGAGCAGTTGGCACGCTGCGAGGCGTTTTTGCAGGGGCTGGCCCAGACCACGTCTTTGGACTGAACCGACCACCCCCACCTACAGCCCACAAAATAGCCCGGGGCTTGCGCGCCGGGCTATTTTCTTCGCGGGTTGAATCCGCAGGTTCAGGTTCGCACCCGACCATCCCCGGTGAGCATGGACATCTCCACAAAATGCGACGCGGAGTGGTCGTTGGGGCCAAACGACACCGGGTAGCCCGAGATGACCTGGGTGCCGAGGCCCTCCAGGCCGGAAATCAGGCTGTCGCGGGTGATCTTGCCGCTGCCCTGGGCCTGGCGCAGCCCCTCGGTGAAGATGCGCGCCGCCACAAAGCCCTCCATGCTGGAATAGTTGGCCTGCACCTTGTCGCTGCCTTTTTTGATGGCCTCCAGAAACTCGCGCGTGATCTGGCGCGAGGGCTGGTAAGGCGAGGGCACGACCTGCGACACCACGACCCCGGCACCGTCTTTGCCCAGCTCATCGGCCAGGGCCTGCGTGCCCACAAACGACACGTTATAGAACGTGCCGCCAAAACCGGCCTTGCGCGCTGCACGCACAAAGGCGGCGCTGGCACCATAGGCTGCGATTTGGACCACGGCATCGGGCTTGGCAGCCACCAGTTTTTCCACGGCTGCGGCAACATCGACCGAATTACGTTCCACCGTGGCAGCGGCCACCAGGGCCAGCTTTTGCTCGGTCAGCGCCTTGTTCACGCCATCCAGCCCGGCTTTGCCATAGGCATCGTTTTGGTGGAAGACTGCAATCTTCTTGAGCCCCAGGTTGACCAGCTGGCGCACGATGAGCGCAGTTTCGTCGTAATACGAAGCCCGCACGTGGAACACGAGGCGGTTGAACGGCTGGCGCAGCGATTCAGCCCCCGTGAACGGCGCAAAGAACGGCAGCTTGGCCTGGGTGAACAAGGGCAGCGCCGCCATGCTGGTGGGCGTGCCCACATAGCCAAACAGGGCAAATACGTCGTCGGCGATCAGCTTGCGGGTGTTTTCAGCGCAGCGATCGGGCTCATAGCCATCGTCCAGGGTGCGGATTTCCACCGTGCGCTTGCCGACGCCTCCAGCGGCGTTAAGCTGGTCAAAAAACAGCTTGGCGCCCTGGTTGAACTGGATGCCCAATTGCGCTGCGGGGCCGGAGAACGGGGCCGATTGCCCCAACACGATGCGCCCCTCGCTCTGCGCACGGGCCAGTCCAAAACCACCCACGGCAGCAGCGCCCACACCCACGGAAAATTGCCTGCGATTTAAAACAAATGGCTTCATAGTAGGTTCGAGGTTGGTTTTGGTTGGTGGGGAACGTATAACCGCTGCACGGGCCTGCGCCCACGACGCGGATCAGCCCCTCATGCATCGGAACACAATTCATTACATTCGAATTCTCAGGTGACCACGAAAAAATGTCCGCATCTATTAGCGTAAACCCCACACCATCGTCGGTATTGAGCATTCGTGGCGCCTGCCCGCACGACTGCCCCGACACCTGTGGCCTGATCACCACGGTGGACAACGGCGTGGCCACCCGCGTGCAAGGCAACCCCGATCACCCGCACACCGATGGCGTGCTGTGCGCCAAGGTGAGCAAGTACACCGAACGCACTTACCACCCGGAGCGCATCCTCACGCCGCTCAAGCGCAGCGGCCCCAAGGGGAGCGGCCAATTCACGCCCGTGACCTGGGACGAGGCACTGGCTGACATTGCCCAGCGCCTGTCCACCATTGCCGCGCGCGCGCCCGAGGCCATCCTGCCCTACAGCTACGCAGGCACGATGGGTTTGGTGCAGGGCGAGAGCATGGACCGCCGCTTCTTCCACCACCTGGGCGCCTCGCTGCTGGACCGCACCATCTGCGCATCGGCGGGCGGCGAAGGGCTGGTGCAAACGCTGGGCGGCAAGGTGGGCATGAAGGTGGAGTTCTTTGCCGAATCCAAGCTCATCCTCATCTGGGGCAGCAACTCGATTGGCAGCAACCTGCACTTCTGGCGCTACGCCCAGCAGGCCAAGCGCAACGGCGCCAAGCTGGTGTGCATTGACCCGCGCAAGAGCGAAACCGCCGACAAGTGCCACGAGCACATCGCCCTGCGCCCCGGCACCGACGCGGCGCTGGCGCTGGCGCTGATGCACGAGCTGATTGCCAACGACTGGCTGGACCACGACTACATCGCCCAACACACGCTGGGCTGGGACCAGCTGCGCGAGCGCGCACTGCAATGGCCGCCAGAGCGTGCGGCCGAAGTCTGCGGTATCCCAGCCGAGCAAATCCGCCAGCTCGCCAAGGACTACGGCACCACAGCGCCCGCCGCCATCCGCCTGAACTACGGCATGCAGCGCGTGCGCGGCGGCGGCAATGCGGTGCGCGCTGTGGCGTGCCTGCCAGCGCTTGTCGGCGCGTGGCGGCACCGTGCGGGCGGCATGTTGCTGTCCAGCTCAGGGCAGTTTCCGGTGCAGCGGGCGGCGTTACACCGGCCGGACCTGCTGACCGGGCGCACGCCGCGCACCATCAACATGTCCACCATTGGCGACGACCTGCTGCGCGAGGCCTCGCCCCCCTTCGGCCCCCAAGTCGAAGCCGTGGTCGTCTACAACAGCAACCCCGTGGCCGTGGCACCCGAGTCGGGCAAAGTGGTGCAGGGATTTGCGCGCGAAGACCTGTTCACCGTGGTGCTAGAGCACTTTCACACCGACACGGCCGACTACGCCGACTACATCCTGCCCGCCACCACGCAGCTTGAGCACTGGGATGTGCACCTGGCCTACGGCCACACCGATGTGATGCTCAACCGCCCCGCCATCGCCCCGGTGGGCGAGGCGCGCAGCAACGCGCAGATCTTCCGTGACCTGGCTGCCCGCATGGGCCTGACCGACCCCTGCTTTGCCGACAGCGACGAGGCCCTGTGCCGCCAAGCCTTTGGCAATGCGCTGGACTACGCGCTGCTGGAATCGCAGGGCTTTGCCACCCTGGCGGGGCCAGACGCCCCGTTTGCCGAGGGCGGCTTTCCCACACCCTCTGGCCAATGCGAATTCTTCAGCGCCCGGCTGGCTGCGCAGGGGCTGGACGGTCTGCCCGACCACCTGCCCAACCACGAGTTGGCGGGCACCAGCGCCCGCTACCCGCTGGCCATGATCTCGCCGCCTGCGCGCAACTTCCTCAACTCCACTTTCGTCAACGTCAAAAGCCTGCGCACCATCGAAGGCCGCCCGCTGCTGGAAATGCACCCCGACGACGCCGCCGCGCGGGGCATTGCCGACGGCAGCACCGTGCGCGTATTCAACGACCGGGGCAGTTACCAATGCCACGCCGAAGTGTCCACCCGCGCCCGCCCGGGCGTGGTCAACGGCCTGGGCATCTGGTGGCGCAAGCTGGGGCTGAACGGCACCAACGTGAACGAGCTGACCAGCCAGGCCCTGACCGACCTGGGCCGCGCGCCCACGTTTTATGACTGCTTGGTGGAGGTAGAGGCCGCAGGCACGGCAACCTCCTGACACAAGCGTTTATTCGCTACAAAAACAATAGCCTCCAGCGCTTATATATTGAGCGCTGGAGGCTATTTTTACTTACAAACCGCAGTGAATGCGCTTACAGCGCAGCCTCCAGAATCCGGCGGCTCACCGCAGGCGTGATCTCGCGCTGCTCGCCCAGCTTGACCATGCCGTGGGCTTCGAGCTGGGCAATCACTTTCTCGATCACTTCCGCCCCCAGGCCGTAGCCCGACAGGCGGGTGCGGATGCCCATGCTTTCGAAGAAATCACGGGTGCGCTCGATGGCAGCGGTGATGCGCTCGTCTTCGCTGCCGGTGGTGAGGCCCCACACGCGCTCTGCGTACTGCAACAGCTTGGCGCGCTTCGGGCCACGGCGTTCGTTCAAGAGTGCAGGCAGCACGATGGCGAGGGTGCGGGCGTGGTCAATGCCGTGCAGCGCCGTCAGCTCGTGGCCGATCATGTGCGTGGCCCAGTCTTGCGGCACGCCCGCGCCGATCAGGCCGTTGAGGGCCATGGTGGCGGCCCACATCAGGTTGGCGCGGTCGTCGTACACGGGCTCGGGGGCGGTGAGCAGGCGCGGCCCCACCTCGATCAGCGTGTGCAGGATGCCTTCGGCAAAGCGGTCTTGCACGGGGGCGTTCACGGGGTAGGTCAGGTACTGCTCCACCGTGTGCACAAAGGCGTCGACCACGCCATTGGCCAGTTGCTGGGGTGGCAGGGTGTAGGTCTTGGTGGGGTCCAGCACCGAGAAGACGGGGTAAGTGTGCTCGCTGCTGAAGGGCAGCTTGGCGCCCTTGGCGCGGTGGGTGATGACGCTGCCGTTGTTCATCTCCGAGCCCGTAGCGGGCAGGGTGAGCACAGCACCAAACGGCAGCGCGCGCTGCACGTTGCGGCCAAACTTTTCCAGAATCGCCCAGGGGTCGCCGCCCTCGAACAGCACCGCCGCAGCGATGAACTTGGTGGCATCGATGACCGAGCCGCCACCCACGGCCAGCAAGAAGTCAAACCCGCCTTCGCGGATCTGCGCCACGGCGTTCATCGATGTTTCGTAGCTGGGGTTGGGCTCGATGCCGGTGAAAGTGGCGTGCTGACGGCCGCCCAGCGCAGTGCGCACCTCGGCCAGGGTGCCGGTCTTCTCGGCACTGGCACCACCCACCAGGATCAGCACCTTGGCGGCAGCGGGCACCAGTTTGTCCAGGTCGGCAATGCGGCCCTGGCCAAAGGCGATGCGGGTGGGGTTGTGGAAGTCGAAGTTGAGCATGCGTGGGTTCCTTGGTGTGGGGAGGCGAGCCTGCAGAGACAAACCTGCGGCGCCTGCTTGTTTGCAGCCACGAAGGTTAACGCTGCGGCGCAGCGGCGGCACGCCACCTTGGCGACAACCCTGCCTGGCGTGCTGCCTATGCGCAGGGCGTCCGCCGAGGCGGGCGCTTTCGGCCCCAAAAAAGGGGGCGTAAAAGCCCCCTGGGTGGAATGCCGTCGCGGTCTGGCTGCGTCAGCGCTTTTGCTCGATGCGCATGGCGTTCAGACCATCCGAGAAGCTCAGCTCATAGCGCCCCCCGGCGGGCACTCCCTGGATGGGCAATTGCAATTTGCCGCCCTTGGCGTCCACGATGAGGGTAGAGCGCTTGTCGCCCACATGGGTGACCATGAGGTACGGGTAGGTCTGCGCATCCCACTGCACCGTCAGCACACCGCCCTGCTCCACGGCAGACATCTGCGGCGCGCTGGCTTTGGTGTAGATGCCGTTCTTGGCCACGGCCTGGCTGCTGTACAGCACCTGGTCGCCGCGCAGGATGGACACAGACAGCACCTGCCCCGGGTTGGGCACCGAGAAGCTGAACAAGGCCAGATCGGAGCGGTGATCCAGCGTGTCGGTGGCAAACGGGTATTGCACTGTGCCCGTGGTGGTGGTGATGCGCAGGGTGTAAGGGCCGGGCGCGGGCGCTTGCAGCAGGCCCTGGAAGGCCTTGAGCGGGTTGACCTTGACGCCAGAGGCATCGAGCTGGCCGCTGATGAGCAGCAGCTCCTGCGGCAACTCGGCCGCCTTGGTCTCGGTGACATACAGGGCGTCCGCAGGGGTCAGGTGCTTTTGCATCTTGCGGTAGCTGTAGTCCGAGAAGCTGCTGCCGCCACAGTAGCTCATGGCGTCGTGCTTGCTGGTGTCGGTGGCGTCAATGAACGTTGCCGTACTGAGGTTGTAGCCCCAGATGTAGCGGCCGCTGCCGCCCAGGGTGCCGCCTGCGTAGGGGTACTGCGGGTCGCCATTGGTCACGCCGCAGGGGGCGTGACTCAGGCTCAGGTTGTGGCCCAGTTCATGGACCATGGTGTCCAGCGCCACGCCCATGTTGTTGTTGGCAAACTTGCCCACCCCCACTGCGGCATTGCCAGGCACATAGCCCAGCCCCACTTGGCCGTAAGTGACTTTGGGCAGAAAGCCGTAGTAGTACGTGCGGCTGCTGCCGCTCTCGCTGGTGCGCAAGGCCGCCATCTCACCCAGGATCTTGCCCATGGCGGTGGACCACTCGGACTCATTCGCCGGGAAGGTAGGCACTGCGGTGGAAGTAAAGGTCGCGTGGATTTGCTCCGTCACCTTGCCTACGGGCACCTTGGGCTGGAAATAGGCGGCCATACCAGTGGGCATATCGACCGTGGTGGACCCGATCTTGACCGGCACCGCCATGAGCGTGATGGCATTTTCTGCCCCCACGCGCGGCGTGACGGTGGTGGGTGTCTGGCCATTGGCCAGGCTGACCTTCAGCACGATGCCACTGTTGATCAGCGAGGCAGGAATGGTGGCGGAGTACGCCGTGGTCAAGCTGGGCGAGGCGGGCGCCGTGGAGGGGATCGCGCCGGTGGGGGCCGTCATCGCAATGGTCTGCAGCAACTGGCCACTGCTGTTTTCCACACGCAGGGTACCAGCGGGCTTGGCCTCTGTAGTGTTGGTGGTGGTGACCTTGGCCAGCAGCAGAACGTTCTTGTTCTTGACCAGCACCAGTTCGGCATCCGTGACCGGGTAGACCATGGATTGCGCCAGTTCGACGCTGGCAATGCGTGCGGAGGATGTGGGTGCAGGCGCTGGGGCCGGTGCGGGCGTTGGCGAAGGTGCGGGCGTTGGCGAAGGTGCTGGGGCTGGCGTGGGTGCAGGTGCAGGTGCAGGTGCAGGTGCAGGTGCAGGCGCTGGGGTCGGCGCGGGAGCTGGAGCCGGAGCGGGGGTTGGCACAGGAGTCGGTGCGGGGGCCGGAGTAGGCGTTGGCGTTGGCGTTGGCGTTGGCGTTGGCGTTGGCGTTGGCGTTGGCGCGGGAGCCGGAGTTGGCGTGGGAGCCGGAGCCGGGACCGGTGTTGGCACCGGCGCAGGAACCGGGGTCGGCACAGGATTTGGCTCGGCCACAGGGGTCGGCGCCGGAGTGGTGGGGACTACCGTTGGGGGCTCGGGTGTCGCGACCGTGCTGCCATCGTCGTTGCCGCCGCCGCAGGCGGTCAGCGCCACCAGGGTGGTGAAGGCGGCGATGGCCCGCAAGCTGGCACGGCTCGCCGTGGTGGCCCGGGGTACCCACACCTGCCCCTCAGGCACCTGGGCGCCTTGGGCAATAGCGGCGGGCGCAACAACACCTTCCCGAATGGCAACGGGCTTTGAAACCATGGTTTTCCCTCTCTCGTCGTGAACTGGGGCCTGTTGCGCTCGAACACCGGTCAAACACTCTGCAACAGCCCGCTTTATGCGGTGAAAAATGCAAAGAGCCTGTTCAACCCTTCTCTGAGGCTGAACAGGCTCTTTGCCGAGTCCCAAATTTTAGCTAACGGCATGCAAATGCCGGTAAGCATCTGTTACATGCAGCCATTCGCGAATGTTTGCGAATGGTTTGCTGCACGGCAGTGCCCACAGTACAGGGGAGCGGACAGCGCAGGCTGCGCGAGAAGTCAGTCCAGGCGCACGCCTGCCGCCTTGATGATTTCGCCCCAACGCTTGGACTCGGCCCGCGCCATGGCGCGGAACTGCTCGGGCGTGCCAGGCAGGGCTTCCATGCCAAAGTCCTGCATGCGTTTGACCACGGCGGGGTTGGACAGGGCTTTGTTCAAATCGGCATTGAGGCGGGCCGTGATAGCAGCAGGCAGGCCAGCGGGGCCCAGCAGGCCCTGGAAGGCAAACACTTCCGTATTGGGGACACCGGCTTCGGCCAGCGTGGGCACGTCCGGCAGGGCTGCCACCCGTTGGGCCGAGCCGATGGCCAGCGCCCGCACTTTGCCCGAGGCGATAACGGGCAGGCCGGCCGCCAGGTCCAGAAACATGCAGGGCACCTGGCCGCCTATCACGTCCTGCAGCGCAGGCGCGGCGCCACGGTAGGGGATGTGCGTGAGGAAGGTCTTGGTGCGGTGCTTGAACATCTCCATCGCCAGGTGGTGTGGCGAGCCGTTGCCAGGCGATGCGTAGTTGAGCTTGCCAGGGTTGGCGCGTGCGTAGGCCAGAAATTCCTTCACCGTCTTGGCTTCGAACGCGGGGTTCACCACCAGCGCCAGCGGGAAGCGGCTGATGCCGCCCACGTAGGTGAAATCTTTTTCAGGGTTGAACGGCAGTTTGGTAAAGAGGTGCTCATTGAAAGCCAGCACGGCGTTGTCGGCCGACATGAAGGTGTTGCCGTCGGGCTTGGCCGTGGACACCATCTGCGCGCCGATGTTGGTGGACGCGCCGGGGCGGTTGTCCACCACGATCTGCTGGCCCAGCGTCTGGCGCATGGCCTCGGCCACGGTGCGCGCCAGCACGTCGGTGCCGCCACCTGCGGGGTACGGCACCACCCAGCGCAAAGGCTGGTCGGGCCAGGCGGCCTGGGCGTGCGCCCAGGGGGCAGAGAGGGCTGCGCCTGTGGCGGCCAGTGCGGGAAGGGCTGAAAGAAGGGTTCTGCGTTGCATGGCTTGTCTCCGTTTGCTTTATTTTTGATAGCTTCCAGCGCTTATCCAGAAAGCGCTAGCGCCATTTTTTATCTATATCCAGGGCGTTGTGCTGCTCATCCCCGGGGGTGGGGTCAAACCGCTTCGGGCGACGCAATCTCTTGGTCGATGGCGCCAAAAATGCTGGAGCCGTCCTTGCCCTTGACTTCGATGCGGATGGTGTCGCCAAACTTCATGAAGTCGGTGCTGGGCTTGCCGTCCTGGATGGTCTCGATGCAGCGCTTTTCGGCAATGCAGCTATAGCCCTTAGGCCATTCCATGCGGCCTTTTTGCTCCACACCCTTGTTGCTGACGGTGCCGCTGCCCACGATGGAGCCCGCGCGCACGTTGCGCGTCTTGGCAATGTGGGCGATGAGCTGGCCGAAGTGGAAGGTCATCTCGGGGCCTGCATCGCACATGCCGACCTTGCGGCCGTTCCAGGTGGACTGCACGGTGAGGTTCAAGCGGCCCTTGTCCCAGGCGTCACCCAGTTCGTCCAGCGTCACGGCCACGGGGCCAAACGCGGTGGCGGGCTTGCTCTGGAAGAAGCCAAAGCCCTTGGCCAGCTCGGCAGGAATCAGGTTGCGCAGGCTCACGTCGTTGGCAATCATCACCAGGCGGATCCCATCGAGCGCCTGCTCGGGCGTGGCGCCCATCTTCACATCACCGGTGACGACGGCGATTTCCGCCTCAAAGTCGATGCCCATGGCTTCGCTGGGCACCACCACCGGGTCGCAGGGACCAATGAAGTCGTCGCTGCCGCCCTGGTACATGAGCGGGTCGGTGTAAAAACTCTCCGGCACTTCGGAGTTGCGCGCTTTTCGCACCAGTTCGACGTGGTTGATGTAGGCCGAGCCATCGGCCCACTGGTAGGCGCGGGGCAGCGGAGCCATGCACTGGGCCGGGTCAAACGGGAAGGCATGGCGCGCGCGGCCGCTGTTGAGCTGGTCGTACAGGTCTTGCAGCTGGGGCGAGAGGAAGCCCCAGTCGTCCAGCACCTGCTGCAGCTTGCTGGCAATGCCGGTCGCATAATGGGCCGTGCCCAGATCACGGGAGACCACAACCAGTTGGCCGTCGCGCGAGCCGTCTTTGTACGTAGCGAGTTTCATGGTGGCAGGACCTTTGTCTCTCAAAGTAGATGGGCACCAAACCGGATTTCGACATTCGTATTTCCTAGCGAAATTACGATTTGGTAAATTGATTTAACTAAACAAAACTCGCAAATTCTAGTGCACATGGACAAAGAACGTGCAGGCATCCAGTCGGTAGAAGTCGGATTTGCCCTGCTGGAGGGGCTGACCCGCGCACGCGGCCCTTTGATGCTCAAGGACGTGGCTGCCGCAGCAGGCATGAGTGCGGCCAAAGCGCACCGCTACTTGGTGAGCTTTCAGCGCTTGGGGCTGGTCACCCAAGACAGCCGCACCGCCCGCTACGACCTGGGCCCCGCCGCGCTCCAACTGGGCCTGGCGTCGCTTGCGCGGCTCGATGCGATGCGGCTGGCGCGCGAGCGGGTGCCCAGCTGGATGGAGACGATGGAGCACACCCTGGCCCTGGCCGTGTGGGGCAACCACGGCCCCACCATCGTCCACTGGGAGGAATCGCCCCAGGCCGTCACCGCCAACCTGCGCCTGGGCGACGTGATGCCACTGCTGTCGTCCGCCACTGGGCGCTGCTTCGCGGCCTACATGCCGCCTGATGCCGTGGCCCCGCTGCTGCAGCACGAGCTAGCCCAAGCCGCCAAGCTGCGCCGCACCGATCTGCCCGCCACCCTGCCCGAGGCCCAGGCCATGCTGGCCGAGGTGCGCGAGCGCGGCATGGCCCGGGTGGTCGACACGCTGCTGCCCGGCATCGTCGCTTTCTGCGCCCCGGTGTTCGATGCCGATGGCCACCTGGCGCTGGGCATCACCACGCTGGGCTCCCTCGCCACGTTTGACCCCGAATGGGGCGGCGCGGTGGAAGCGCCGCTGCGCGCCGCAGCAGCCCAGTTGTCTGCCGACCTGGGCGCGGGCTGCGCATGAGGGCCACGACACCACAACCCCGCCACCTGAGGCGCTGATGCCACGGCGCACGCTGCTGGCCCTGACGGCGCTGGTGCTGGCACTGCACTGGCTGGTGCTGCACGGCATTCCCCTGGCGTGGGAAGGCCCCACCACCCCTGCGGGCAAGGTGTTCAGCACCCGCAGCGTGGCCGCGCCCCCACCAGCAGCGGCCCTGCCACCACCCAGCCAAGCCAGCCCGGCCGCAACCCCTGCGGCGGCGCTCCAGGCGGCCAAGCCGCGCCCTGCTCCGCCCAAACGCTCTCCAGCCCAAAAGGCTCCAACGCCCTCGGGGCAGCCCCCCGAGCCTGTTGACGCCACGCTGGTCACAGACACCGCTGCCGACGGGCCTGCGGCGGCCGAACCCGCAGCCAACGCCGAGGCCGAGCTATGGGCTGGTGGCGCAAACGCCCCAGGCACGCCAGCTTCCGCAGCCGCCCCGGACATGGCCGCCCCTGCGGCCTCTACCCCCCAGCCCGCAGCCAGCGCGCCCCCGGCCCAGGCCAGTGCGGAAGGCTCCGGCGTAGACATCACCCCACCAGGCGGGCAGCCAGGCGATGGCGCGAGCACCGCAGCGCCCCCCGTGCGCTTGCCTGCGCCCGTCAAACTGGCCTTTGACGTGGCAGGGCAAGCCAAGAAATTTGACTACCAGGCCCGCGCAGAACTGGTGTGGCAACACGACGGCGCCCGCTACGAGGCGCGCCAGGAGATCAGCGCGTTTTTGGTGGGCTCGCGCACCCAGCGCAGCACCGGCATGGTCACGCCCCAGGGCCTGCAACCCGAGCGCTTTGGCGACCGCAACCGCAGCGAACGCGCCGCCCACTTCGACTACACCCGGGGCCGTGTCACCTTCAGCGCCAACACCCCAGAGGCCGCCGTGGGCCCTGGCGCCCAGGACCGCCTGAGCGTCTTCATCCAGCTCGCGGGCCTGCTGGCCGCCACGCCCGAGCGCTTTGTGCCCGGCACCCAGCTGACGCTGACCACCGTGAGCGCCACCAGCGCTGACCGCTGGACCTTCACCGTGGAAGCCCCTGAAACCCTGACCCTGCCCGCAGGCACCCTGCCCACCCTCAAGCTGCAGCGCCTGCCCCGGCGCGACTACGACCAGAAAGCCGAGCTGTGGCTGGCCCCCAGCATGGGCTACCTGCCCGTGCGCATCAAGATCACCCAGGCCAACGGCGACTTTGCCGACCTGCGCCTGCGCGCCAGCGGCCCGCCCTGAACGGGCGAGTACAACCAACCCTGTTGCGCAAAAGCGCAGCGGGGCAGCAAAAAATCATCTCCAGCCTGAATGCCATGCCGATTCATGGAATACTGGTTGCGAGCCTGCGAATGCCGTTTCAGGGGTGCTGCCCTTGAACTCTGCTCACCCGCTGTCATCTGTCTTTTGTATCGACTGGGGGAACACCATGCAAATGCTCTACGACTCTGAATCCTTTGTGGTGGTCCACATGCTGCCTGACGCCGTGGAGAAATCGACCCAGGCGCTCAACGACACCGCGCCCCCCAAACCCCAACTGTCCCGCCACGGCTTTGAGATCGTGGACAAACGCTCGGGCAAAGAGGTGTACCTGGACGGCTCCTGGGCCGAAATGTTCCAGGAGCAAATCCTGGCCTGGCAGCGCGACACCCCTACACAGGAAGAAGTGGAAGACGCGCTGGACCGCTACGCCGGGCTGGCGCAGAACCCGGTGATCGTGCACTGAGCGGCGTAGCGCCCAGTCCGGGCGGCTCGCCTGCCTTCACTCCGCTGCGCCTGCTGACGCTTCTGGCGGGTAGATCCGCCGGTACAGCGGCGCCACCAGCATCAACACCGCCATCAATCGGCACACCTGGAAGGCCGTGACCACTGGCACGCCGAGTTGCAGCACCTTGGCGGTGATCGACATTTCGGCAATGCCGCCGGGTGAGGCGCCCAGCACCATCGTGGCCCAGGGCAGGCCCGTGCCCCAGGCCAGCAGAGCGGCAAAGGCGGCGCACACGGCCATCAACCCCAGCGTACCGACCGCCACCGTGGCCAGCCAGCGCGGGGCGGCGCGCAAGAAATCGGCCCGAAACCGCACGCCCAGGCTCACCCCAATCACCAGCTGCGCCGCATTGACCAGGCCTTGCGGCACGGCCGACAAGGTGATGCTGGCCATGGTGAGCCCCATGGAGACCAGCATGGCGCCCATGAACCAGGGGTTGGCGCGGCCCAGCCGGTCCATCAGCAGCGCGCCAGCGCCAGTGAGGGCGCCCAGCAGCACCAGCCCCTGCCAATCCACCACGCGCACCGGGGGCGCCAGCACATCCAGGCCATGCAATCCACTCCACTGCAGGGCCAACGGAATGGTGAGGGTGACGATGAGCAGCCGCAGGCTATGGCTTGCCGCGACCAGGTCGGTGCGGGCGTTTTCGCGCTCGGCTAGCAGCGTCATCTCTGATGCAGCGCCGATGGCCCCGGCAAAGTAGCTGGTGGCGCGCAGCATGGGCGCGGGCACACCGTGCATGCGTGGTGCATGCAGCCGGTACAACCAGGCACCAAAGCCCCAGCCCAGCAGCAGCGCCCACCCAATGCCCAGGACAATGGCCCACCACAGGCTGCCTACCAGGGCAGTGACCTCAGGCGTGAAGTACAGGCCCAGCGTGGCGCCAATGGTCCACTGCCCGGCATTGCGCAGCGGGCCCCAGCTTTCGGTGGGGGCGCCGCCAATGGACAGCAGCGAGGTGACCACCAGCGGCCCCAGCATCCACGGCAGCGGGGTGTGCAGGGCCACGCAGGTGGCGGCTGCGGCCCAGGCCAGCAGCAGGGTCAACAGGGTGTGGAGAAAAAATCGAACAGACATGGACACGACGGGGGCCAAAGAGCCCGTCGAGTATCGCGCCCACCCAGTCCGCCATGGGCCTGGAGGGAATGCCCACCCGTCAGGGCTGCCATCGCCATGCGGTACGGCCTGCGCTGCAATGCGCACACCAATTCACAATCAAATCCACCCCTAGCGCTTACCCAATAAGCGCTAGCAGCTATACATTCAATAGCATCAACCCACGCGGCGGCGGGCGGCCATCTCCAAGCCCATGGCATGCAGGTCGCCCTGGGCCAGCAAGGCCTGGGCACAGGGGTAGGCGGTGCCCTCTTCGGCCTGGATGTGCTGCTGGTAGCGCTGGGCGAACTGGTCGATCCGGGCCTCGTCCTCGGACCCCAAGCCTGCGGCAGCCCCATCGGCCAGGGCCTGCAGCGCACCCCGGGCAGCAGCCCAGTCGGCGGCCATGCGGACGTGGTCGTGCTGCAGTTGCTGCACCAACGCCACGACCGAAGGCGCGCCCTGCGCCAGCAGCAGCGGGAACACATGCAGCTCCTCGTCCTGGTGGTGCAGGGGCGCAGCGATGTCAAAGTAACGCAGCACATCGCGCGCGGCCTGGCGGGCAGCTTCGTCAGCGGCTTGCTCGCGCACATACGCGCGCAGCCGCTGCAACAGGGTCAGCGTGCGCTCCACGCGCTCGTGGCAAGCCTCCAGCATCGCAAAGGGTTGTTCAAACCCCACGGCGGGGGTGTTGAAACCGGGCAGGCCTGCAGACGTTGCCATACCAGCCCCTAGCCCAAGCGCACAGGCTGGCCCTGGCGGTCGAAGGGGATGAACCCATCCATGGCGCCGCGCTTGATGGCATCGACCATGCGCTGCAGGGGGGCCTCGGCATCGGCGCTGGTGGGCGCCTGGTTCAGCGTGCCGGACATGGCGGCCGCAAACACCATGACCCAATCGTGCCCCGGCGCCGTGAACTGCTGTGCCTCGGCGACCAAGGCGGCGAACGAGGGCAGCTCTTGCGGGGTCTTGTCCACGCACATCAGCGGCACCAGGGCCCCGCCCTGCCCTTGTTCAAAGCGGGCGCGCTGGGCTTCGGTGGCGTCGTCTGGCAGCTCCACACCGGCAAACACAAACAGCAGGCGCTGGGGCTCGGGCTGCTGGCGCGCAGCCACCAGCAAGTCGTCAAAGGAGGCAATATTCATGGGGGTCTCTTCAAAATCCGTCGGTCACATCAAAACCCGGGCAGGATACCCCGGTGCTCATCGAGCGTGCTCACATAGCTGCTGGCTGCGGGCCGCACGCGGGCGGCCTTGCGCGAGACCACGGTGCCGATGCTCACAAAGCACAGGGCCTGCTCATCGCACCCTAAGCGGAACAGCGCGCGCAGGCTGGCCGCCTTGAGCGCCTTGCCGCTGGTGAGCGCCGAGCCAAACCCCTGCGCAGTGGCCATGAGCAGCATGTTCTGGATGGCACAGCCAGCCGACACCAGGCGCTCGGCCAGGTCGATGTCGGCGTCGCCACGCGCAGCGTCCACCACCGCCAGCAGCAGCACAGGCGAGCGGTAGGCCTTTTCGCGGGCCTGTTCGATTTGTTCGGGCGTGGCCTCTGCGTCGCGCTCCTGCAATGCCAAAGCAAACACGTCGGCCAGTAGGGTGCGGGCGGTGTCGGGCACCAGCACAAAGCGCCAGGGCTGCAGTTGCCCATGGTCAGGCGCGTGGGCTGCGGCCTCCAAAATCGCGGCCAACTCCACCACGTTGGGGCCAGGCGCGCCCAGGCGCTTGGGCAAGATGGTTTGCCGCGACTGGATCAGCGCAGCGGCCATCGCGGCCGTGTCGTCCGGGCCTGCAGCAGCCTCGGGCGCGGCGGGGCCTCGCCCACTGCGGTCTGCAGGGGCTATAGATGCGGATGCAACGGCACCGCCACGTGCACCACCCAGTGCGCGCCCAGACGGCGTTTGGGGCGGCATCGGTTTGAGGGGCCAAGGGATGACAGACATGCAAGATCCTCCGCTACATCATTTCAGCCAGGGCGGCCATCGGGACGCAGGCGCCCATACCAGCGCGCCAGCCGCACACCCCAGGCCCCCATGGTGGCCGCCCAGGTGCAGGCACTGGCCAGCAGCACCCAGGGCAACCACACGCCAGGCAGGCCGGGCACCGTGCCCCCTATGCGCAGCAGCGTGGCCGCCTGCAACAACCAAAACAGCGACCACGCGATGCGATCAGCCACCAGCGCGCGGCCACTGTGGCCGCAAGACACCCGTGTGACCATGGCCAGCATGAGCGATGCCAGGCACCCCATGGACAGCGCATGCAACGCCCCAAGCCCAAGGCCGCCCAGGCCCCCAGCCACCGCCAGCCACTGCGCCGCGCCGCCCAGGACAAACGCCACGCCCAGCCACAAAAAGCCAATGTGCAGCATGGCCAGCAACTTGTTCTTGAGGCTTTGCACCAGCCCCCACACCCAGGCCAGCCAAACCAGCACGCAGCCCACGGCCACCTGCAAGCCGCCGTGCACCAGGGCCCACGCCGGGCCTGCGGCGCTGGCCGACACCCCGGCAAACTCCAGCCAGGCCGCCAGCACCTGCATGGCCGCCGCCGCCAGCATGAGCCACAGCACCCAGAAGGGGCGCCACGCCTGCACCATGGGCATGGCGCTGGAGGTGAAAAACGGAATCATGCGGTGCGCCACCGTGACGTAGACCACCACCACAAAGCCCCACAGCGCGGTGAACACGCAAGCACGGGCCAACGCATGCGCCTGCCACACCATCGCGAGTGCCACCCCAGCCGCACTCAGGGTACCCACCACGCAGGCCGTGGCGATGGCGCGGGCGTGCAGTTGGTCTTCAGCCTGGCTCAGGCGCACACGGCCCCAGAACTGCGCCGTCATCCAGCCCAGCCCCACACAGGCCAGCAGCAGCCCTGCCAAGGCCAAAGGGGCCCCCAGGTGCGCCCCCGCCAGCCACAGCAGCCACCCACCCGCCTGCAAAAACAACACGGTGCGCAAGGCAGACACGGGCAAGGGGTCTACCCCCAGCCACTTGGGGCCTGCCGTGAAGAGAAAGCCCGCAAAGTACAACGGAATGAAGCCCAGCACCATCACCGTGGCATGCACCAGCGTGGGCGACAAGGCCAGGGCCTGCGCGTACCCCAGCCCCCACCAGCCGGTGGCGCGGTCGACCTGCACTGCCAGCCACCAAACCGCCGAAGCCACCAGCACCACCATCGCCAAAAAGAAGCTGAGCCGGTGCGGCGCCAGCATGAGGTACTGCCAGCGCCAGCGCTTGTCGAGCTGGGCCAGCACCTCAGGCGATGGCTTGCCCGAAGCCACTTTCAGCGCAATGGTGGGGCGGGGGTTGTTCATCCACAGCTCCCCAGGTGACCGCATTGCGTGCAGTAGTCGCAGCCGTCCTTGCGGATCACGGCATGGGCGCCGCACTCGCTGCATTTTTTGCCTGCCATGGCGGGGGGCATGCCCAGGGGGGCCTCGGGCTCGTCCAGCGGCAGCGACTGCTGCTGCGGCTCGGCCACGCGGCGCGCCAGGATGTTTTGCACCGCAAAGGCAATGGCAGCCACTTCCGAGTCATGCCACATAGGCACCATGGCGCCGTCCGCACGCTGGTGGGTGCCCAGGCGCACAGGGCCTCGGTCCCACGCGACCTTGCGCATGTCGGACAAAGCCCGCTCCAGAAAACCGCCACGCGCAGCCAGCGACAACAGCCGCATGCTGGAGGTGATCCACTGCTGCGATTCGCCGCTTTGGCCCACGGGCATGAAGAACTCGATGGCGCGGTCTACTGTTCCGCTGCCCACGCCCGTGGGCACGGGCAGGAAGGACACGATGATGTACAGCGTCTTGTGGCCCTCTTGCGTCCAGTACTCCACCTTTTCGGCCACGGCCGAGAGCCCGCCCTTGGGGCGGCTCTCAATCACCGTGCGCATAGGGTCGACCGGCGGGGCGGACACCGCTGCTGGCGCGGGTGCCGCAACGGGGGCTGGCGCAGGGGTCGTCACCTCCAGCACCGAGCCCAAGATGGCGTTGGGCCGGTAGGTGGCCAAGCCCTTGAGCCGCGCGCGCCAGGCCTGCAGGTACAGGTCCTTGAAGTCCTCGTAAGGGTAGTCCGCCGGGATGTTCACGGTCTTGGAAATGGCCGTGTCCACAAACGGCTGCACCGCTTCCATCATGGCGATGTGGTCCTGCGCGGACATGGCCAGGGCCGACACGAAGTAGTCGGGGAGCGCGTTCACATCTCCACCGCCATCGCGGTACAGGCGCCAGGCGTGGTCTTCCACCGCGTATTCGCTGGTGCTGCCATCGGCCTCGCGCTTCTTGCGCTTGTACATCCACGAGAACGGCGGCTCGATGCCGTTCGATGCGTTGTCGGCAAACGCCAAGCTCACCGTGCCCGTGGGCGCGATGGACAGCAAATGGCTGTTACGGATGCCGTGCTTGCGAATGCTCTTTTGCAAGGCCGCAGGCAAGCGGCTGGCAAAGGTGCCCGAGGCCAGATAGCCCTCGGCATTGAATTGGGGGAAAGCGCCCTTCTCTTGCGCCAGTGCCACCGAGGCCTCGTACGCCGCGTCCCGCATGCGCTCGGCAATGCGGGCCGCCAGGGCACGGCCCTCGGGCGCGTCGTAGCGCTGGCACAGCATGGCCAGGGTATTGCCCATGCCGGTAAAGCCCACGCCAATGCGGCGCTTGGCCATGGCCTCATCGCGCTGCTGCGGCAAGGGCCAAAACGTCACGTCCAGCACGTTGTCGAGCGCCCGCACCTGCAGCGCCACGGCCTGCTCAAACGACTCAAAATCAAACGCCGCCACACCGCCACGTCCAAACGGGTGGCGCACAAAGCGCGTGAGGATGATGGGCCCGAGGTCGCAGCAACCGTAGGAGGGCAATGGTTGCTCGCCACAAGGATTCGTCGCTGCGATCTCTTCGCAGTAGTGCAGGTTGTTGTCTTCGTTGATGCGGCCCAAAAACAGGATGCCCGGCTCGGCAAAGTCGTAGGCCGATTTCATGATCGTGTCCCACAACTCGCGCGCAGGCACGGTGGTGTAGACCCACAGGCCATCGGCGCGCTGGTGTGCGCCCTGCGCTTGCAGGGCTACGCCGGGGCGGGCCTTGTGCACCAGCGCCCAGGGGGCGTTGGCCTGCACGGCCTCGATGAACGCGTCCGACACGCCCACCGATACATTGAAATTGTTCCAGCGGCCCGGCGTGCGCTTGGCCGTGATGAACTCCTTCACGTCGGGGTGGTCGATGCGCAGCACGCCCATCTGTGCACCGCGCCGCGAGCCTGCACTCTCGACCGTCGAGCACGACTGGTCGAACACATTGATGTAGCTGCAGGGGCCAGACGCCATGGAGTGCGTGCCCTTGACTTCCGCACCCCGTGGGCGGATGCGAGAGAAGTCATAACCCACGCCACCACCACGGCGCATGGTTTCTGCGGCTTCGCGCAGGGCTTCGTAAATGCCGGGATAGCCTTCATCGTCCACGCCCTGGATGCAGTCGCCCACGGGCTGCACAAAGCAGTTGATGAGCGTGGCCTGGATATCGGTGCCCGCCGCACTCATGATGCGGCCTGCGCCGATGGCGCCGGCATGCAGATTGGCGAGGAACAGAGCCTCGTACTTTTCGCGCAACTCGGGGGCCTCGACCGAGGCCAGCGCACGCGCCACGCGGCGGTACAGGTCTTCCACACCGGTCTCGCCGGGCTTGAGGTATTTCTCGCGCAACACATCCAGGCTGATGGGTTGCAACGCAGACAGAGGGGAGGGAATGGAGGGGGGTGTTTCGCGCTTCATGGCTCGGAATGATTCAGGGTTACCTTGTTGGCGGTCTTGCGCTCCGTCAAGAAGGCTTCAAGGCAGAGACCTGCCTTTGCGCGCAACCTGCGAAGACGGCAATCCCTAATCCAGCAGCACCTGACCATCGTGCTCCACGTAGGGGTGGTAGGGACCAGTGCCACTGTTGTCAGCCCGTGATGCCGGCACGAAACCACCCGTCTGCACATCAAAGACGTGGACTTCACCGTCTTCGATCACGTAGTGCCAGCCGTGCAGGCTGATCTGGCCACTCTGCACACGGCTGCGCACCATGGGGTACTCCATCAGGCGTTCGAGCTGAAGCACCACGGCACGCTGCTCCGTGCGGCGCAGCGCCTCGGGGCCCGGCTGCACGGGCAGCAAGGCCTCGCGCCCCAGGTCCAGCCAACGGTTGAGATTGGGGGCCTCGGGCGAGACCTCACCATACATGGCCTTGATAGCCCCACAGTGACTGTGGCCGCACACGATGATGCGGCGCACCTGCAGATTGAGCACGGCGAATTCGATCGCCGCGGTGGTCCCGTGGTGCCCGTGCGATCCGTCATACGGCGGGATGAACGCACCCACATTGCGCACCAGAAACAGCTCGCCCGGCCCGGCGCCCGTCAGCAGGTAAGGCACCAGGCGCGAGTCCGAGCACCCGATGAACAGCGTGGTCGGGTGCTGCCCCTCATCGACCAGGGTCTGGAAGGTTTGCCGGTATTGCGGAAACGCGTCGTCGTGGAAGCGCCGCAGCCGGGCTAGCAGTTCATCGGGCATACAGTTTTTGCAGTTCGTGACGCCAGTTACAGCTACTGAACCAGCGGTGACTCTGCAGCGTCGAGCGACACACCTTCCACCACGGCCGCGCCTGCCAGCAGTTGCAGATATTGGCGCAGCGCGTTCACCCAGGCCTGTTGGCGCAGGGTGAGCGCGATGGCCTGGCGCACTTCCTCAAACGAGGGCTGCTGCCCGGGGTCGCGGGCCACCACCTCCACCACATGCAGGCCAAAGCGGCTGTGCACCAGGCGCGCCAGCACACCGATCTCGGCGCCGCCAAACACCTCGCGGGCGAACTCGGGGGCGCAATCGGCGCGGGTGAGCCAGCCCAGGTCGCCGCCCTGCTGGCCACTGGGGCAGTTGGACCACTGGGCGGCTGCCTTGGCAAACTGGGCGCCGCCATCGTCCGCGCAGCGCAGTTCGATGAGCAAGGCCTCGGCCCGCAGGCGCAGCTGCTTCACATCCACGCCCGGCGTCACGGCAAACAGCACATGGCGCAGTTGCGCACGCTCCCCCTGGGCGTGTGCCGCAGGGTGGGCGTCGTGGTAACGGCGGCAGGCTTCTTCTGAAGGATCAGGGAGGTCCAACTCACGCTCCAGCAACTGCTCAATGGCATTGGAGGCCTGGACGCTGATGGCCCCCTCGACGCCCGGCACATCGCTCGCGGGCAGCAGACCCGCCTGTTGCGCCGCCTGGCGCAGCAGCTCGGTACATGCGCGCTGGCGCAGGGCCTCTTCGTCCAGCAACTCGTGCGGGGCGTTGAGGGCCACGCCATTGATGCGTGCCATCTCGGCCACCACCGAGCCCATGCCCCCCATGGCGCCAGCTTGTGCTGCCTGGGTGGCTTGCTGGGGCGCATCGGCCATCGTTGCCACCAGGGCCTCGTAGGCCGCTGTCTGCGTAGGGGTCAGCGTGCTGGCCGTGGCCGCAGCGCTGCTATCGGTGGAGCTGCAGCCGCAGCTCCCGGTTCCACATCCGCTCATGGTGTACTCCTTGGATAGGTGGGTTTCAGGCACGGCGGTCTTGCGACTGCATGTGGCCTGCGGGCAGGTTCAAGCGGCGCGCACGCACCACCTGGTAGGGACGCAGCACATAGGCCAGCGTGCCAAAGCCGCTCCACACGTGCACCAGGCGGGTGAACGGGAAGATCAGGAAGATGCTCATGCCCAGGAACATGTGGGCCTTGAAGATCCAACCGGCTTCGGCCAGCAGCTCCACCCCCCCACTGCGGAAGGTCACCACGCGCTGGCCCCACTCGGCCAGCTTCATCATCATGGAGCCGTCCAGATGCTGTGCGGACAGAGGGATGGTGGCCAGGCCCAGCGCCAGTTGCAGCCACAGCAGCACCAGAATCAGGATGTCGCTGACCTTGGACGTGGCGCGGATGCGCTCATCCGACAGGCGGCGGTGCAGCAGGATGGACAGGCCGATGAAGCCCAGCGTGCCCGCAATGCCACCAGAGACCATAGCCATGAGCTGCTTTGCACCCGCGCTCATGAAATGCTCATACAGAAAGTGCGGCGTGAGCATGCCCACGGTGTGGCCGAAGAACAGGAACAGCACGCCGATGTGGAACAGGTTGCTGCCCCAGCGCAGGCTGCCGGTGCGCAGCAGCTGCGACGAGTCGCTCTTCCAGGTGTACTGGTCGCGGTCAAACCGCGCCCAGCTGCCAATGAAGAAAACGGCCAGGCAAATGTAGGGATAGATGCCAAACAACAGGGTATCGAGCCAGGTGGTCATGCTGAGACTCCTTCTGGTGCCCGCTCGGCGCGGGGGGTACGAACAAAATGCATGGGCTGCGGCTGGTCAGGCTTGGCCTGGCCCTGGGTGCTGCAACCCCCAAACGCTTCGGGCTCGGCCCACACCTCGTCCATCTCGGGCTCGGGGGTGAGCGCCACCGACTGCACACGCTGGCCCGACACTTCGAGCACGGCTGCGATCACGCTGGCGTAGGGGCTGTTGCGCGCGACCAGTGCGCTGAACAGTGCATTGAGGATGTGGGCCATTTCGCCCAGGAACTCCTTGGCCACTTCGGGCGGCTGGGTGGAGGCGAACTCCAGCACCACCGGCAGGTGGTCGGGCAGCTCGTCGGCCTGGAATTGCAGGCCGGCCTTTTCATAGGTCTGCATCAGGTCGATGAGCGCCGGGCCGCGGTCGCGCGAGTCGCCGTGCACATGCTCGAACAGGTGCAGAGAGGTCTGGCGGCCCCGGTCGAAGTTGTCCACGTAGCGGGCTTCGGCTTCCAGCGGGTCGAGTGCTGCAAGGTGCTGGCACACGGCTTCGAGCTCGGCCATGCGTTCGGTGGTCAGGGCCTGCTCCACCTGCAGCGCGTCGATGAGCTGCAGCATCACGCTGCGCAGTTGCGCATCGGGGTAGCTCAGCAGGTAGCCCAGGGCGCGCAGGGTCAGGCGCACAGAGGTCGGGTTCTTCTTGAACATGGTG
The DNA here is from genome assembly GCF_003663825.1 of Acidovorax sp. 106. Taxonomy (NCBI): domain Bacteria; kingdom Pseudomonadati; phylum Pseudomonadota; class Betaproteobacteria; order Burkholderiales; family Comamonadaceae; genus Acidovorax; species Acidovorax sp. 106. The sequence goes on along the minus strand of NZ_RCCC01000001.1, from coordinate 2,224,472 downwards.
GTTTCCTTGTTTTCAGTGGCCCATTGCGCCAGTTGTGAACTGAGGCGAATGAGACTGGCGCAGTGGTATCGCGAGGACGGCCAGCAAGGGCCGCCCCGCAGCAAAGGCCGTCGTCCCCCTGGAGGGGGAAGGCGCGAAGCGACTCAGGGGGTGTTTCATACCGTGGCTTTGATGGGAATGGTCCGCGGCTTCTTGCCACCGAACATGCTGGTCTCGGTGGCGCCGTCCGAGCAGCCGTTTCCAAACGAGAAGCCGCAGCCGCCACGGATGTCGAACGCGTTTTCGGCGTATTCACGGTGGGCCGATGGGATGACGAAGCGGTCCTCGTAATTGGCAATCGCCATCACGTGGTACATCTCCTCCACCTCGGCCATCGACAGGCCCGCTTGCTTGAGCACGGCCAGGTTCTGGCGCTGCTCCACATGCTTGTCGCGCTGGTAGGTGCGCATGGCCAGCATGCGCTCCAGCGCCCGCACCACGGGGCCGGTATCACCGGCGGTGAGCAGGTTGGCCAGGTACTGCACGGGGATGCGCAGCTGCGACACATCGGGGATGTCGCCATTCACGCCCACATGGCCTGCGTTGGCGGCGGCCGTGATGGGCGAGAGCGGAGGCACATACCAGACCATGGGCAGCGTGCGGTACTCGGGGTGCAGCGGCAGGGCCACCTTCCATTGCACGGCCATCTTGTAGACCGGGCTGTTGCGGGCGGCGTCCATCCAGCTGTCCGGGATGCCGTCGATGCGGGCTTGCTTGATGACATGGGGGTCATTCGGGTCCAGGAAGATGTCGAGCTGGGCCTGGTACAGGTCGCGGTCGCGCTCCACGCTGGCGGCTTCCTGGATGCGGTCTGCGTCATACAGCAGCACGCCCAGGTAACGAATGCGGCCCACGCAGGTTTCCGAGCACACGGTGGGCTGGCCCGCCTCGATGCGGGGGTAGCAGAAGATGCACTTCTCGGCCTTGCCCGATTGCCAGTTGTAGTAAATCTTCTTGTAGGGGCAGCCGCTGACGCACATGCGCCAGCCACGGCACTTGTCCTGGTCGATCAACACGATGCCGTCTTCCTCGCGCTTGTAGATCGAGCCGCTGGGGCACGATGCCACGCACGCCGGGTTCAGGCAGTGCTCGCACAGGCGCGGCAGGTACATCATGAAGGTGTTCTCGAACTGGCCGTAGATGTCCTTTTGCACATCGTCGAAGTTCTTGTCCTTGCTGCGCTTGCTGAACTCGCCGCCTAGGATTTCTTCCCAGTTCGGGCCCCACTCGATCTTCTCCATGCGCTTGCCGGTGATCAGGCTGCGCGGGCGGGCCGTGGGTGCGGCCTTGCTTTCAGGGGCCGACTGCAGGTGGTCGTAGTCGAACGTGAACGGCTCGTAGTAGTCGTCGATCTGCGGCAGGTTGGGGTTGGCGAAGATGCGCATGAGCAGCTTCCACTTGCCGCCCTGGCGGGGCGCGATGGAGCCGTCCGGGTTGCGTACCCAGCCACCGTTCCACCTATCCTGGTTTTCCCATTCCTTGGGGTAGCCGATGCCGGGCTTGGTCTCGACGTTGTTGAACCAGGCGTATTCCACCCCGGGGCGGCTGGTCCAGACGTTCTTGCAGGTGACGGAACAGGTGTGGCAACCAATGCACTTGTCCAGGTTCAGCACCATGCCGATTTGTGCGCGAATTTTCATCGTGTTTCTCCTTGTCTTCGGCTTCAGGCGTGGGCTGCCGTGCTGGAAACGGGCTCGTCGTCAAGCCAGTCCACGCGGTCCATCTTGCGCACCAGCACGAACTCGTCGCGGTTGGTGCCGATGGTTCCGTAGTAGTTGAAGCCGTAGCTGTACTGTGCGTAGCCACCAATCATGTGGGTGGGCTTGAGCACGATGCGCGTGACCGAGTTGTGGATACCGCCACGGGTGCCGGTGATCTCGGAGCCGGGGGTGTTGATGATCTTCTCTTGCGAGTGGTACATCATCACCATGCCGGGGTTCACACGCTGGCTCACCACCGCGCGGGCCGCAATGGCGCCGTTGGCGTTGAAGAGTTCAACCCAGTCGTTGTCCACGATGCCAGCGACCTTGGCGTCGTCTTCGCTCAGCCACACCACCGAGCCCCCCCGGTTCAGCGTGAGCATCATCAGGTTGTCGCTGTACGTGCTGTGGATGCCCCACTTCTGGTGCGGCGTGATGAAGTTCAGCTGGATCTCTTTGTTGCCATTGGGCTTCTTGCCTTCGACTTCGTGCAGCGTCTTCAGGTGCACCGGTGGGCGGTAGCTCACAAAGCCTTCGCCGAAGTCACGCATCCACGGGTGGTCCTGATAGAACTGCTGGCGGCCCGTGAGGGTGCGCCATGGGATGTACTCGTGCACATTGGTGTAGCCCGCGTTGTAGCTGACCTTCTCGCTTTCCAGTCCGGACCAGGTGGGTGAGCTGATGATCTTGCGCGGCTGCGCCTGGATGTCGCGGAAGCGGATCTTCTCGTCCTCGCGGTGCAGCGCCAGGTGCACATGGTCGCGCCCGGTCTGCTTGCCCAGGGCTTCCCAGGCCTTGCAGGCTACGTGGCCATTGGTTTCGGGGGCCAGCATCATCACCACTTCGGTGGCGTCAATGTCGGTCACGATGCGGGGCATGCCCTGCGTCACGCCCTCTTCCTTCACGCGGCCGTTCAGGTCGCCCAGCTGGCCGACTTCGGTCTGCGTGTTCCAGCCGATGCCCTTGCCGCCGTTGCCGGCCTTGTCCATCAAGGGGCCCAGGGCGGTGAAGCGCTTGTACAGGTTGGGGTAGTCGCGCTCGACCACGGTGACCTGCGGCGCGGTCTTGCCGGGGATGAGTTCGCACTCGCCCTTCTTCCAGTCGCGCACGCCATAAGGCTGGGCCATTTCACCGGGGGTGTCGTGCATGATGGGCGTGAGCACCACGTCCTTCTCGACGCCCAGATGGCCCACGCTGACCTCGCTCACGGCCTTGGCGAAACCCTTGTAGATCTCCCAGTCGCTCTTGGCCTGCCAGGCAGGGTCCACCGCTGTGGACAGCGGATGGATGAAGGGGTGCATGTCGCTGGTGTTGAGGTCGTTCTTCTCATACCAGGTGGCCGTGGGCAACACGATGTCGGAGTACAGGCAGGTGGTGCTCATGCGGAAGTCGAGCGTGACCAGCAGGTCCAGCTTTCCTTCAGGTGCGTTGGTGTGCCACTGCACTTCTTCGGGCTTGGCTTCGTCTTTGCCCAAATCCTTGCCCTGCACGCCGTGGGTGGTGCCCAGCAGGTGCTTGAGGAAGTATTCATGCCCCTTGCCCGAACTGCCTAGGATGTTGGAGCGCCACACAAACATGTTGCGCGGCCAGTTGTCGGGATGGTCCGGGTCCTCGCAGCTCATCGCGAGGCTGCCGTCCTTGAGCGACTTGACGACGTAGTCCTTGGCATCCATGCCCTTCGCCGCAGCATCTTTGGCCACCTGCATCGGGTTGGTCTTGAGCTGGGGGGCCGATGGCAGCCAGCCCATGCGCTCGGCGCGCACGTTGTAGTCGATCTGCGCGCCGTGGTAAGCCTTCTTGTCGGCCAGCGGCGAGAGGACCTCTTCCATGCCCAGCTTCTCGTAGCGCCACTGGTCGGTGTGGGCGTAGAAGAAGCTCGTGCTGTTCATCTGGCGGGGCGGGCGGATCCAGTCCAGCGCAAAGGCCAGTGCCGTCCAGCCGGTCTGGGGCCGCAGCTTTTCCTGGCCCACATAGTGCGCCCAGCCGCCACCGCTCTGGCCAATACAGCCGCACAGCATCAGCATGTTGATGATGCCGCGGTAGTTCATGTCGCAGTGGTACCAGTGGTTCATCGCCGCGCCGATGATGACCATGGACTTGCCATGCGTCTTGTCGGCGTTGTCGGCGAACTGGCGCGCCACGGTGATGATCTGGTCGCGCGGCACGCCCGTGATCTTTTCCTGCCAGGCAGGGGTGTAAGGGCGGTCGGCGTCGTAGCTGCCGCCGGGCTCTTCACCGGGCAGGCCCCGGTCAATGCCATAGTTGCCCGCCAACAGGTCGAACACGGTGGCGACCATCACCTTGCCTTGGGCTTCGTGCCCGGCCAGCTCCAGGTGGGACACCGGCACGCGGCGCACCATCACGTCGCCACCTTGTTCGTTGGCCGTGAAGTTGGGCGTTGCCACTCCGCCAAAGTACGGGAAAGCGACATCGGCAATGTCGTGGGCCTGCTCGCCATCTTCGATCACCGACAGCTTAAGCTTGACGGTGTTGCCCGTGCGGGCTTCCTTGTTCTCCAGGTTCCAAAGGCCCTGGTCGGCGCGGCCATCGGCACCCCAGCGGAAACCAATGGAGCCGTTGGGCAGCGTGACCTGGCCCAGCTCGTCGTAGCCCACGGTCTTCCAGTCGGGGTTGTTGGACTGGTCAAGCTGGCCGGGGAAGTCGCTGGCGCGCACATAGCGGTCGGGCACCATCACCGTGCGGCCATCGGGCAGTGTCTTTTCCTTGAGCACCACCAAGAGCGGCAGATCGGTGTAGCGGCGCGCGTAGTCATCGAAGTAGGTGCTGCGGCCCTTGCCGCCGTCCTTGAAGTAGAACTCCTTGAGGATGACGTGGCCCATGGCCATGGCAACGGCAGCGTCGGTGCCCTGCTTGGGGTGCATCCACAGGTCGCCCAGCTTGGCCACTTCGGAATAGTCGGGCGTGATGGAAACGACCTTGGTGCCCTTGTAGCGCACCTCTGTCAAAAAGTGGGCGTCAGGCGTGCGCGTCTGGGGCACGTTGGAGCCCCAGGCAATGATGTACGAGCTGTTGTACCAGTCGGCCGATTCGGGCACGTCGGTCTGCTCGCCCCAGGTCTGCGGGCTGCTGGGAGGCAGGTCGCAGTACCAGTCGTAAAAACTCATGCACACGCCGCCGATCAGGCTCAGGTAGCGGCTGCCAGCGGCGTACGAAATCATCGACATCGCCGGGATGGGCGAGAAGCCGATGATGCGGTCAGGACCGTGCTTCTTGATCGTGTAGACATTGGCCGCAGCGATCATCTGGTTGACTTCTTCCCAGGTGCTGCGCACAAAGCCGCCCAGGCCGCGCTGCTTTTGCCATTCGCGCTTGGAGGCATCGTTCTCGACGATGCTGGCCCAGGCGTCCACCGGGCTCTTGGCCAGGGCGATGGCGGCGCGCCAGTGCTTGAGCAGGCGGCCGCGCACCATGGGGTACTTCACGCGGTTGGCGCTGTACAGGTACCAGCTGTAGCTGGCGCCGCGTGCGCAGCCACGGGGTTCGTGGTTGGGCAGGTCGGGCCGGGTGCGGGGGTAGTCGGTCTGCTGGGTTTCCCAGGTCACGATGCCGCCCTTGACGTAAATCTTCCACGAGCAGGAGCCCGTGCAGTTCACGCCGTGGGTGGAGCGCACGATCTTGTCGTGCGCCCAGCGGTCGCGGTAGGCGTCTTCCCAGGTACGGTCTTCGCCGTTGGTTTCGCCGTGGCCTTGGGCGAAGGTCTCGCGGGGCTGCGAGAAGTACGTGAGGCGATCCAGAAAATGGCTCATCGGGGGCTCCTTGTTCTATAGGGGGTGTGCGGACGGCTCAGGCGGCCATCAGCAAGGCATCTCGGCGTTCTTGCGCGCGTAGTACCACCAGGTGACGACGATGCAGACGGCATAGAAGACTGCAAAGCACCACAGCGCGGCATTGGGGGTGCCCGTCAGGGCGATGGAGCTGCCATAGCTCTTGGGAATGAAGAACCCGCCGTAGGCGGCCATGGCGGCCGTGAAGCCGAGCGTGGCGGCACCCAGGGTGTTGCCTTCCTTGTTGGCCTGGGCCAGGGCAGCAGGGTCGTGCTTGTCCACGCCGCGCAGGGCCTCGGTCAGGAAGATCACAGGGATCATGCGGAAGGTGGAACCATTGCCAATGCCGGTGGTGAGGAACAGCACCAGGAAGCACACGAAGAAGCCAGAGAACTGCCCTTCGTTGCCTGCGGATGGCAGGAACACCGTGACGCCCATCACGGCGATGGCCATGACGATGAAGTTCCACAGCGTGACGCGTGCGCCGCCGAGCTTGTCTGCCAGCCAGCCACCAAAGGGGCGAATCACAGCGCCCACCAGCGGGCCCAACCAGGCATAGGCCAGGGGGTTGATGTTGGGAAACTGGCTCTTGATGAGCAGCGGGAAGCCTGCGGCATAGCCAATGAACGAGCCGAAGGTGCCCAGGTACAGCACGCACATCAGCCAGTTGTGCTTGCGCTTGAAGATGGCGGCCTGCGCAGCGAACGAGGCGCGCGCGTCGGCAATATCGTTCATGCCAAACCAGGCGGCCAGCGCGGTGACTGCGATCCATGGCACCCAGATGAAGGCGGCGTTCTGCGTCCAGACCTGCACGGTCTGGCCGTTCTTCACAATGGTCTGGCCTTCGCCACCAAAGATACCGAAGATGCCGGCTGTGACGACCAGCGGGCTCAGGAACTGCACCACCGACACGCCCAGGTTACCCAGGCCGGCATTCACGCCCAGCGCCGAGCCCTTGCGCTCCTTCGGGAAGAAGAAGCTGATGTTGGCCATGCTAGAGCTGAAGTTGCCGCCGCCCAGGCCGCACAGCAGCGCCAGGATGAGCATGGTGGGGTAGGCCGTGGTGTTGTCCTGCACCGCAAAGCCGATGCCGATGGCGGGGATCAGCAGAGAAGCGGTGGAGATCGCCGTCCAGCGGCGGCCACCGACCAGCGGCACCATGAACGAGTAGAAGATGCGCAGCGTGGCGCCCGAGAGCGCGGGCGCTGCGGCCAGCCAGAACAGCTGGTTGGTCGAATACTTGAACCCGAGGCCCGGCAGGCTCACGGCGACCACGCTCCAGACCTGCCAGATGGCAAAGGCCAAGAACAGCGCGGGCACCGAGATCCACAGGTTGAGCTTGGCGACGGCTTCGCCTTCGCGCTCCCAGAAATTCTTGTCCTCGGGTGTCCAGAGGGTGAGCAGACGCCCCTGGCGCCCGCTGGTGGTGGTGGCAGACATGGTGAGGTTCCTAGAAAAATCAGCGGTTACCGGCTTGGGCGGCACCTTGTGCGCCCATGACGCGGGTGTTGCGCACTTCGGTGAAGTACATCCAGATGAGGGAGACCCACACCACGCCGTACATCAACATGAAAGCGCTGGAGCGGATGCCCGTGAGGTCCATCAGCGCGCCAAACAGAATGGGCAGGATGAAGCCGCCCATGCCACCGGCCAGACCCACGATGCCGCTGATGGCGCCGATGTTTTGCGGGTAGTCGTCGCTGATGTACTTGAAGACGCTGGCCTTGCCAAAGGCCCAGCAGATGCCCAGCAGGAACATGAGACCGGTGAACACATACACATTCAGACCCAGGTGGAAGGTCTTGGCGCCGTTGACGGTGAGGATGGTGAAGTCGGTCTGCGGATAGCTCAGCAGGAACAGGCAGATCCAGCTCACCCACATCACCCACCAGGTCACGCTGTGGGCGCCGTACTTGTCGCTCAGCATGCCGCCGATGGCGCGCAGAACGCCGCCGGGCAGCGAAAAGCAGGCGGCCAGCAGTGCCGCCACACGAATGTCCAGGCCGAACTCGCCCACGTAGTACTGCACCATCCACAGCGACAGCGCCACGTAGCCGCCGAACACGATGCTGTAGTACTGGCAGTACTTGAGCACCTTGGGGTCCTTCAGCGCCTTGAGCTGGTCGGTGAACTTGACGTTGCTGGGCACCAGGTGGGCCGGGTCGCTGTAGCTGAAGCACAAGAACAGCACCAGGGTGCCCAGCATGATGGCCGCGTACACCTGCGGCACCATGGTCCAGCCAAAGGCCACCAGCAGCACCGGGGCCACAAACTTGTTGACGGCCGCACCCGAGTTGCCCGCGCCGTACACGCCCATGGCCGTGCCCTGACGCTCCCTGGGGAACCAGCGCGCTACATACGGCGTGCCCACAGAGAACGAGCCCCCCGCCAAGCCCACGAACAGGCCGATGGTGAGGAAGTGCCAGTATTCGGTGGCGTAGCTCATCATCCAGATGGCGGGCACGGTGGTGGCCATCACAGCGGCCATCACGATGCGGCCGCCGAACTTGTCGGTCCAGATGCCCAGCGGCACCCGCACCAACGAGCCCGTGAGCACGGGCATGGACATGAGCAACCCGAACTGCGTGGAGTTCAGGTTGAGCATCTTTTTGATGGGGATCCCGATGACGCCGAACATCATCCAGACCATGAAGCAGACCGTGAAGGCAAAGGTACTAACGATCAGTACCGACCAGGCTTGACGGGTGCGCTGGGGGCTGTTGCCCGTGGGCAAATTGGCTTGTGCCATGGCGCGATTCCTCTCTTTGGGTATGAGAGGAATGGTCGCGCGACAAGCCTGCTTTGCACATCCTTCGCTAGACCAGCCGGAGGACGGCAGAAGAACTATCGCCGCGCCGGGCGGCATCGTCCGAAAGGACTATGCCCAAAGACAAGACACACCCACAACATCAAAAACGATAGCAGCTAGCGCTTTATCCACGGGATTTGCAAAACAAAAAAGCCTGCAACTCCCGTCAAGGAAGCGCAGGCCGCTATCAATTCAATTGCAAACAAAACAAGGCCTGGAGCGCAGGCCTCAGAACCTATTTTCAGTAGTCGGCACGCTGCCGGTCTGAGGCATACACCGCTGCCTGCACGCGTGAGGTCAACCCCAGCTTGCGCAGGATGTGTTGCACATGGATCTTGACCGTGGTCTCGGCGATGTCGAGGGCGCGGGCAATTTCCTTGTTGCTCAGGCCGCGGGCGATTTCACGCAGAACATCCTCCTCGCGGGGGGACAAGGGCGAACCAGTCTCCTCGCCGACAGCCGGCGGCGCTTCAGTCACGGCGGTGCGCGGCGCCGCATCCATCACAGGAGCGCCCTGGGCCTGAAAGGCAGCAACCAGCTTGCCCATGAGTTCGGGGCTGACCACGGGCTCACCGCGCGCTGCGCGGCGGATGGCCTGCGCCAGCAGGTCGCCATCGATGGTCTTGAGCAGATAGCCTTGCGCGCCATTGCGCAGGGCGGTGGCGAGGTCCTGCGAATCCTCGCTGACAGTGAGCATGAGCACCCGCGAGTGCGGGGACACCTCGCGCAGGCCGCGAATGGCGTCCACGCCCATCACGCCAGGCAGGTGGTTGTCCAGCAGGATCACGTCGGGCTGCAGGCGCGGCACCAGGCGCAGGGCTTCGGCCGCATCGCCCGCTTCCCCCACCACCTCCAGCCCCGCATCCTGCCCCAACAAGGCAATCAGGCCCCGGCGAAACAGGGTGTGATCGTCCACCACAAACAGGGTCAAGGGGCGGTCAGCAGCGGCAAGGGTCACGTCAAAAGCTCCTGGTGTACAGCGGGCGCAGCGGGCACCAATGCCGGGGCAGGCGTCGCCACTGGGGCGGGTGGGCGCGGGCTGCTGGGCAGCTCAATGCACACGCGCGTGCCCTGGCCAGCCTGTGAATGTACTTGCACCACGGCACCGATGCGCTGTGCGCGCTCGCGCATGATGCCCAACCCCACATGCACCGAATCGGGCGGCACCTGCGCGGCTTCAAAGCCGATGCCGTCGTCCTGCACTTCAAAGCGCCAGCGGGGGTGGCGCTCCACGCGCAATGCCACCCGGCTGGCGTTGGCATGCTTGCGCACGTTGGACAAGGCTTCCTGCACCATGTGCAGCACCTGGATCTGCACATCGGGCGGCAGCGGCAGGCCGTGGCCCGACATGGCGAGCGTGGCAGCCATGCCCGTCTGGTGCTCAAACTTGGACAGCGTGGCACGCAGCGCGGTTTCAATGTCCTCCTCGCTGGTGCGGGTGCGAAAGTGCACCAGCAGCTCACGCACGTCGCTGTAGCACTCGCGCACGCCCACATCCAGCTCGTCAATGCTGCGATCGCGCTTGGTGGTGTCGCCCTTGGTCACCGCATCGCGCAGCAGCTGGGTCTGTATTTTCAGGAAAGCCAGCGACTGGGCGATGGAGTCGTGCAGTTCGCGCGCAATCATGCTGCGCTCTTGCGCCACAGCGGCCTCGCGCTCCAGGGCCGTGGCACGCAGGCCTTCCATGGCGCTGGCCAGGTGGCGCGTCATGGCCTCCAGCAACTCGCGCAGCTCGTCGTTCAGCACCACCGGGGAGCGAAAGAACAGGTCCACCTCGCCCAGCACGCGCTGCTGCATTTGCACGGGGATGGTGACCATGGTCTCAAACCCGGCCTCGCGGCAGTGGGGCAAAGCGACGGCCGATGTGGGTGTGATGGGGATGACGCGGGTGCGCGCTTTTTCCTGTGGCTGGCCGCAGTGGCAAGCGCCGGTGTGCAGGCAATGCTCTTGCTCGGCCATGGCTTTGGGCAGCCCATCGTTGGCCAGCAGCACATAGCGCTCGTTGGCTTCGTCCGACCAGCGCACGGCCACCGCATCGGCCCCGGCCACGCGCCGGATCTGGCGCACAAAGCCGTTGGCCAACGCCTGCAGGCTGCCAGCATCCGAGGCCAGTGCGCTGACCTCGTACAACGCGGCCAGCCGCTGGTTTTGCACGGCAATGCTGGCCGTCTTTTCTTGCACTTTTTGCTCCAGCCCCTCGTGCGAGGCCTGCAGCGCGTGGGCCATGAGGTTGAACCCCGCAGACAGCTGGCCGAATTCGTCATCGGACTCGATGGGTAGTCGCGCGCCCAGATCCCCCTGGCGCAAGCGGGCCTGGGCATTTTGCAGCCGTGCTACCGGGTTGATCACCAGCAGGTAACTCACCGCCATGAAGGTCACGGCCGCCGCTATCGCCAGTGCCATCATGCACAGCTGAAACAAATGCAGAGCAGCCGTCCACCCTGAAATTTGTACCTCGATGGTCTCCACAAACTGGTCCACCTGTGCCACAAAGTGGTCGGCCTGCGCCAGCGCCTGCACCCGGTCCGGGCGGGGCTCCTGCGTCCACTGGCGGTGCAGGCTGGTCCATTCCGTGCGGATGGCCTCAAACCTGGGGCGCGTCTCGTCGCCCCAGGGCACAAACAAAGGGCGGGCCGGGTCACCGGTGCGCAGCAGCTCCAGGCTGGCGTCAAACTCTTTGGCGCGCTGTTGCACGGCTTGCACGGGTTCCGTCTGCAGCACCAGCACCATGCGCAGCATGTTCATGCGCAGGCGCCCCGCCTCGTTCACTGCGGCGGCACCGCCCTCCAGTTTCCAGGTCACCCACAGGGTGAGGCCTATGGAGCCCAGGGCCACCAACAAGAAGCCGGCCCCCAGCGCCAGCAGCTTTGCGGTCAAGGATGGAGAGGTTCGCATCGCCGCAGTGTAAGCATGCCCCCTTGGGGACTCTTGACCCAAGTCAAGAAACAACCGCGTAGCATTTGCGCATGCGTTCACTGTTTTCCCGCTCACGCCCCCATTCTTCGTCCGCCCTCCCTCTGCTGCGCCGCGCCCTGGGTGCCGTGGTGATAGGTGCCAGTTTGGCCGGCTGCGCCCACCGCCCCCCCAGCGCCACCGGCACGCAATGGCCCCTGGTGCTGCGCACCGTGCTGCCCGCCGATGTGCTGCTCCTGGGTGAGCAGCACGACGACCCGGAGCACCAGCGCATGCAGCACGAAGCCGTGAAATGGCTGGCCATCCGCAACCAGCTGGGCGCGGTGGTGCTGGAAATGGCCGAGCGCGGCACCAGCACGGCCGCACTGCCCACGTCAGCCACCCCCGCCCAGGTGCAAAGCGCCCTGCAGTGGCAAGAGGCGGCTTGGCCCTGGGCGCAGTACAGCCCCGCCATCATGGAAGCCGTGCGCGCCGGAGTGCCCGTGCTGGGGGGCAACCTGCCCCGCAGCCAGGCCCGCAGCGCCATGCGCGACCAGGGCCTGGACCAGGCCCTGCGCCCCGAGGCCCTGGAGCGGCAGCGCGAAGCCATCCGCGAGGGGCACTGCCACTTGCTGGCGCAAGCCCAGGTGCCGGGCATGGCACGCATCCAGATCGCGCGCGACAAGGCCATGGCCCAGACCCTGGCAGAAGCCCAACGCAGCCCAGGTACCACCGCCTTGCTGATCACTGGCGCAGGCCACACGCTGCGCACCGCTGGGGTGCCGGTTCATTTGCCCAAAGACCTGACCGTTCGCATCGTGGTGGCGCTGCAGCAAAAAGCCCCCGCGCCCAAAGGAGCGTCCCGCGAAACCCAAGAGGCCCAGCCCTCCCACAGCCAACAAGCCACGGCCGACGCCGTGGGCCGCCTCGTCCCGGCAGACGCAGACCTGGTCTGGACCTCACCCTGGCGGGATGCGCCCGACCACTGCGAGGCGCTGCGCAAGCAGCTGGAATAACGCCACCTTGGCATCCAAACACAGGCCAAAGAGCCCGCCAAAGTAGCCCCGCAGCGCCAAGCCACCGCCGGTGCTGCGACAATGTGGCGCCTATGACCCAAGCCTATATCCTCACCCTGTCTTGCCCCGACCGACTGGGGCTGGTGCATGCTGTCTCCGGTTTTCTGATGGAGCACGGCGGCAACATTGAAGAAGCCGCCCAGTACAACGACAACGCCACGGGCCTGTTTTTCATGCGCGTGCAGTTCGCCTGCGACCAGCATGACCACGCCACACTGAAGGCGCGCCTGGCCACCTTTGCCGAGCCCTTCGAGATGCGCTGGAGCCTGCACACCACGGCCGAGCCCATGAAGACCGTGCTGCTGGTCAGCAAAGAAGGCCATTGCCTGAACGACCTGCTGTTCCGCTGGAAGTCCGGCCTGCTGCCCGTGGACATCCGCGCCATCATCAGCAACCACCGCGAGTTCTATCAATTGGCGGCCAGCTACAACGTGCCGTTCCACCACATCCCCGTCACTGCGGCCACCAAGGCCCAGGCTGAAGCCAAGCAGTTCGAGATCATCGAAGCCGAAGGCGCTGAGCTGGTGGTGCTGGCGCGCTACATGCAGGTGCTCAGCGACGACCTGTGCCGCAAACTGGCAGGCCGTGCCATCAACATCCACCACAGCTTCCTGCCCAGCTTCAAGGGTGCCAAGCCTTACTACCAGGCCCATGACCGGGGGGTGAAGCTGATTGGCGCCACGGCCCACTATGTGACGGCCGACCTGGACGAAGGCCCCATCATCGAGCAGGACGTGGCCCGCGCCGACCACACCGACACCGTGGAAGACCTCACATCGCGCGGCCGTGACACCGAAAGCCAGGTGCTGGCCCGCGCCGTCAAGTGGCACAGCGAGCACCGCGTGCTGCTCAACGGCCACAAGACGGTGGTGTTCCGATAAAGCCTTTGCGGGCTTGATGGGTGCATTGAAGTGGCGACCACCGCTGCGGCCTCCTTGCTCAGCAGCGCCGCAAGGCGCATTCCCCCCATCCAGTGCCTGCTGACGTTTGAGGCCCTGGCTAGGCTGCGCAGCGTGACGCAGACCGCCGACGAGCTGTGTGTTACGCCCAGCGCCGTGAGCCACCGCGTCAAGCAACTGGAGCAGATCCTGGGTGTGCGGCTGTTTGGGCGGGCGGATTTTTCGCTCACTACCGAGGGCAGTGCCTACCTGGCCCATGTGCGCGAAGGGCTGGGGGCGCTGGCGCGCTTTCCGGGGGAAGCCACTGCGCCAGGGCGCAGGCGCCTGAAGCTGGCCGTCACGCCCACGTTTGCGCGCACCATCCTCATCCCACGCCTGCGCCAATTCACCGAGGCCTACCCGGAAATCGACCTGGCCCTGCAGGTGTCCATACCGCTGCTGGATGTGGTGGCCGAGGATGCCGACCTGATGGTGCGCTTTGGCCCCGGCCACTACGCCGATGTGGAGCATGTCGAGCTGGCGAGGGATGTGGTGACACCTTTGGCATCCCCCGCATTCGTGCGCGAACACGGCCCGTTTGAACGCCCAGAAGACCTGGAAGGCCTGCCCCTGCTGCGCAGTCCCTTGGAGCCCTGGCGCACCTGGTTTGCCGTGAGCCAGCTTGACTGGGCCGAGCCCAACGAGGGCTCGCAATTCAACGACATTGGACTGATGTGCGATGCCGCCGCAGCCGGCATGGGCGTGGCCCTGGTGCGCCTGAAACTGGGCGCGCCCTGGCTGGAGCATGGCACGCTGGTGCGACTGTTTCCCATCGAAGCCCACAGCCCCCACGCCCACTACCTGTGCTGGCGCGCCGGCGCCATGGAGCGCTGGGAATGTTCAGCCTTTGCGCAGTGGCTCAAGGGCACCCTCTAATTCCATTTCTAAATCACCCCTGACGTTGTTGCTTTGCCTTGCCGTGCTTGAGCACTGTCTGCGGCTTCGCGCCTAGTCAGGAATGATTTGGAAATGGAATAGCCCTGCATCGCCTCGCGTCGCCCGCATCAACCCGCTTCGCCATGGGACATGGCTCTTTGTTCCAGCACAGAAAAAGGGCTTGCGTGCACCTGCGCAATTTTTTGTTGCCTTTGCTTTTTGCCTGCAGATACTCCGCGCTGGAGAGGGAAATCAAAGTGCCAAAAAGCACAGCCGCAGACACCAAGCGCTGGCACACACGCTGCTCTGCAGCGCCCTCCTTCCGTGTATTGACCGCAAGGAGTTCGAAGATGAAGAGCAAGACCCCGGGCCTGCAGCGCCCCACACTGAAGCGCGTCGTGGCCGCAGCGCTGGCTGCCACCCTGGCCATTCAGCCTTACATGGCCGCCCAGGCAGCCAACCACCCGCTCACCGCCGTGCGTGATGTGAACATCATCGATTACGTGGTGAACGTGGACTGGGACTACGACAGCCCGCCCACACAGCAGGACAACCCCGGACAGTTGCTGGACCGCGCCTACATCACCCAGGTGATCCGTACCGTCGCCCGCAGCAAGTTCACCGCCACGGAAGGCCGACACCGCCTGGGCAACGTGTTCATCTACAAGAATGGACAGTTCGGCAACAACGTCGACATCCGGATGATCAACAAGTCCGACCGCTCAGCGGCCAACATCTCCGGCTGGGGCACTCGGGGACAGACTTCCTACAACTACCTGGCCTACAGCGGCGCTTTTGAAAGCGTGGATGCCCTGGGCAAGGTGATCAACCACGAACTGGGCCACTACACCTACGGCCTGTACGACGAGTATGTGGAGGCCGGTGCCGCCCTCAAGCCCAGCGACCCAGGCAGCCCCTCTGGCGAAGACACGCCCAAGAACACGGCCATGAACAACCACCTGGAGTTCGTGTCGCTATCGACCCCCGCCGACTACACCAACCCCGCTGAGCGCAAAACCGCCCAGGCCCGCATGATGGCCACACAAAGTGATGGCACTGGCGGCAGTGCCTGGGAGATGCTGACCAGACCACCCGAGCAGGACCCTGAAGTCGCCCGTGGCCAGGGACGCACGTTCTTCGAGGCCTTCCGTGGCGTTGATCCAAAGACCCTGAACCTGACACGCCCCACCACCGGGTTTGATGCAGACCTGAAGCTGATCTTTGCACCAGCGCCGGTGTTCCGCGACGTGATCGTGGTGGACCGCACGCTGCCCGCAGCCCGCCTGGCTGACCTGATGCAAGCAGCCAAAACGCTGATCGGGCAGGCTGCAGCCAACACCCAGTTCGCCATCGTGGCGTCTCCCGCCACGGGCAGTGAACCCGTAGCGGCGTTCACCACGGCGGATGCAGCAGGCAAGCAGACTCTGACAGCCGCACTGGATGCCATCCAGGCCGACACAACGGGCGCGTTCAACGCGCTGACAGCCTTTACCAAGGCCTATGAGTTGATTGGTGCAGCGCGCCAGGCGGGCGACCCCGCCACCCTGCACCTGCTCACCGGCTCCGAGGCCCAGGTGCCTGCAGAAGCGGCGTCCACCGCCAAAACTGCCCGCATCGCCGTCAGCCCCCTGGGCTTGACGGGGGGTAGCGCAGAAGCCCGCGCCATACGCGCCAAGACGGCCGTGCTCCAGTCCAAGGCAGGTGCTTCGGTGAACCTGACGCAACTGGCCCAGCTCACAGGCGGTGCCTACAACTCTGCCCGCAACGGCGCGGAAGCCGCCAAGGACGTGACCCGCGCACTGAACGAAGTGCATGCCAAGGCCGTCGCATCCGTGCGTCTGGATGGCTCGGATGCGCTCGCAGCCAATGGCAGCTTCAGCACCCAGTTCCGCATCGCCAGCGCTGCGCTGGACGGCGCGGTGGACGTCGAAAGCTACTTTGACCCAGCCGATGCCAAGAAGCTGAGCTTCAGCCTGACCGCGCCCAATGGCCGCGTCTTTACCCCCGCCAATGCCCCGGCAGGCATTGACATGGAACTGGACGCCGCAGAAGGCGTGTTCCTGGTCACCATCGGCACTGAGGCGTCGGGCCGCAATGGTGTGTGGACGCTGAAGGCGACCAGCAACGCCGCCATGGTGGATGGGCTGAGCGTGGACGTGAGCAGTGCATCGCGTCTGGCCCTGAATGGCGAGGTCACCGGTGGCGTGCTGGCCACCGTCAACACAGCCCCGACCCTGCGGGCCACGCTGGCCTCTGACAAACGCATCAAGGGCGCTACGGTGCGAGCCACTGTGTACAACGAAGATGGTCAGGCCGTTCTGGAAAACCTAGTGATGCGCGATGACGGCGCGGCCCCGGACCTGCGTGCGGGCGACGGGGAATACGCTGTATCGCTCAAGGACAAGCTCAAGGCAGGCGAGTACTACGCGATTGTGGAAGCCAACAACGACGGGGCCGCCGTGATCGCCAGCCTGGGTGCCTTGGTCAAGGGTGCCCGCGCTGAAGAGACGCCCGTGGAGGCGTTCCAGCGTGAGGCGGAACTCTCCTTCACGCTGGAGGCCACGGCCACGGGCGTGCTGGGCACAGGCGGCGCACCGACACCCCCCCCCACGCCAACGCCCACCCCAGGCAGTGATGACAGCGGCGGCGGCTGCACGGTCAACCCTGACGGGCGCGACGCTTCATTGCTGGCACTGCTGGGTCTGGCCCTGGCAGGTGCCGCACTGCGCCGTCGTCTGCGTAAGGTAGATCGCGGCTGACATTCACTGAGAGCCCCGCCCCGACCAGAAGCGCGACCTGGAATGCCATGAGCCTGACTCACCTGCGCCCCTGAACGCCTTGACGCAGCCACTGCGCGCCGGGCGACAAGCACGCCCTCACCCCACCCGGCTGCTGGTCTTTCTGGCGGGGTTGTGGGTTGCTGCGGTGGCCATGGCATGGATCGCACAGCACTGGCTGGGCATGGGGCTGCGCCCTGCGGGTACGTGGGCATGGTTATGGGTTCTGCTGGCTGCCCCCGTGCTGGAAGAGTCTGTTTTTCGCCCGCTGGTACAGAGCAGCCTGCACGAGGGGCTGCAGCGGTGGCGCCCTCCACTGCGCAGCAGATTCTGGCCCCGCTCAGCCGCATTGCGGGCAGCGGTGCGGCGCTGGGCGGCGGCGCACGGCGCTACCGTACTGACAACAATAGTGTTTGCCGCAGCCCACGCCCCGGCCCATGGCTGGCACTGCCTGTGGTGGCTGCTGCCAGGCTGGGCGCTGGCCGAGGTGTGGCGCCGCAGCGGCAGCCTTTGTGCCTGCATTGCCACCCATGCGTGGTTTAACTTGAGCCTGGCGCTTTTGTCACGTTGGATGTGACGAAACTTCAACCGGTCCCGCCCCCACAAACGGCCCCGCGGGCGTTACAGTGCGGCGGTGATGACCGAAACCGCCCCACACCCCACCCTATCCCCTGAAGAACGGAAGACGCTGCAGCACCGCGTGGTGCAGGCCCTTTCTGCCGTGGTTCCGCAGCACGCCCTGCTCTGGCACAGCGAAGACACCACCCCCTACGAGTGCGATGGCCTGACCGCCTACCGACAGCGCCCCCTGGTGGTGTGCCTGCCCGAAACGTACGAGCAAGTGGCCGCCGTGTTGAAAACCTGCCATGCGCTGCAGGTGCCCGTGGTGGCGCGCGGTGCGGGCACGGGCTTGTCGGGCGGGGCCATGCCCCACGCCACGGGTGTCACGCTGTCGCTGGCCAAGTTCAACCGCATTCTGGATGTGGACCCGGTCAGCCGCACGGCGCGGGTGCAGTGCGGTGTGCGCAACCTGGCCATCAGTGAGGCGGCTGCGCCCTACGGCCTGTATTACGCGCCCGACCCCAGCAGCCAGATCGCCTGCACCATCGGCGGCAACGTGGCCGAGAACTCGGGCGGCGTGCACTGCCTGAAGTACGGACTGACGGTACACAACGTGCTCAAGGTCAAAGGTTTCACCGCCGAGGGCGAAGCCGTGGAATTTGGCAGCGAGGCGCTGGACACCCCCGGCTACGACCTGCTGGCCGCAGTGATCGGCAGCGAGGGCATGCTCGCCGTAACCACCGAGGCGACCGTGCGGTTGATCCCCAAACCCCAGCTGGCGCGCTGCATCATGGCCAGCTTTGACGATGTGCGCAAAGCGGGCGACGCTGTGGCGGCGGTGATTGCGGCAGGCATCATCCCCGCCGGGCTGGAGATGATGGACAAGCCCATGACCGCCGCCGTGGAGGACTTTGTGCAGGCGGGCTACGACCTGACGGCAGAAGCCATTTTGCTGTGCGAAAGCGACGGTACCCCCGAAGAGGTGGAAGAAGAAGTTGGCCGCATGAGCGAGGTGCTGCGCGCCGCAGGTGCCACGGCCATCTCCGTCAGCCAGGACGAGGCAGAGCGCTTGCGCTTTTGGAGCGGTCGCAAGAACGCCTTCCCCGCCAGCGGCCGCATCAGCCCCGATTACATGTGCATGGACTCGACCATCCCGCGCAAGCGCCTGGCCGACATCCTGCTGGCCATTGCCGAGATGGAGAAGAAGTACCAGCTGCGCTGCGCCAACGTGTTCCACGCGGGCGATGGCAACCTGCACCCGCTGATCCTGTTCGATGCGAACGACCCAGACCAGCTGCGCCGCTGCGAGCTGTTTGGCGCCGACATCCTGGAAACCAGCGTGGCCATGGGCGGCACGGTGACGGGCGAGCATGGCGTGGGCATCGAGAAGCTGAGCAGCATGTGCGTGCAGTTCTCTGGCGAGGAAAACGCGCAGATGTTTGGGCTCAAGCATGCGTTCGACCCGGCAGGGTTGTTGAACCCGGGCAAGGTGATTCCGACGCTGCACCGGTGTGCGGAGTACGGAAAGATGCTGGTGCGCGGGGGGCAAATCAAACACCCCGATCTGCCGCGTTTTTGAAGCCGATGAAACCATTGCAAGGTTTGGCCTTCCTGCTGCTCATGCAGTCAGCGGGTGAAGCGCTTTCGCATTTTTTGAAGCTGCCAGTGCCCGGCCCCGTGGTGGGCATGGTGCTGTTGGTGTTGGCCTTGCGCTGGGGCCCTGTGCAGGCGGCAGTGGCCCCGGCTGCGGGCTTCCTGCTCAGCCACCTGTCGCTGTTGTTCATCCCGGTGGGCGTGGGGGTGATGACACACCTGGCCTTGCTGAGCGAATACGGCCTGCGGCTTGTGGCGGTGATCGTGCTGTCCACCTGGATCGGCATGGCCGTGACCGCACTGGTGCTGCGCCTGCTGCAACCCAAGGCGATCCATGCCGAACTTCGTTGAACTGTGGGTGTACCTGGCCTCGGCCCCGCTGTTTGGGCTGACGGCAACCCTGTCCGTGTATGTACTGGCCCAGGCACTGTCGGTGCGCGCGGGGTACGCGCCATGGGCCAACCCTGTGATGTTGTCGGTGGCCGCACTGGCAACCCTCCTGCTGGCCACAGGCACAGCCTACCCCACCTACTTTGCGGGCGCGCAGTTCATCCACTTCTTGCTGGGGCCTGCGGTGGTGGCACTGGGCTGGCCCCTGTGGCAGCGCCGTGCAGCGCTGCGCGCGCGCTGGGCTCGCCTGGTGCTGGCGTCACTGGCCGGTGGCAGCGCCGCAGCGGCCAGTGCCGTGGGGCTGGGCTGGGCGCTGGGTCTGCCGGGGGATGTGCTGCTGTCGCTGGCGCCCAAGTCCGTCACGGCACCGGTCGCAATGGGTGTGGCCGCGCAAATCGGCGGCGTACCCGCGCTGGCGGCGGTGTTTGCCGCACTGACGGGCATGGTGGGTGCGCTGTCGGCCCGCTGGCTGTTTGGGTGGATGCGTTTGCCGAGCGATGCGGAGGGCATGGCTCAGCGGGGGTTTGCGCTGGGCACCGCGTCGCACGGCATTGGTGCGGCGCACGCGCTGCAGGTGCATGCCGAAGCAGGCGCGTATGCGGGGCTGGCGTTAGGGCTGCAGGTGGTGCTGGCGGCGGTGTTGATGCCGTTGGTGTTTCGGTGGTTGTGAGGTTTTTTGCCGCCTATCTTTAAGCCATTTTGGCCGGTAGCGCTCGTATTAATTGCGCCAGTAGCTATATTTTTAATAGCATTTTCACACCCCTGACACCGCCGCCCAAACCTCCCTGGCGTGCGACACCCCGAACAACACCAACCCGATCAACCCGCCGACCACGGTGCCGTTGATGCGGATGTACTGCAGGTCCTTGCCAATGTTCAGCTCGATCAGCCGCGTCATCTCTTCGGTGTCCCAGCGGCGCACCGTGTCTTCAATGTGCTGGGCGATGAAGGCCGACACATCTGGCGCCAGCCCTTCTACCCACCGCTCCAGGCGGTCATTGAACGACTGCCGCAACGCTGCGTCGCCCGCCAACGACTCACCGAACCACAAGCCCAGCTTGCAGACCTGCCGCGCCAGCACCGAGTCGGTATCGGCCAGATCGCGCTGCAGCGCCCCGCGCAGGTCCAGCCACAAGGTCTGCACATAGCCCGCCACCGTGGCATCGGTCTGCAGCCAGGTGCGGATCTCCTCGCCCTTGCGTGCCCAGTCGGGGTCCGTCCGCAGGCGCTCGATGAAACGCTGCACCGCCGCATCGAACTGCGCGCGCAGGGCGTGCTGCGGGTTGGCAGCGACATCGGCCATCACGCTCTCCAGCGCGCGGGCGAGCAGGGCCGAGCCCTTGTCGCCCAGCCAATCGCTGGGCAATAACTTTTCGGTGCGCGGGTGGTCCTTCTTGAGCCAGGCCACGATGGCATGCGCCACCCAGGCACGGGTTGGCTCGTTCTGCAGCAATTCGATGAGTTTCTCCAGCACCTCGTCCAGCAGCGCCTGGTGGCGGCCGTTGTGCGTGAGCGTGTCGAGCACTGCCGCCAGAGCGCGCGACATATCCACCTGCCCGATCAACGTGCGCGCCGCCTTCTGGATGAAACGCTCCACCTGCGCGTCCTGCACCGTCTCCAGCGCGGCCGACGCCAGACGCGTGGCCTGGTGGCCCAGCAGCGCGGCGTTGCCCGGCGCCGTCAGCCACTGCGCCAGCCGCTCGGCGGGGTCGTGCTGGCGGATCAGTGCCACCAGCGAGGGCACGTCCAAAAACTTGTCGCGCACAAAGGTGGCGAGGTTGCGGCCGATGCGCGCTTGGTTGCGCGCGATGACCGCGGTGTGCGGAATGGGCAGCCCCAGCGGGCGGCGGAACAGTGCCACCACAGCAAACCAATCGGCCAGCGCGCCCACCATGGCGGCCTCCGCAACGGCTTTGATGCAGTTAAGCAGCAAATCCCGCTCGACCACGCTGGTGGCAATAAAAACGGCGGTCACCAGCCCCAGCAGGCCCAGCGCTTGCCGCTTGGCGCGGCGCAGGGCCTGCGCTGCGGTGTCTGGGGCCGGCGCGGTGGTCATCCGGGCAAGAAGGGGTGGCTACCAGCCCTTCAGGCCGCCACGGCGATCTGGTCCAGCGCCTTGGCAAGGTGGCCCACCGTGCGGTCCACGTTGTGCCACTTTTCCAGGCCGAACAGGCCGACGCGGAAGGTCTTGAAGTCCGGGCCTTCATCGCACTGCAGCGGCACGCCAGCAGCGGTCTGCAGGCCCACTTCCATGAACTTCTTGCCGTTCTGGATGCCGGGGTCGGTGGTGTAGCTCACCACCACGCCGGGCGCCTTGAAGCCGTCGGCCGCCACGCTGGGGAAGCCGCGCGATTCAAGCAGCGCGCGCACCTTGGCGCCCAGCTCGATCTGCTCGTCGCGCACCTTGGCAAAGCCGTAGGCGCGCGTCTCAGTCATCACTTCGGACAGGCGCACCAGCGCATCAGTGGGCATGGTGGTGTGGTACGCGTGCTGGCCTTTTTCGTAGCCCTCGGCGATCTGCATCCACTTCTTGAGGTCGCACGAAAAGCTGCTGCTCGTGGTGCCGTCGATGGCTTGTCGCGCGAGTTCACTCAACATCACCATGGCGCAGCAGGGCGAGCCGCTCCAGCCCTTTTGCGGCGCGCTGATGAGCACATCCACGCCCGTGGCCTGCATGTCCACCCACATGGCGCCCGAAGCCACGCAGTCCAGCACGAACAGCGCGCCCACATCGTGGGCCGCAGCCGTCACGGTACGGATGTAGTCGTCGGACAGGATGATGCCGCTGGCCGTCTCCACATGGGGCGCGAACACCACCTTGGGCTTTTCAGCGCGGATGGTGGCGGCGACTTCTTCAGCGGGGCATGGTGCCCAGGGCGCCTGCGGGCCACTGCCCTGCTGGCGCGCCTTGCACACCACAGAGCCACCGCCCAGGCCTTTGTCGGCGTCAAAAATCTGCGTCCAGCGGTAGCTGAACCAGCCATTGCGCACGATGAGCACTTTCTCCTTGTTGGCAAACTGGCGCGCCACGGCCTCCATGCCAAAGGTGCCGCTGCCGGGCACCAGCACAGCGGTGTGGGCGTGGTAGACCTCTTTGAGCGTGCCCAGAATGTCCTGCACCACGCCGGTAAAGCGCTTGGACATGTGGTTGAGCGCGCGGTCGGTGTAGACCACCGAAAATTCAAGCAAGCCATCGGGATCGATATCTGGCAGCAGTCCGGGCATGAAAGTTCTCCGTCAACAGGAACGCCACCCCGGTGCGGGGTAGGCCGAGCAGGTCAGCTTAGCATGCAGCCCAGGCCCAAAAGACCCGCCCGCACAGCGTGGGCCATGGGCCGCTACGATGCCCTTTTTACCCGCAGGATTGCCATGCCCGACTTTCGCAGCGACACCGTCACCCAACCCACGCCCGCCATGCGCGAGGCGATGTTCAAAGCCCCGCTGGGCGACGATGTGTTTGCCGATGACCCCTCGGTCAACGCCCTGCAAGAGCATGCAGCGCAGTTGCTGGGATTTGAGGCCGCGCTGTTCGCCCCCTCGGGCACGCAAACCAACCTGATCGCCCTGTGGGGCCACTGCCAGCGGGGTGACGAGGCCATCGTGGGCCAGAGCTGGCACACCTACCGCTGGGAGGCAGGCGGCATGGCGGTGCTGGGCTCCATCCAGCCCCAGCCCGTCGAGACGCAGCCCGATGGCACGCTGCGCACAGCCGACATCGCCGCAGCCATCAAGCCCGACGACCCGCATTTCGCGCGCACCCGCCTGGTGGTGCTGGAGAACACGACTGGCGGCCAGGTGCTGCCGCCCGCCTACATCGCCGAGGTGGCCCAACTGGCCCACAGCCGGGGGCTGGCGATGCACCTGGACGGCGCGCGCTTGTTCAACGCCGCCACGGCCAACGCAGCACGCCATGGCACCGATGTGTACCAAGAAGCGCGCGCGCTGTGCAGCCACTTCGATTCGGTATCGCTGTGCCTGAGCAAGGGCCTGGGCGCCCCCGTGGGCTCACTGGTGCTGGGCAGCGCTGCGTTCATCCGCCAGGCACGCCGTACCCGCAAAATTCTGGGTGGCGGCATGCGCCAGGCCGGTGTGCTGGCAGCGGCGGGGCACTATGCCCTGCAGCACCACGTCCGCCGCCTGGCGGACGACCACGCTCACCTGGACCAGTTGGCCCAAGGGCTGCAGGAGATGGGCCGCAGCCACCCGGCGCTACAGGGCCGCATCACGGTGCAGCCCTGGCAAACCAATATTTTGTTCACAGACATCCACCCAGACATTGCCCCCGCCTTCACGGCTTGGCTCGCCCAGCACCAAGTACGGGTGACCAGTGGCCTGTATGCAGGCCAGACCCGCCTGCGCTGGGTGACGCATCTGGATGTGAGCCAGGCCGACGTGCAATCGGCCCTGGACTGCGTTGCGCGCTTTGCCCTGCCCGACTGAAGCGGGGGTAGCCACTGCCCGTCAAGCAGGGGGGTAGGTACGCCCACCAAACACCCCGGTGCCAACACGCACCAGGGTGCTGCCTGCCTGGATCGCGGCATCCAGGTCGGCCGTCATGCCCAATGACAAGGTGTCAAACTCCTCCGCTCCAGGGATGTCGGCCTCCACAAGGGCCTTGCGGATTTCGTCAAACAACGCGCGGGCCGCACTGTGCACCGCTTTCTGGGCGGCGAAGTCAGGACTGGCATCGGGGATGCTCATCAGCCCGCGCAGCCGCAGACGTGGCAGTTTTGCCACAGCCAAGGCCAACTCCAGCGCGTCCTGGGGCGCAACCCCGGCCTTGGTCTCCCCGCTGTCCACGTTCACCTGAATGCACACATTCAAATCAGGCAGGTCCTGGGGCCGCTGGTCAGATAGGCGCTGGGCGATCTTGAGCCGGTCCACCGTGTGGACCCAGTCAAAGTGCTCAGCCACCAGCCGGGTCTTATTGCTCTGCACAGGCCCGATGCAGTGCCATTGCAGCGCAAATGGCAATTGCTGGCGAAGCGCCAGGATCTTGTCCACGCCCTCCTGGATGTAGTTTTCGCCGAAAGCCCGCTGCCCGGCAGCGGCGGCCTCGGCCACGGCCTCGGCGCCGAAGGTCTTGGAGACAGCCAACAAAGCCACCTCCTCCCGGGCCCGGCCAGCCGCCCGGCACGCCTCGGAAATGCGGTCGTTCACCTGTTGGAGGTTGTTAGCAATCGTGGTCATAATGGCCGCCAAGCGTACCAAACGATAGAGGGAACCCCGTGGACATTACCCAATTGCTGGCATTCAGCGTCAAGAACAAGGCCTCCGACTTGCACTTGTCGGCGGGGCTTCCGCCCATGATCCGGGTGCACGGCGATGTGCGGCGCATCAACGTCGAGGCTCTGGACCACAAAACCGTGCACGCCATGGTGTACGACATCATGAGCGATTCCCAGCGCAAGCAATATGAGGAATTCCTGGAGGTCGACTTCTCGTTTGAGATCGAAGGCTTGGCCCGTTTCCGCGTCAACGCCTTCAACCAAAACCGGGGCGCAGCGGCCGTGTTCCGGACGATTCCGAGCAAGATCCTGACGCTGGAGCAGCTGAACGCCCCCAAGATCTTCGGCGACCTGGCCCTCAAACCCCGTGGTCTGGTGCTGGTGACCGGTCCCACGGGTTCGGGCAAGTCCACCACGCTGGCCGCCATGGTCAACTATCTGAACGAAACCGAGTACGGCCACATCCTCACGGTGGAAGACCCGATCGAGTTCGTGCACGAATCCAAGAAGTGCCTGATCAACCAGCGTGAAGTCGGCCCGATGACGCTGTCGTTCGCCGCTGCGCTGAAGTCCGCACTGCGCGAAGACCCGGACGCGATTCTGGTGGGCGAAATGCGCGACCTGGAAACCATCCGCCTGGCCATGACGGCTGCGGAAACGGGCCACTTGGTGTTCGGCACGCTGCACACGTCCAGCGCGGCAAAGACCATCGACCGGATCATCGACGTGTTCCCCGCCGAAGAAAAGGAAATGGTCCGTGCAATGCTCTCCGAATCGCTGCAAGCCGTGATCTCGCAAACGCTGTGCAAAACCAAGGACGGCTCGGGCCGCGTGGCCGCCCACGAAATCATGCTGGGCACCAGCGCCATCCGCAACCTGATCCGCGAGGCCAAGGTGGCGCAGATGTACTCCACCATCCAGACCAGCAACAGCGTGGGCATGCAGACGCTGGACCAGAACCTTACGGATCTGGTGCGCCGCAACATCATCAGCCCTGCAGAAGCGCGCGCCAAGGCCAAGATCCCCGAGAACTTCCCTGGTTGATCGGCGTCACACACGCCCCCACAGACACATATCGCAGCACCGTTGTGCTGTAGACCGGAGCATCTTATGAAAGGCATTCTTGGCCTTCTGCGTTCAAAAACCATCGGCAACAAGCCCAAGGACGACAACACCGATTCCGTGCTGTTCTCCACCGCTTTTGCGGGCCAAGGCGTGGATGACTCCATGCTCGTCCCTTGGGAAGCCCGCGCGGTAGAGGTAGGCGCCAAACGCCTGCCCACCAGCCGTGGTGGCAAGCTGCTGCAAGGCCTGTGGTCCAAGGACAAGTACATGGCGCACCTGGACAAGGACGCCGTGGAGCGCATGGAACGCTTTTTTGAATTCGCCGCCATTCCGTCCAACCGCGACGTGATCCGCCAGGACGAATACGGCAACTTCATGGTGGTGCTGTTGACTGGCACCATTGCCGTGGACCGCGTGCAACCCTGGGGAGAGCAATTGCGCCTGGCGGAAACCCGCCCAGGGGACATCCTGGGCGAGATGTCGCTGCTCGATAGCGGCATCCGTTTTTCGGCCTGCACCACGCTCACCGATTGTGAAATCGCGGTGCTGAGCGCCGAAGCCATGGACGACATGATGTCCCAAGACCCTCAGTTGGCCGCCAGCTTGGTGGCGCTGTTGGCGCGTAAACTGTCATTGCGCTTGCGCGTGGTCAGTGCCCGCTTGAGCGACAACCAAAAGTAACCGCACGTAAACAGCGCAGAACAAAGACAGCCATCCGGCTGACAATGACGCCAGAGAGGATTTCTGATGGAACGCGATCAGGCCAGTAAATTTATCAATGACCTGCTCAAGTTGATGGTCAGCCGCAACGGCAGCGATTTGTTCATCACTGCGGAGTTTCCCCCAGCCATCAAGGTCGATGGCAAGGTGACCAAGGTATCGCCCCAACCTTTGACGCCCACGCACACCCTGACCTTGGCGCGCGCCATCATGAGCGACAAGCAGGTGGCCGACTTTGAACGCACCAAGGAATGCAACTTCGCCATTTCGCCTGCGGGCATTGGCCGCTTCCGGGTGAATGCCTTTGTGCAGCAAGGCCGGGTCGGCATGGTGCTGCGGACCATTCCGCTGACACTGCCCACCATTGACGGCCTGGGGGTGCCCCAGGTGCTCAAGGAAGTGACGATGGCCAAGCGCGGCTTGTGCATCATGGTGGGCGCTACCGGCTCCGGCAAGTCCACCACGCTGGCCGCGATGGTGGACTGGCGCAATGAGCACTCGTTTGGCCACATCATCACGGTGGAAGACCCGGTCGAATTCGTGCATCCCCACAAGAACTGCGTGGTGACGCAGCGCGAGGTAGGCCTGGACACCGACAGCTGGGAAGCCGCCCTCAAGAACACCCTGCGCCAGGCGCCCGATGTGATCCTGATGGGCGAAATCCGCGACCGCGAGACCATGGAGCATGCTGTGGCCTTCGCTGAAACCGGGCACTTGTGCTTGGCCACGCTGCACGCCAACAGCGCCAACCAGGCACTGGACCGGATCATCAACTTCTTCCCTGAAGAGCGCCGCGCCCAATTGCTGATGGACTTGTCGCTGAACTTGCGCGGCATGGTGTCGCAGCGGCTGATTCCCAAGCAAGACGGCAAGGGCCGCGCTGCTGCGGTGGAAATCATGCTCAACACCCCGCTCATTTCTGACCTGATCTTCAAGGGCGATGTCTCTGAGATCAAGGAAATCATGAAGAAGAGCCGCAACCTGGGCATGCAGACCTTCGACCAGTCGCTGTTTGACCTGTACGAAGCCAACGTCATCAGCTATGAAGACGCGTTGCGCAACGCTGACTCGTTGAACGACCTGCGCTTGCAAATCAAGCTCAACAGCCAACGCGCCAAGTCGCCAGACTTGGCTTCGGGCACCGAGCATTTCGCAATTGTGTGAGCCTCCCCCTGAGGCGCTGCGCGCCTTCCCCCTCTCCTTCGGGAGGGGGACGCCACCGGTGGCCGGGCAAAGCCCGCTCCACGGTGGCACTGGCGGGATCACGCCCCCTACATGCGCGACGGTCTCTTTGAGGGCTTTGGTCATAACACAGGCTTGAGTCCGCACATTCGCACCAGCCCGCTTCCGTCGGTTTTTGTTTCCACTCCTTTCCTGGGCCAGCCCATGCCAAGCACCAACCCTCGCAACTACGACGCCACCCCTTCCCGCAAGGTCGCCTTCCTGGGCCTGGGGGTGATGGGCTACCCCATGGCGGGCCACCTCGCATTGGCTGGGCATGAGGTCACGGTTTACAACCGTACCGCTACAAAATCCATAGCTTGGTGCGCTGAGTACGCAAGCGCCAGGGCACCAAAGCATGCAGCAACCCCGCGCGAGGCTGCGGCGGGTGCAGACATCGTGTTCTGCTGCGTGGGTAACGACAATGACCTGCGCTCCGTCACGCTGGGCGCGGATGGCGCCTTTGCAGGCATGCAGCCTGGGGCCATTTTTGTGGACCACACCACGGCATCTGCTGAAGTGGCGCGTGAGCTGTATGCAGCAGCCAAAGCACTGGGCTTGGCTTTTGTAGATGCCCCCGTGTCCGGCGGCCAAGCCGGTGCGCAAAACGGCCTGCTCACGGTAATGTGCGGCGGCGATGCAGCGGCATTTGAGGCCGTGCAACCCACGGGCATGGCGTTCTCGCGCGCCTTCACGCTGCTGGGCGCCAGCGGCGCCGGGCAACTGGCCAAGATGGTCAACCAGATTTGCATCGCGGGCCTGGTGCAAGGCCTGTCTGAGGCCGTGGCCTTTGGTCAGAACGCGGGACTGGACATGAAGCAGGTGCTGGACGTCATTGGCAAAGGCGCCGCGCAAAGCTGGCAAATGGACAACCGCGGCAAGACCATGGTGGACGACAAGTTCGACTTCGGCTTTGCCGTGGACTGGATGCGCAAGGACCTGGGGCTGGTGCTGGACGAGGCCAAGCGCAATGGTTCACGTCTGCCCGTCACTGCGCTGGTGGACCAGTTTTATGCCGATGTACAAAAAATGGGCGGCAACCGCTGGGATACGTCCAGCCTGATCAAACGCCTGAAATAACCCCCGGGGCGGTGCCGGCGTACCCTGCTGGGCCGGCGCCACTCCTAGCAAGCCTGCGCTGGCTCGGCAGCCCAGCGCCCAGGCCGCCCACAAGGCGTGGGGCCTGTGGGCTTCATAAAGCCGCTGCGTCAGTTGCGCGGGTACGAGGGCGCTGGCGCGTCCTGAATCACCGGTGCCGGGGCGATGTTGCGCAGCTCGTCCTCGGTGAGTGTTTCAAACACACGCACCACCTTGTTCACACCGCTCACGCCGCGCGCAATTTCGGTGGCGCGCTGCGCTTCGCGCGGGGTGACACGGCCCATCATGTAGACGATGTTGCGCTCCGTCACCACCTTGAAGGCGTTGGCAGACAGGTCTTTGGCGTCCACCAGGCTGGCGCGCACCTTGCCGGTGATGAAGGTGTCGTTGGAACGCTGGCCCAGGCTGGTGGTGGGCATGACGGCCAGGTCATTGACGACAGAACGGACGTTCTCCACCCCCAGCACGATCTGCTCCACCCGCTGGCGGTCTTGCGCACTGGGCACTTCACCCGTCAGCAGCACCTGGCGATTGAAGCTGGTCACGTTGACATGGCCACGGTCACCCAGGGCCTCATTGAGGCGATTGGCCGAGCGCAGCTCAATGCCCTCGTCCTCGACTTGGGTGCCCGTTGTGCGACGGTCCACCGCCATCATGGTGCCCATCACGGCACCGCCCACCACCAAGGGTGCGCATGCCGACAGGCCTGCGGCCAGCGCGGTAGCGGCCAGCACGGTGCAAAGCGTGCGGTTCAAGGTTTGCTTCATAGAGGAATCTCCTGGTCACCAAGTAGTTGGGCGTCCACACCGTCGCTCAGGCAGTGCAGCACCAAGGCATGCACCTCACGCACGCGCGCAGCACGGTCATGGGGCACACAGATCGATACGTCCGTTTCGCGCAGCACGGTGGCCAAGCGCCCCCCGGTGCGGCCTGTCAGCACGATGACGGTCATGTCACGTTCGTGCGCGGCCTCGGTGGCCGACAACAGGTTGGCATCGTTGCCCGACACCGACAGCGCCAACAACACATCGCCTGCCTGGCCCAGGGCTCGCACTTGGCGCGCAAACTGCTGCGACGACATGTCAGGGGCACTGGCCGACGCGGTGAGCAAGGTGCTGTCGGTCGTGAGGGCGAGGGCAGCCAGCTCGGGCCGGTCGCGCTCAAAGCCCGCAACGCACAAGGCGGCAAACTGTTGCGCTTCGGCGGCCGATGGGCCGTTGCCACAGGCCAGCACTTTGCCCCCGCTGGTGACGCACGCCAGAATGGCCTGAACGGCGGAGGCAATGGGTTGGCTCAAGACTTGCGCGGCCTGGTATTTCAGGTCGGCGCTGTCGATGAAGTGTTGTTGGATGCGTTGCTCAAGCATGAGGGCCCGATGATACTCGGCGGGTGTTACATCTTTTGTAGCAAAGGGTTGCCACGGGTAGGGCATTCAGCCCCAGTGCGAAGCAGTGCGCGCCCACCCGCAAACCCCAACAGGCGGACAGGCACCTCACTGCGCATCAAAGGCCGCCTTGAGCCACTGCACCGAGTCTTCCAGCAGCACCGCATCAAACCGGCATGGCGGGGGCGATGCATAGCGCAGCAGGTAGTGGCGCGCGGCGTACACCACGCGCTGCTGCTTGGCGGCACCAATGCTGGACGCCGCCCCACCAAACGCCCCGCTGCTGCGGCTGCGGCTGCGCACCTCCACAAAGACCACGGTGCCATCGCGTTCGCGCATGACCAGGTCGATCTCGCCACCACCGCGCCCGGGCGTCCGATAATTGCGCTCTAGCAGCTGCAAGCCCTGCGCCTGCAAATAGGCCAGCGCCCGGTCTTCGGCCGCATTGCCGCGCTGGCGCGTAGTGCCCACGGCGGCGCCTGACACCACCGCTGCAACGCCCCTCATAGCAGGCTTCACATGCTTTTTTCCAAGGAATTTCATTGAGCGCATCTTTCGCAACAGCCCTGGCCGCCGCACACGATGCGGCCGCTGCGCAGCATTATCCGCAGGGCGCGCTGTACGTCGTGGCTACACCCATCGGCAACCTGGCCGACATCACCCTGCGTGCGCTGCACGTGCTGCAACTGGCAGACACGGTGGCCTGTGAGGACACGCGCCACACACAAGCCCTGCTGCGCGCCTACGGCATCGACAAAAGCACGCACCAGTTGCTGGCCGTGCACCAGCACAACGAGGCTGAAGCGGCGCTGAACGTGGTGCAGCGCCTGCAGCAAGGCCAGCGCGTAGCGTATGTGAGCGATGCGGGCACCCCCGGCGTAAGCGACCCTGGCGCCCGCCTGGCACTGGCCGTGCGAGAGGCAGGCCTGCGGTCCGTCCCCCTGCCCGGCGCCAGCAGCATCACCACGGCGCTCAGCGCCGCAGGCGCGGTGGCCCACAGTGCAGAGCAAGGCGGCTTTGTGTTCGCGGGGTTCTTGCCCGTCAAGCAGGCCGAACGCGCCGCCGCCGTGCAGGTACTGGCCGCAGAGCCCCGCTGCGTGGTGCTGCTGGAAGCCCCCCACCGCATCCAAGAACTGGCCGCCGCGCTGGCGCCGCTGGGTGAGCGCCCGGTGACGCTGGCACGCGAGCTGACCAAGCAGTTCGAGGAAATCACCACCCAGCCCGCCCACACCTTGACGGCATGGCTGGAAGGCGGCGCCCAGCGCTCACGCGGCGAATTTGTGGTGCTGCTGCACCCCGTGCCCGTGGCCAGCGACAACAACGGCGAAAGCCTGCGCGTGCTGCGCCTGCTGCTGCAGGAACTGCCCCTGAAAACCGCTGTGCGCCTGGCGGCCGAAGTGACAGGGGCATCGCGCAACGTGCTGTACGACACAGCCCTGGGCTGGAAGCGCGAGGCGGACGAAGAAACGCCCTGAGCATGGAGCCCCCAACGCGCAGGGGCTCAAAAAAAACAAGCCGGAATAGCCTCCAGCGCTTGATTAATAAGCGCTAGCAGCTATATTTTTAATAGCAAATTTCCATTACGGCGCAACGGCTAATCCCAAGGCTACGCCGCCAAACAGATCCCCCTCCACCTGTGCGGTGTCGGGGAAGGCCACGCGCAGCGCATGGCGCAATGGGCGCAACGCGGACGAGCCCCCAGTGAGGTAGATGGCCTGCAAGTCGCTGGCCTGCAGCCCCGCCAGTTGCAAGCACTGCTGGGCACATTGCACCACCTGGGCCAGGGGGGACGTCAAATGCTGCGCAAGCCCCTCAGGGCTGACGCCGGAGGCCAGCGCTGGCTCGATCCAGTCCAGCGCCACCGGGGCCATGGCATCGCTCACCGATGCGGCAATCTTGGCCTGCTCCATGGCATTGGCCAGCTTGTGGCCCAAGCGCTCGTTTAACACCGTCATCAAGCGTGCGTGCAGTTGCTGGTTGGCGTAGTCGGTGCGCAGGTTCTGCGCATCGCGCAGCGCTTTGGGCGAATACAGCCACTGGATCAAGTGCCAGGTTGAGAGGTCAAAAAACACCCGACTGGGCACCTCCCGCCCACTGGACCCCAGGTGCCTGAAGCCCAGCAATGGCATCAACAGCTCCAGGCTCAAGCGGCGGTCAAAGTCCGTGCCGCCCACATGCACCCCGGTGGTGGCTAGGACATCGTTGAGGCGATCAGCCCGCTGCATGCGCCCAGGCCCCAGTCGCACCACCGTGAAGTCGGAGGTACCGCCGCCAATGTCCACCACCAACACCACGGCCTCATGGTCGATGCGCTGCTCATAGTCCAGAGCCGCCGCGATGGGCTCCAGCTGGAACGACACGTTCTCAAACCCCGCATCCAGGGCCGCTTGCCGCAGCGCGTCCTCGGCCTGCTGGTCGCGGGTGGGGTCATCGTCCACAAAGTGCACCGGGCGCCCCATCAGCACGCGCCCGGGCATGCCACCCAGCTCGGCCTGCGCCTTTTGCGCCAGCATGCGCAAAAAGAGGCTGATCACGTCCTGGTAGCTGATCAGCTGGTTATGCACCGCTGTTTTGTCCTGCAGCAGCGCGCTGCCCAGCAGGCTCTTGAGCGAACGCATCAAGCGCCCCTCCGTGCCCTCCAGGTACTGCGCAATCGCATCGCGCCCGAAGTGCGTGCGCTGCTCTTCGGTATTGAAGAACAAGGCCGTGGGCAAGGTGCGCGCATCGCCTTCGAGCGAAATCATGCGCGCGGGGCCGCTGCCTTGGCGTACCGACATGGCCGAGTTGGAGGTACCAAAGTCGATACCGAGCGTGACATCCTGCAGGAGAGCCATCTTGAACCGTTGCTGTAGCAGGGCAAGGCGCGCAAGGCGCCGCCCAAGATAGAGAGAAAGCCAACGCACCCAACGCCCGGGCCACGCGGAGGCCTCAATGGGCAAGACCAGCATAGACACCGAGGGGGACGGGACCACAAGCCTGCACCGCAGAGCACGGCCAGCCGGGCGCAAAGGCCTGTGTAATGTAAAAAGCCCCTGATCTTTTGGATCAAGGGCTTTTTGATTTGGTGGCCTGGGACGGAATCGAACCGCCGACACAAGGATTTTCAATCCTCTGCTCTACCGACTGAGCTACCGGGCCTGAGCCTCAAATTATAGCCAGAGAATTTGCCCCAAAACGGCAAATTTCAAAATTAATTGCGTTTTCCGCGTCCCAGGTCTACGCCCAACTGGCGCAGCTTGCGGTAAAGGTGGGTACGCTCCAGCCCGGTTTTCTCTGCCACGCGCGTCATGGAGCCGCCTTCGCGTGCCAGATGAAATTCAAAATACGCCTTCTCAAAACCATCGCGCGCTTCGCGCAGAGGGCGGTCCAGATCAAAGCCCTGGTGGGCATGGGGCCCACTGTCGCCCGCAGAGGCCACCACGATGGCCGCCATGGGCACCTGCGCGACGTCCACCACAGACTGCAGCGACACCGAAGCCACCGCTGCAGGTGCTGCATGGCGCGCGCTGTTGCGGGCCAGGCCCTGCTCCACGGCCTTGAGCAGCTTTTGCATGGTGATGGGCTTTTCCAGGAAGGAGAACGCCCCGATGCGCGTGGCCTCCACGGCCGTGTCGATGGTGGCATGCCCGCTCATCATGATGACGGGCATGGTCAGCACGCCTGCAGCAGCCCACTCCTTGAGCAGCGAGACGCCATCGGTGTCGGGCATCCAGATGTCCAGCAGCACCAGATCGTACTGGTTGGCCAAACGGGCAGCGCGGGCCTGGGTGGCATTTTCCGCCAGGTCCACGCTGTGGCCTTCATCGTTCAGGATTTCGGACAGCAGGTCGCGAATACCAAGTTCGTCGTCGACCACCAGAATATTTGCCATGTGTATTTTGAAGCGCCAAGGAATGCTGCGGTACGGTGTCGCGGAGGACGCTCTGCACAACTGGAAGCCAGCAGCTGGCCCGGCAGACGAGGTGGCTTGGGCTGTGACTGCCCCCTGCTCTGACGCAGGGGCCAATGATGGCAAAGCGACACACCTGACTGCCCGAGGTGTGCACTAACACAGCCCGCAGGAGTTGTGCGGAGGCTTCCTAAGACGCCACCGCGGGTTCAGGGGCGAATGATAACGACACTTGCGCGCCACGCAACACATCGCCGTCCATGCGATTGGACAGGTCGATGCGGGCACCGTGCTCGTCGGCGATCTTTTTAACGACAGCCAAACCGAGCCCCGTGCCCCGGGCTTTGGTGGTGACGTAAGGCTCGAAAGCGCGCTGCAAAATGTGCGCCGGAAAGCCCGTTCCACTGTCAGAAATGGTCAGCCGCACCCGCCCCGATGTCTCACTCACACGGGTAGAAATGCGCACCAAAAACTCGTCCGATCGACCTTCCGCGCGCGCCTGCTCGGTGGCATCCTGGGCGTTTTGCAGCAGGTTGTGTACCACCTGGCGAAGTTGCTGCGCATCGCCTGCAATCCTCGGGCAACGCGGGTCCAGCTCGGCTTTCACGGGGACGGACGCGTTTTCTTCGCCATACAAATGCAAGACATCGGCAACCAGCGCATTGAGGTCCAAGGACTGCAACTCGGCGGCTGGCAGCCGGGCGTAATCACGGAACTCGTTGACCAACCTCTTCATCGCGTCCACCTGGTCCACGATGGTCTTGACCGACTTGGTGAGGATGGCCTGCTCGGGGGGCGGAACCTTGCCTGAGAGCTTCATTTCCAACCGTTCGGCAGACAGCTGGATGGGCGTCAGGGGGTTCTTGATTTCATGGGCCAGACGCCGAGCGACCTCGCCCCAAGCCTGCGCGCGCTGGGCTGAAACAATCTCCGAAATGTCGTCAAAAACCAACAGTTTGGTGCCATCGGGCAGCTCAGCCCCCCGCGCAACCAGGCTGGTTGCGTGCTGCCCAGCACCGGAAGACGATGCGTGCAGCTCAAACGGCTGCTGCCAATGGTCCAGCCCATGATGGTCACGGTCGCCCAAAAATGCGGCAAAGTGCCGCTCCACCGCTGCGGCAAACTCGGCCAGCCCCGGCACCTCAGACAATGGCCGCCCTTCGTAGGCGGCCATAGGGGCTCGCAAAATACGGGTAGCACCGGGGTTGGACGAGCGAATCAGGCCGTGCTCACCCAGCACGATGACGCCCGCAGTGAGGTTGTCCAGAATGGTCTGCAGCTTGGAGCGCGATGCGTCCACCTTGACCATGCTCTGCTCCACCGCCGTTCGGGCGTCGGCCAGTTGCTGCGTCATCAGGGCAAACGAGCGGGTGAGCCCCCCCAACTCATCTTTGCCTTGCAGCGCGGCCTTGGGGCTGAGGTTGCCGGCGGCCACCTCGCGCACGCCTTCGGCCAACACCAGCAGCGGCCGTGCCAGTTGATTGCCCAGCAACACGGCCAGCAGCACGGCCCCAAACACGGCCAGAAACAAACTGAGTGTGAGCGTGCCCACGTACATGCGCCGCAACCCCCCGCGCGCCAGGGCGCGCTCCTGGTATTCGCGATTGGCTTCCTGGACGTCAATGGCGTTGGACACCAAAGCAGGCGGCAACGGCAGGGTGGCCTGCAAAAAGCGCGGCTCGGTCAGCAAACCCAAGCCGGGGCTGGTGACCAACACCAACACCTTGACGCGGGCCATCTGCAGCGCGGCCGGGTCCGTCAGGTCATCCAGCCCTTCGATTTGGGTGACAGAGCGTTGGTCACGCACCGTGCGCAGCAAGCTACTGCTGGGGCGTTCCGGGTTCAGGTTGAAGCGGGATTGCCCAGCGCTGCCAATGGGCTGACCTGTGGCATTCCAAAGCACCACATCGGTGGCTCCCAGCTGATCACGGACCCGCTCTAGCATGAGCCCGGCCGACGTGCTGGACACCTGCGCCACCTGCGCGCTAGCGGTTCGCGTCTTGGCGGCCATGTCGGCGGCCTGCGACTCCAGCGACACCCGCGCCAGGTTGACCCCTGCCACCAGGGCACCCTCCACTTTCACATCGAACCAGCTCTCGATGGAGCGCGTGACGAACTGGTACGACACCACATAAATCAACACGCCGGGCAGCAGCCCCACCAGACCGAAGATGGCGGCCAGCTTGACCAGCAAACGGCTGCCAAAACGGCCCTTGCGCAGCCGCAGGGTGAGCCGCACCGCGATCCACAGCAGCACCCCCAGCAGCAGCAGGGCCACCAGCACGTTCACGCCAAACAGCCAGGCGTAGTTGCGTTCGTACAAAGCGCGGTTGTTGGTGGCCAGCGTCAGCAAGAACAGCAGCACCATACTGATGGCCACCATGGTGGCGGCCCCCACCCCAACAGCCCAACGCACGGCCTTGGAGGCGCGGGCAGCGGTCGCGGCAGAGGCCGACGGAGCGGGAATGCTGCCCGATGCTGGCGAAGGCTGGCTCATAGCAGAGCGCGCGGCGCGATGCGCTGGATACGGGACACCAACAGATTCCAGTCTGAGCGGCCCACGGCCCCAATCTGCAGGGGGCGTGGCAGCTGCGACATGTCGAGCCGAAAGCGCAGCTGCACGGTGTGCGCGGCATCAGGGTCGATCGCGTCGGCACTGCCAATGCGCCAGCGCGAAACCCGGCGCATGGCGGACAGGGCCTCGTCCAGGTCATCAAAATTCTGCCCCAGCACCACCCCCAGGCCGCTGTTGGTGAAGGGCACGGTCGAGGTGTTCAGGCGCCAGCGGCGGGTGAGCGGCTGGTAAGTGAGGCGCATGTAGCGTGTGGCTTCAGCCACCACCCGGTCGGACCAGTACCAACGGTCGCGCAGCACCTGGGCCTCCATCACGAAGAACATGGGAATCCCTTTGTTCAGGGCGTCCTCGGCCAGGTCCGGCAAACTGAAGTTCAACGACGCGGCCAAATAAAGCGCGTCATCGGCGCGCTCTACGCGCAGACCGGGGGCCTCCGGCGCATCGGACTGCGCCATGACCGCTGCAGGCAAGGCAAACCACAGCGCCCAGCAGCACAGGAAAAGGCGCAGCCAATGAGCCGGGGGCGACTCATTGCGCTGATTTTTGCAACAGAGCGTAAAAAAATCCGTCGTGATCACCCAGTGGATTGTCCGGGACAGCCCCAGCCTTGTCCCCGATTCGGGGAATTAAATGACCCGGCGAGGGTAGCAATCGTGCGTCGGTGTTGTGTGTAAGAAACGTTTGCATCTGTGCATCGCCCTCGGCCTTGAAGACCGAACAGGTGCAGTACAACAGGCGCCCGCCGGGCTTGAGCAGGGGCCACAGCGCGGCCAGGATGCGGGCCTGCAACTGTGCCAATTGGGCCACGTCCGACTCACGGCGCAGCCAGCGCACGTCCGGGTGGCGGCGCACAATGCCCGAGGCGGTGCACGGCGCATCCAGCAAGATGGCATCAAAGGGCTGCCCGCCGCACTGCGACGCCCACCAGTCCTGCGGCCGGGCAGCGTCGGCCACCAGCACCTGGGCCGACAACCCCAAACGGGCCAGCGTGCCATGGATGCGTTCGCTGCGGACGGCATCCACCTCCAGCGCCGTGACCTGCAGCGCAGCACCCACAGGGGCGTGTTCGAGCAAATGCGCGGTTTTGCCCCCCGGCGCGGCGCAAGCGTCCAGCACCCGCAGGGGCTGCGTCAAGTCCAACCCCTGCAGCAGCAAAGGCGCCGCCTGCTGTGCGGCCGTGTCTTGCACGGACACCCAGCCGTCGGCAAAGCCCGGCAAAGCCTGCACAGGCACCGGCTGGGCCAGCTCCAGCCCATAGCCGCCCACCTCGGTTGCTACCAAATTAATAGCTGCCAGCGCTTGTTGATATTGCGCTAGCGTGCATTTTTGTTGATTAACGCGCAAAGCCATGGGTGCGTGGGCGTTGTTGGCTTGCAGGATGCGCTCCCAGTCGCTGGGGTAATCCTGCTGCACCCGCCGAATCCACCAGGCCGGGTGATTCCAACGGGCCACAGGATCGGCATCGGTGGCAGCCACCAGGGCATCGCGCTCGCGCAGAAAACGCCGCAGGCAAGCGTTGATGAACGAAGCCTGGCCCCGCGTGGCCTGCCCGCGCTTGGCCGACTCCACCGCTTGGTTGACCAGGGTGAAAGGCTCGTAGGGTGCCGCCTGCGGGTCCCAGGCCAGGGCCAAGGCGGTGCACAGCAGCGCATCGGCGGCAGGTGGGGGCTTGCGGGCCACCAGTTGGCTGCGCAGGGCATCGGCCCGCCCCAACTGGCGCAGCACCTGAAACAGCAGCGCCTGCACCCCGGGGCGCAGACGGGGCTCCACCGCATCCACCGCCGCCGTCCCCGATTGCCCGCCGCGTATGGCCTGCAGCGCCTGGGCCACGGCCGTCAATTGCTGCCACAAAGGCACAGGCATGCTTGCGCTAGGCGCCCCTCCTTGCGTGGGCAAAGCGGGGGCTTTAGGCCGATCGGCCTTGGTTGCCGCGGCGGGGCGGGCAGAACGCGCATGGCGTGGGGTGGGTGAGTTCATGGATTGGAGGAAAACGAAGCGGCACAACAGGGCGCGCCACAGCAGGAAAAAAGAAGCCTTGCACACGCCCGCACACAGCATGCAAGCGCGCACAACATAGATTCAAACGGAAAGCTGCCTAGGCCCCCAGCGGTGCCCGAGCGATATCCACCTACAGCGGCCCGAACCCCACCACACGGGCCAAGACGCTGGCGGGAAACTGGCGGATGGCACCCAGGTACGCCTGCGAAGCCTCTTCATAGCCCCGCTGTGCTGGCACCAGCAGCGCCTGCAACTCTGCCCAGCGCGCCTGCCATGCGGCCACATCCCACTCAGAACCTGCCGCAGCCTGCATGGCATCGGCCCATGCATTTTGCAGCACTAGGCTCGCCTCTTGGGCACTGGCATGCGGCTCTTGCGGTGGCAACGGGGCTTTGGCTGGTGACAAGGCCTTGTCCAATAGGTCACTCGCGGCCAACAAGGTCTCCGTGTGCACCTGCGGGGCATGGCCAGGCCCCTGGGACACAGGCAAAGCTGGCGTGGGTCCAGCGGCCACCCAATCGCGCGGCAACTGCGCGCACCGCTTTTGCAACCCGCGCAAGTGCACACCAGCGGCTTGCGCGGCGGCCTTGAGGCGAACCAGACGGTTATAGGCCCCCAGTGACCAAAACACCAAGACGGCAACCAATATCCAGAACAGGGGGGACGACCACATACACCAGAGCTTGGCACCACCCCTTCAGGCGCGACGCGGGACAAGCAAATAAAAAGGTAAAGAGGGCAAACAGACAAAGCGGCGCGCCCATGAAAAACGCTCCCGGCCCGCCGGGAGGCAGGTCGGGAGCGTTTTAGACGGCGCCCAAGGGCTTAGTCTGCAGCGGCGTCAGAGGCAGACACGCTGCTTTCTGATTCTGGCTCGTCCGCAGAGGCAGCCATTTCAGCCGCTTCGGCTTCGGCGATGGCGCGGCGCTCGGCGTCGTCCATGGCGTCCTTGGCCTTGCGTGCCTGGTGGTAAGCCATGCCGGTGCCGGCAGGGATCAGGCGGCCCACGATCACGTTTTCCTTCAGGCCACGCAGTTCGTCCTTCTTGCCCATGATCGCGGCTTCGGTCAGCACGCGGGTCGTTTCCTGGAAGGAAGCGGCCGAGATGAACGAGTCGGTGGACAGAGAAGCCTTCGTGATACCCAGCAGCAAGTTGCTGTAGGTCGCGGTGATCTTGCCTTCGGA
Source organism: Acidovorax sp. 106 (assembly GCF_003663825.1). Classification (NCBI taxonomy): domain Bacteria; kingdom Pseudomonadati; phylum Pseudomonadota; class Betaproteobacteria; order Burkholderiales; family Comamonadaceae; genus Acidovorax; species Acidovorax sp. 106. The sequence goes on along the minus strand of NZ_RCCC01000001.1, from coordinate 2,184,673 downwards.
CTGCAGTGCATCGTTGGTGTTCAGGATCTCGGAGCGCTCGACCTGTTCACCGCTGATGTAGTTGGACTCACCGATGTTCTCGACCACCACACGGCGCAGCATCTGGCGAACAATCACTTCAATGTGCTTGTCGTTGATCTTCACGCCTTGCAAGCGGTACACGTCCTGCACTTCGTCCACGATGTAGCGCGACAGCTCTTCGATGCCCAACAGGCGCAGGATGTCTTGCGGGTCGGCTGGGCCGTCCACAATCGATTCGCCCTTATTGACCACCTGGCCTTCGTGCACCAGGATGTTCTTTTCCTTGGGCACGAGCTCTTCCCACACCTTGCCTTCGGGGTCGGTGATTTGCAAGCGGACCTTGCCCTTGGTTTCCTTACCGAACGAAATGGTGCCGGTCATTTCTGCCAGCGTGCCCTTGTCCTTCGGAGTGCGGGCTTCGAACAGTTCGGCCACACGGGGCAGACCGCCGGTAATGTCGCGGGTCTTCTGACCTTCGACCGGGATACGGGCCAGCACTTCGCCGGGGCCCACGTCCTGGCCATCGCGCACCTGGATCAGAGCGCCCACCTGGAAGCCGATGGTCACCGAGTGGTCGGTGCCAGGGATCTTCACTTCTTGGCCTTGGGCGTCGATCAGCTTCACTTGGGGGCGGACGACCTTGGCAGCGCCACGGCGCTTGGGGTCAATCACCACCAGCGTAGACAAACCGGTCACTTCATCGACCTGCTTGGCAACGGTGAGACCTTCTTCGACGTTTTCGAACTTGGTCTGACCGGCGAACTCGGTGATGATGGGGCGTGTCAGCGGATCCCAGTTGGCGAGGATGGTGCCAGCCTTGATGGTCTGGTCGGCCTTCACCGTCAGGGTCGCACCGTAAGGCACCTTGTGGCGCTCACGCTCGCGGCCATGCTCGTCGTGGATGATGATTTCACCCGAACGCGCAATGACGACCAGCTCGCCCTTGGTGTTGCTCACGTAGCGCATCGTGGCGTTGAAGCCGATCACACCGTTGGACTTGGCTTCCACGCTGGAAGCAATGGCAGCACGCGAAGCGGCACCACCGATGTGGAACGTACGCATGGTCAGCTGCGTGCCAGGCTCACCGATGGACTGGGCAGCGATCACACCCACGGCTTCGCCGAGGTTGATCAAACCGCCACGGCCCAAGTCGCGGCCATAGCACTTGGCGCACAGGCCAAAGCGCGTTTCGCAGGTCAGGGCTGTGCGCACCTTCACTTCGTCCACGCCCACTGCCTCGATCTCTTCGATCAGGTCCTCTTCCAGCATCGTGCCCGCAGGGATCAGGACCGAGCGGTTTTCGGGGTGCAGCACATCTTCCGCCGCCGTGCGGCCGAGGATACGGTCGCGCAGCGATTCGATCACTTCACCGCCTTCAACGATGGCGCGCATCAGCGAGCCATTGGAAGTGCCGCAATCCTCTTCGGTCACAACCAAGTCCTGCGTCACGTCCACCAGGCGGCGGGTCAGGTAACCGGAGTTGGCCGTCTTCAGCGCCGTGTCGGCCAGACCCTTACGGGCACCGTGGGTGGAGATGAAGTACTCCAACACGTTCAGACCTTCGCGGAAGTTCGCGGTGATAGGCGTTTCAATGATCGAGCCGTCGGGCTTGGCCATCAGACCCCGCATACCGGCCACCTGACGGATCTGGGCAGCAGAGCCACGGGCGCCGGAGTCGGCCATCATGTAGATGGAGTTGAAGGATTCCTGGTCCACCTCGTTGCCATGGCGGTCCATCACCTTTTGCTTCGAGAGTTGGGCCATCATCACCTTGGACACGTCGTCACCGGCCTTGCCCCAGATGTCCACCACCTTGTTGTAGCGCTCGCCAGAGGTGACCAGACCGGAGACGTACTGCTGCTCGATCTCTTTCACTTCCTTTTCGGAGCGCTCGATGATGCCGGCCTTTTGTGGAGGCACCAACATGTCATCGATACAGATGGAGATACCAGCGCGGGTGGCCAAGCGGAAACCGTTTTGCAGCAGCTTGTCGGCAAACACCACCGTTTCCTTCAAACCGCACTTGCGGAAGGACACGTTGATCAGGCGCGAGATTTCCTTCTTCTTGAGCGCCTTGTTCATGTTGGAGAACGGCAGGCCCTTGGGCAGGATCTCGGACAGCAGTGCGCGGCCCACGGTGGTTTCCACCAACGAGGTCGAGGGCACAAATTCGCCCGTGGCCTTGTCCTTGGTCCACTCGGTCATGCGCACCGTGATCTTGGCGGCCAGCTCGACCTGACCAGCGTCCAGGGCACGCTGCACTTCACCGGTGTCAGCGAACACCAAGCCTTCGCCCTTGCCGTTGATACGGTCACGGGTGGCGTAGTACAAGCCCAGCACCACGTCCTGCGAAGGAACGATAGAGGGCTCGCCCGAAGCGGGGAACAGCACGTTGTTGGAGGCCAGCATCAGCGTGCGGGCTTCCATTTGTGCTTCCACCGACAACGGTACGTGCACAGCCATCTGGTCACCGTCAAAGTCGGCGTTGAAGGCCGCGCAAACGAGGGGGTGCAACTGGATGGCCTTGCCTTCGATCAGGATGGGCTCAAAGGCCTGGATACCCAAACGGTGCAGCGTAGGCGCACGGTTGAGCATCACGGGGTGTTCCTTGATGACCTCTTCCAGGATGTCCCACACCACGGGCGTGCCGGATTCGACTTCCTTCTTGGCAGCCTTGATCGTCGTCGCGATGCCCATGGCTTCCAGGCGCGAAAAGATGAAAGGCTTGAACAGCTCCAGCGCCATCAGCTTGGGCAGACCGCACTGGTGCAGCTTGAGCGTTGGGCCCACGGTAATCACGGAACGACCGGAGTAGTCCACGCGCTTGCCCAGCAAGTTCTGGCGGAAACGGCCCGACTTGCCCTTGATCATGTCGGCCAGCGACTTCAAGGCACGCTTGTTGGCGCCCGTCATGGCCTTGCCACGGCGGCCGTTGTCCAGCAGCGAGTCCACGGCTTCCTGCAGCATCCGCTTTTCGTTGCGGGCGATGATTTCAGGGGCCTTCAGCTCGAGCAGACGGCGCAGACGGCTGTTGCGGTTGATGACGCGGCGATACAGGTCGTTCAGGTCGGAGGTCGCGAAGCGGCCGCCGTCCAGCGGCACCAGCGGACGCAGGTCCGGCGGCAGCACGGGCAGCACTTCCAGCACCATCCACTCGGGCTTGATACCGGACTTCTTGAACGCTTCGAGCACCTTCAGGCGCTTGGCGTTCTTCTTGACCTTGACTTCGGAGCCGGTCAAGTCGCCACGCAGGCGCTCGATCGACAGGTCGATGTCGATGGACTCCAGCAGGTCCTTGATACCTTCCGCGCCCATCTTGGCGATGAATTCGTCGCCGTATTCCTTGCGCTTGGCGTCGTAGTCGTCCTCGGACATGATGCTGAACTTCTTCAGCGGGGTCATGCCAGGGTCGGTCACCACGTAGGCTTCAAAGTACAGCACGCGTTCGATGTCGCGCAGCGTCATGTCCAGCACCAGGCCCAGACGCGATGGCAGCGACTTCAGGAACCAGATGTGGGCGCAAGGCGCGGCCAGATCGATGTGGCCCATGCGCTCGCGGCGCACCTTGGTCTGCGTGACTTCAACGCCGCACTTCTCGCAGATCACGCCGCGGTGCTTGAGGCGCTTGTACTTGCCGCACAGGCATTCGTAGTCCTTGATAGGACCAAAAATCTTGGCGCAGAACAGGCCGTCGCGCTCGGGCTTGAACGTACGGTAGTTGATGGTTTCAGGCTTCTTCACTTCGCCGAAAGACCACGAACGGATCTTTTCGGGCGAAGCCATGCCGATGCGGATGGCATCGAAATGCTCATCCGGCGTGAATTGCTTGAACAGGTCGAGTAGCGATTTCATGTGACTCTTTCCTTTTCGTCAAAAATCATAGCTACCAGCGCTTGATACACGCGGCTTTGCAAGCGAAAACACATGCAAAACCTTTACCAATCAGCGCTAGCAGCTCACTTTTTTAATAATCCCGATCCTGTTCAGGAGCGTTCGAGTTCGATGTCCAGGCCCAAGGAGCGGATTTCCTTGACCAGCACATTGAACGATTCCGGCATGCCGGCTTCGATGGCGTGTTCGCCCTTGACGATGGATTCGTACACCTTGGTACGGCCCACCACGTCGTCGGACTTCACGGTCAGCATTTCCTGCAGCACGTAGGCGGCGCCGTAAGCTTCCAGCGCCCACACTTCCATTTCACCGAAACGCTGACCACCGAACTGCGCCTTACCACCCAGCGGCTGCTGCGTGACGAGCGAGTAAGGACCTGTGGAGCGGGCATGCATCTTGTCGTCCACCAAGTGGTGCAGCTTCAGGTAGTGCATGTAGCCGATGGTGGTGGGGCGCTCAAAGCGGTCGCCTGTGCGGCCATCGTGCAGGTAAGCCTGCGTGCGGGTCGGCGTCAGGCCCTTGCGTGCGGCGATGTCATCAGGGTATGCAATCTTCAGCATGTCCTTGATTTCTTCTTCCGAAGCACCGTCGAACACGGGGGTTGCGTAAGGCACGCCCGAAGTCAGGTTGTGCGCCATGGCCACCAGCTCGTCGTCAGACAGCTGCGACAGGTCTTCCTTGCGGCCACGGGAGTTGTAGACCTCTTCCAGGAAGGTACGCAGCTCAGAAGCCTTGGCCTCTTCCTGGAGCATGTCACCCAGGCGCTGACCAATGCCCTTGCCGGCCCAGCCCAAGTGGACTTCCAACACCTGACCAATGTTCATCCGCGAAGGCACGCCCAGCGGGTTCAGAACGATGTCGGCAGGCGTGCCGTCGGCCATGTAAGGCATGTCTTCGACCGGAACGATCTTGGACACCACACCCTTGTTACCGTGGCGGCCGGCCATCTTGTCACCAGGCTGCAGGCGGCGCTTGACGGCCAGGTACACCTTGACCATCTTCAGCACGCCTGCGGGCAGCTCGTCACCTTGCGTGAGCTTCTTGCGCTTTTCTTCAAAAGCCAAGTCGAAGCTGTGGCGCGTCTGCTCCAGAGCGTTCTTGATGGATTCGAGCTGGGTGGCGACTTCGTCCTCTGCAGGGCGGATGTCGAACCAGTGGAATTTCTCCACCGACGACAGGTACGCCTTGTCGAGCTTGGTGCCCTTGGACAGCTTTTGTGGGCCACCGTTGGCCACGCGGCCAGTCAGCAACTTTTCGATACGGTCGAACGCGTCGGCCTCCACGATACGCAGCTGGTCGTTCAGGTCCAGGCGGAAACGCTTGAGTTCATCGTCGATGATCTGCTGGGCGCGCTTGTCGCGCTGGATGCCTTCGCGGGTGAACACCTGCACGTCGATCACGGTGCCAGACGAGCCCTGGTCCACACGCAGCGAGGTGTCCTTCACGTCGGAAGCCTTCTCACCGAAGATGGCGCGCAGCAGCTTCTCTTCTGGCGTGAGCGTGGTCTCGCCCTTGGGCGTGACCTTGCCGACCAGCGTGTCGCCGGGCTGCACTTCAGCACCCACGTAGATGATGCCGGACTCGTCCAGGCGGTTCAGTTGCTGCTCCGACAGGTTCGGAATGTCGCGCGTGATTTCTTCTGCACCCAGCTTCGTGTCACGGGCCATCACGACCAGTTCTTCGATGTGGATCGAGGTGTAGCGGTCTTCCGACACCACGCGCTCAGAGATCAGGATCGAGTCTTCGAAGTTGTAGCCGTTCCAGGGCATGAAGGCGATCAGCATGTTCTGGCCGATGGCGATTTCGCCAAAGTCCGTCGATGCGCCATCAGCCACCACATCACCCTTGACCAGCTTGTCGCCCTTCTTCACGATGGGACGCTGGTGGATATTGGTGTTCTGGTTGGAACGCTGGTACTTGATGAGGTTGTAGATGTCCACACCCACTTCACCGGCAACAGCTTCGTCGTCGTTCACGCGGACCACAATGCGGGTCGCATCGACGTAGTCCACCACACCGCCGCGGGTAGCCGTCACCACGGTGCCGGAGTCCACTGCAGCCACACGTTCGATACCGGTACCCACCAGTGGCTTCTCGGGACGCAGCACAGGCACAGCCTGACGCGACATGTTGGCGCCCATCAACGCGCGGTTCGCGTCATCGTGCTCCAGGAACGGAACCAGCGACGCAGCCACCGACACGATCTGTGCGGGCGACACGTCCATGTACTGCACGCGGTCTGCACCGCACAGGATGGATTCACCCTTTTCACGGGCAGACACCAGGTCGCCCGTCAGGCGGCCGTCCTTGTCGAGCAGGGCGTTGGCCTGCGCGATCACGTACTTGCCTTCTTCGATGGCCGACAGGTAGTCGATCTCGTTCGTGACCTTGGCGTCCACCACTCGGCGGTAGGGGGTCTCAATGAAACCGTACTCGTTCAAGCGGGCGTACAGAGCCAGCGAGTTGATCAGACCAATGTTGGGACCTTCAGGCGTTTCGATTGGGCAAACGCGACCGTAGTGGGTCACGTGCACGTCACGCACTTCAAAGCCTGCGCGCTCACGGGTCAAACCGCCTGGGCCCAGAGCGGACACACGGCGCTTGTGCGTGATTTCGGCCAGAGGATTGGTCTGGTCCATGAACTGGGACAACTGCGATGCGCCGAAGAATTCCTTCAAGGCGGCCGAAATCGGCTTGCTGTTGATCAGATCGTGGGGCATCAGAGGCTCTTGCTCGGCCTGGCCCAGACGTTCCTTCACGGCCTTTTCGATACGTGCCAAGCCAGTGCGGTATTGGTTTTCGGCCAGTTCGCCCACGCAACGCACGCGGCGGTTGCCCAGGTGATCGATGTCATCGACTTCGCCGTTGCCGTTGCGCAGGTCCACCAGGATCTTGACCACAGCCAGGATGTCTTCGTTGGACAGCACCATGGGGCCGGTGGATTCGTCGCGGCCAATCTTGGCGTTGAACTTCATGCGGCCCACGCGCGACAGGTCGTACGTGTCGGGGTTGTAGAACAGGCGCTGGAACAGAGCCTGCACAGCGTCTTCGGTTGGAGGCTCGCCAGGGCGCATCATGCGGTAGATGGCCACGCGGGCGGCAAACTCGTCCACCGTTTCATCGATGCGCAGGGTCTGCGAGATGTAGGCGCCTTGGTCCAGCTCATTGGTGTAGATGACCTGGAGGTCTTGCACACCAGCAGAGCGCAGCTTCTTGAGCAACGCTTCGGTCAACTCTTCATTGGCCTTGGCGATGATTTCGCCCGTATCGGCATCAACGATATTGCGGGCAACGACGCGACCGATCAGGAAGTCTTCGGGCACACTGATGTGCGTGGTACCCGATTGTTCCAGCTCACGCGTGTGGCGGGCCGTGACGCGCTTGTCCTTGGCCACAACGACCTTGCCGGACTTGTCGGTGATGTCAAAGCGAGCCACTTCACCACGCAGACGCTCGGACACAAACTCCATTTGTGCGCCGCTGTCCATCAGGCGGAAATTGTCATTGACGAAGAAGTTCGCCAGGATGGATTCAGGATTCAGGCCAATGGCCTTGAGCAGCGTCGTAACCGGCATCTTGCGACGGCGGTCCACACGGAAGTACAAGATGTCCTTGGGGTCAAACTCGAAATCCAGCCATGATCCGCGGTACGGAATGATGCGTGCCGAGAACAGCAGCTTGCCGGAACTGTGGGTCTTGCCCTTGTCGTGCTCAAAAAACACGCCAGGCGAGCGATGCAGCTGAGACACGATCACGCGCTCAGTGCCGTTGATGATGAACGAGCCCTTGTCAGTCATCAGGGGCACTTCGCCCATGTAGACCTCTTGCTCTTTCACTTCCTTCACCACCTTGGACTGCGAAGTCGAGGACTCGCGGTCATAGATGATCAGCTGCACTTTGGCGCGCACAGCTGAAGCAAAAGTCAAGCCCCGAGTCTGGCATTCCCGCACGTCAAATGCGGGTTTGGCCAAGTTGTACTCAATGAACTTCATCTCGACAAAACCGTTGTGCGAGACGATGGGGAAGGCTGCATCAAAAGCAGCCTGCAAACCTTCTATGGTCCTCTTTTGAGGTGCTTTATCTGCCTGCAGGAAGGCGGTGTATGCGTCCTTCTGCATCTGCAGCAGATAAGGAACTTCCAGCACGCTGTCGCGGCTGCCGAAACTTTTGCGAATTCGCTTGCGTTCGGTATAGGAATAGGCCATGAGATCTCCGGGCAAAGACATGAGTCCTGGGTCTTCGACGACTGACCCGCAAGGTGCTTTCCTTTGCGGGCTTGGCGGTTGGCCACTACCAACCATGGCGGACGGCGATGCATTGCACATCACCCGAACCAAGGTATCTTCTGCTGTCGGGGTTGTCAGAAGACACTCGAAACTCAACTCACTGCAGACTCGTAATGTCGTGCATCAAGTCACTTTTCGGGTGCGCTCTGAAAGCGCCAAAGGCTGGAGGCCCTTGAGGAGCACTCCAGCCCTTGAAAGAGACTGAATTACTTCAGTTCAGCCTTGGCACCGGCTTCCACCAGCTTCTTGACTGCTGCTTCAGCGTCAGCCTTGGCAATAGCTTCCTTGACGTTCTTTGGAGCGCCGTCCACCAGGTCCTTGGCTTCCTTGAGGCCCAGGCCAGTGATTTCACGCACTGCCTTGATGACGGAAACCTTGTTGGCGCCAGCGTCAGTCAGCACCACATTGAATTCTGTCTTTTCTTCAGCAGCAGCAGCACCAGCGCCACCACCAGCGGCAGCAGGAGCAGCCATGGCTGCAGCGCTCACGCCAAACTTCTCTTCAATGGCCTTCACCAGGTCATTGAGTTCCAGAACCGTCATGCTGTCCAGAGCGGTCAAAAATGCGTCTTTATCGAATGCCATTTTTATTTCCTAACAATTAGTTGGTTGTCTGCCGGGCTATCAAGCCGCAACAGGTTCGGCGGCCGTTTCGGCTGCGCCTTCGCCTTTTTTCGCCGCCAACGCGCCCAGCACAACGGCTGTACGCGACATGGGGGACATAAGCAAGCCACAAATCTGAGCCAGCAAAACTTCCTTGGAAGGAATGTTGGCCAGTTGCTTAACGCCGTTGACATCCAGGGCTTTGCCACCGAAAGCGCCACCGCGAATCACCAACTTGTCGTTGGTTTTCGCGAAATCGGCCACCACCTTAGCGGCGGCCACAGCGTCTTCGGAGAAGCCATAGATCAGCGGACCGGTCATCTGGTCGGCCACAACGTCAAATGCGCTACCAGCCACAGCACGGCGAGCCAAAGTGTTCTTCAGAACACTCAGGGTGACGCCCTTGCTGCGTGCATCAACGCGCAGTTTGGTCATGTCGGCGACCGTGATGCCACGGTATTCCGCGATCACGAGCGTTTGAGCTTTAGCGGCGAGGCTGGTCACTTCACTGATGACCGCTTCTTTCTCACTGCGATTAAGACTCAAGGTCTACTCCTTAAAATGCGCACTCGGCGATGGCCTTATGCGCGCTCTTGTTGCAGCGACCAACTGTTTTGGAAAATTTCCATCTGCAGCGGGATCGCCATCTGCGTTGGCACCATCTCTGGCTTTAAGCACGAGTAACTCGCACACCAACGGTCTTGGATGGCCTGAAACTACCGAGGTAGCCTCAGCCCACCACATCAATCTCGCCCGAAGACAAGATTGAAGATTTTTTGCAATTACGCTGCGATGGTTTGTGTATCCACGCGGACACCCAAGCCCATCGTGGAGGACACAGCCACCTTGCGCAGGTACAGGCCCTTGCTGGTAGCTGGCTTGGCCTTGTTCAGGGCTTCAATCAGCGCAGCCAAGTTGCCTTGCAGCTTGTCGTTGTCGAACGAGCGGCGACCGATCGTGCTATGCACAATGCCGGCCTTGTCGACGCGGAATTGCACTTGACCTGCCTTGGCGTTCTTCACAGCCGTAGCGACGTCAGGCGTCACGGTGCCAACCTTGGGGTTAGGCATCAGGCCGCGCGGGCCCAGGATCTGGCCCAGAGTACCCACAACGCGCATGGCGTCAGGGGCAGCAATCACCACGTCGAAAGGCATGTCGCCGGCCTTGACCATGGCAGCCAGGTCGTCCATACCGACGATGTCGGCGCCAGCAGCCTTGGCTTCTTCAGCCTTGGCGCCTTGAGCAAACACGGCCACACGGGTTGTCTTGCCGGTACCGTTAGGCAGCACCACAGCACCACGCACCACTTGGTCCGACTTCTTGGCATCAATGCCAAGTTGAACGGCCACGTCGATGGATTCATCGAACTTGGCGGTAGCAGCTTCTTTCACGATTGCAACTGCTTCAGCGAAAGCGTACAGCTTGGTGCTGTCAACCTTGCCTTGCAGGGCTTTTTGCTTCTTTGTCAGCTTGGCCATTTTACAAACCCTCCACCGTCACGCCCATGGAGCGTGCAGAGCCAGCCAGCGTGCGCACAGCGGCGTCGACGTTGGCAGCGTTCATGTCCTTCAGCTTGGTCTTCGCGATCTCTTCAAGCTGTGCGCGAGTGATCTTGCCGACCTTGGTCTTCAAAGGGTTGGAAGAACCCTTCTCGAGCTTGATGGCCTTCTTGATCAGAGTCGTCGCAGGCGGCGTCTTGATGATGAAGGTAAAGCTCTTGTCAGCGAAAGCTGTGATGACCACAGGCAATGGCAGACCGGGCTCAACACCTTGGGTCTGCGCATTGAATGCCTTGCAGAACTCCATGATGTTCAAGCCACGCTGGCCCAGAGCAGGGCCGATTGGTGGGGATGGATTGGCCTTACCTGCTGGGACTTGCAGCTTGATAAAACCGACGATTTTCTTCGCCATGCTTTGCTCCTTGCGGGTTGTAACGCTTACCTATGCAACATGCACAAGCGGGCTCCCCGGGGGTTAACGACTCACCAAAACCTCTCGCACCGAGTCGAAAAATGCGAGGTATTTATTCCATGTTGGCTTAGGTTTTTTCAACCTGTCCAAATTCCAATTCAACGGGTGTAGATCGGCCAAAAATCATCACAGAAACGCGCAGGCGATTCTTTTCGTAATTGACCTCTTCGACCGAGCCATTGAAGTCAGTGAAGGGGCCTTCCTTGACTCGCACCAACTCACCCACCATAAATTCGACCTTGTGGCGTGGCTTGTCAGTGCCCTCTTGCATCTGACTGACGATCTTTTGCACTTCGTCTTCCGAAATGGGGGCGGGCCGATTCTTGACCCCTCCAACAAAGCCTGTCACTTTGTTGGTGTGCTTCACCAAGTGCCAAGTGTCGTCGTCCATCACCATTTCAACAAAGACATACCCAGGAAAAAGACGCCGCTCAGTCGTCTTCTTCTGGCCGTTTTTCATCTCAACCACTTCTTCAGTGGGGACGAGAATTCGGCCAAATTTATCTTGCATGCCAGCGCGACCGATGCGCTCGACAATATTGCGCTCAACCGCTTTTTCCATGCCCGAATAGGCATGAACGATGTACCAACGCAAATCAGGATTAGAGGGCGTGGATGAAACGGGCGCGCCGCCGTCGGCCACCACTGCATCGGTTGTCATGACTTTCTCCATCCCAAAATGAGGTCGTAAAAAACCCATTCCAGCGTTTTATCCGTGAACCACAGAAACAAGGCCATGATGACCACAAAGGCAAAAACGTAAGCCGTCATTTGCAGTGTTTCTTTACGGGTTGGCCAAACCACTTTTTTGACTTCGCGCCAAGCATCACGCGCAAATGCAACAAACTGGCGACCCGACTCAGAAACCAGGAAAACACCTACAGCAGCCAAGAGCCCGACAATCAGGACCGCCCACTGAGCGTATACACCTTGCTTTCCAAGCAAATAAAAACCAGCGATAGCAGCTAGCACCAAAGCAGCAGCGGCAGCAAGCTTTGCTTTGTCCGCACCGGAACTTACGGTTTCAACCTGTGAGGCAGCCATGTTTGATACTTTCACTTCATTTCACACGGCATCACACAAGACACCGAAGCCCGCCAGATCCTGGCGGGCTTTGATTGAGCCACTTTAGGTGGCAGGGGCAGTAGGAATCGAACCTACAACCTTCGGTTTTGGAGACCGACGCTCTGCCAATTGAGCTATACCCCTATACACAGACTAATTAAGCAATGATCTTGGCAACCACGCCGGCGCCCACAGTGCGGCCACCCTCACGGATAGCAAAGCGCAGGCCTTCTTCCATAGCGATGGGGTTGATCAGCTTCACAGTGATCGACACGTTGTCGCCAGGCATGACCATTTCCTTGTCGGCTGGCAGCTCGATGGCGCCAGTCACGTCAGTCGTACGGAAGTAGAACTGAGGACGGTAGTTGTTGAAGAAGGGCGTGTGACGGCCGCCTTCGTCCTTGCTCAGCACATACACTTCGGCAGTGAAGTGGGTGTGTGGCTTGATCGAGCCGGGCTTGCACAGCACTTGGCCACGCTCGACGTCTTCACGCTTGGTGCCGCGCAGCAGCAGGCCAACGTTGTCGCCAGCTTGACCTTGGTCCAGCAACTTGCGGAACATTTCCACGCCGGTGCAGGTGGTCTTGACGGTGTCTTTGATACCGACGATTTCGATTTCTTCGCCGACCTTGACAACACCGCGCTCGATACGACCGGTCACGACAGTGCCGCGGCCAGAGATGGAGAACACGTCTTCCACAGGCATCAGGAAGGCACCGTCCACAGCGCGCTCAGGCGTGGGGATGTAGGTGTCCAGTGCTTCGGCCAGCTTCATGATGGCTTCTTCACCCAGGGCACCCTTGTCGCCTTCCAGGGCGAGCTTGGCGGAACCACGAACGATCGGGGTGTCGTCGCCAGGGAAGCTGTACTTGTCCAGCAGTTCGCGGACTTCCATTTCGACGAGTTCCAGCAGCTCTTCGTCATCCACCATGTCGCACTTGTTCAGGAACACGATGATGTAAGGCACGCCCACTTGGCGGGCCAGCAGGATGTGTTCGCGGGTCTGGGGCATTGGGCCGTCAGCAGCGGAGCACACCAAAATCGCACCGTCCATCTGGGCAGCGCCGGTGATCATGTTCTTCACATAGTCAGCGTGGCCAGGGCAGTCCACGTGAGCGTAGTGGCGGTTGGCTGTTTCGTATTCAACGTGGGCGGTGTTGATCGTGATACCGCGGGCCTTTTCTTCAGGCGCTGCATCGATCTGGTCGTATGCCTTGGCTTCGCCGCCAAACTTGGCAGACAGCACGGTGGCGATAGCAGCCGTCAGGGTTGTCTTGCCATGGTCCACGTGACCGATGGTGCCCACGTTGACGTGGGGCTTGGTGCGTTCGAATTTTCCTTTTGCCATTTTTCCGACTCCGAAAAATATCTATTTCAAAAAACAGGATCTTGGCGCAACCAGAACCGGACGCACCCGAAAGTGGTGCCCATGGCGGGAATCGGACCCGCGACCTCTCCCTTACCAAGGGAGTGCTCTACCACTGAGCCACATGGGCAATCCAAGCATCACATCAGTGATGTCAGACAAAACTACAAAACCAAAACAATATGGAGCGGGAGACGGGAATCGAACCCGCGTCATTAGCTTGGAAGGCTAGGGTTCTACCATTGAACTACTCCCGCACAAGCCAACGACCCTTGCGAAGCCTGCACAACCCAACAGACAAACTCACACTAAATTTTGGTGGAGGGGACTGGATTCGAACCAGTGTAGGCGTAAGCCAACAGATTTACAGTCTGCCCCCTTTAGCCACTCGGGCACCCCTCCGATAAGCCTTGAATTCTAGCACGGTTTTTGCAAACCCAAACAACACCCGAAATTCAAGCAACATATTTATCTGGTGCGGCTGGCGGGGATCGAACCCACGACCCTTGGCTTCGGAGGCCAATACTCTATCCACTGAGCTACAGCCGCACGAATTCACATGTTAGCCGCAGATTATCGCACGGAGCAACGCTCCAGGCGATCACCTTGCACTACGAGTCAGCAACGGGCCAGCAAAGCCCTACCCCCCGCAAGAAAGCATCCGTCGCACGCCCCCCCACACTCACCAGATCAAACCCGCCCTGCCCAAGAATCCAGTTTTGGATCAACCCATCGAACAGCGCATGCAGCGACACAGCCGCCTCATGCGGAGACAAGGGCATGCTAAATAGCCCCCCCTCCACAGCCAGCGCAAAGTCGCGAGCCAGCTGGGCGGTGAAATTACCCGACGCGGCAATGTGCCGATCCCGCACCGCAGCCATTTCATCCACGTACTCCACTTTGTACATGGCAATCTCAAAAACCCGCCGAGCCTGCGCATTGGAAGCCACCACATGGAGCACAAACGCCATGACAGCGCGCAAGCGCCCCACGGGATCTCCACCCGCCACGCACGAAAACTGAGCACACCCTTGCTCCAGGGGCAAAGTTACCCGATCCATCATGGCATTGAACAGATCCACCTTGTCCTTGAAATGCCAGTAGATCGCACCACGGGTAGCCCCTGCAGCGCTGGCAATGTCACTCAAAGACGCACGCGACAAACCTTTTTCACAAAACACACGCTCCGCCGCATCGATCAAGCCATTGCGCGTAGCCGCCGCATCTTCTTTTGTTCTGCGAACCATTTCGCCATCCATTTCTACAAGCACCGCCATCGCCAGCACGTGCTGCAACCTCATTATACATTCATGACTGTATGTATAATCTCTCAGCAGCCATGTCGGGTTTTCGCGACCCTGCCATCTTTTGCAGCCATCTTGTTTCAGGCTACGGGCACATCAGCCCTCCTCTCGCCTCATCACCAAAGGATTTCCATGCTTCGCTTGCATGATGAACAACCCGTTCAACAAACATCCAACAGAACACAGCGCCTGCTTCTCGGTAGCCTTGTCGCAACAAGCCTATTGCTGATCGCTTGCGGCAAAGAGGCGTCGGCGCCAGCCGGAGCCGGCGGCCAAAAGCCCGCAGTAGAGGTCGGAACAGTGACAGCGACTCCTGGCGACATTGGGCTGGTGACCGAACTGCCAGGGCGTGTGGAGGCCTCCCGAGTTGCACAAGTGAGAGCTCGGGCTGCAGGGATCTTGCAGCAGCGCACCTTCAAGGAGGGCAGCGATGTCAAGGCTGGACAGTCTTTGTTCAAAATCGATGAGGCACCCTATGCAGCCGCCCTGGACAGCGCCAAAGCCAGCCAGGCCAAAGCCGAAGCCAACCTGGCGCAGACCCAAGCCCAACTGGAGCGCTACCGCCCGCTCGTCGAAGCCAACGCCATCAGCAAGCAAGACTATGTGAACGCCGAAGCGGCGCTCAAGCAATCTCAAGCCGATGTGGCCTCAGCCAAGGCAGCTGTGCGCACTGCAGGCATCAACCTGGGCTACGCCAGTGTCTCGGCGCCTATTTCTGGGCGCATTGGGCGTGCATTGGTAACCGAGGGCGCCTTGGTCGGCCAAGGGGAAGCAACCCCTTTGGCGGTGATTCAACAGATTGACCCGGTGTACGTGAACTTCACCCAGTCTGCGAACGATATCCTGCAATTGCGCAAAGCCATGGCCAACGGGCAGTTCAAGCGCGCAGACGGCAAGGAGGCAGCCAGCGTTCGCCTGATCCTGAGCGATGGCACCGAATACGCCCAAGCGGGCAAGCTTCTTTTTTCTGATTTGTCCGTGGACGCAAGCACGGGTCAGGTGACCTTGCGCGCAGAAGTCCCCAACCCCAAGGGCGAGTTGTTGCCGGGCCTGTATCTGCGTGTGCGACTGGAACAGGCACAGGCCAGCAATGCCATCACACTGCCTCAACAAGCGGTCACGCGCACGCAGCAAGGTGACACAGTCAGTGTGGTGGGTGACGACGGAAAGATCAGCCAGCGCACCGTCAAGATCAGTGCGGCACAAAACAACCGCTGGGTCGTGCGTGAAGGCTTGCAAGCGGGCGAAAAGGTCATGGTGGATGGCTTTCAAAAACTGCAGATGCTGCCCCCAGGGACTCCAGTTAAGGCCGTTCCATGGCAAGCGCCCGGGCAGGCTGCAACGCCCGCCCCGGCACCGGCAGCCGATGCATCTGCTGCCAAGCCCTGAGAGACACGCAAATGGCAAAGTTCTTTATTGACCGCCCCATCTTTGCGTGGGTCATCGCACTGTTCATCATGGTCATGGGAGGCGTGGCAATCACCCAGCTGCCCATCTCACAGTACCCCCCCGTCGCCCCGCCGTCCATCGTCATCAACACCTCATACCCAGGCGCTTCTGCCCAGACTCTGGAAGACAGTGTGCTGTCGGTGATTGAGCGCGAGATGAATGGCTCCCCGGGGTTGATCTACATGGAGTCCGTCGCGCAAGCAGACGGCTCCGGCAGCATCACGCTGAGTTTCCAGCCCGGCACTAACGCAGACCTGGCGCAGGTAGACGTGCAGAACCGGTTGTCCAGAGCCACTCCGCGGCTGCCTTCAACCGTCACGCAGCAAGGCGTGCGCGTGGACAAATCGAGGTCCAACTTCTTGCTGTTCACGATGTTGTCCTCCAGCGACCCGAAAACAGACACCGTGGCGCTGGGTGACTATGCATCACGCAACGTGGTGCCTGAACTGCAGCGGCTGAGTGGTATCGGCCAGGCCCAGCTCTTCGGCACAGAGCGGGCGATGCGCATCTGGATCGACCCCGCCAAGATGGAGAGCTTCAACGTCTCTGCGGCCGAGGTGAGTGCAGCCATCCGCGCCCAAAATGCACAAGTGGCCAGCGGCACCATTGGCGATTTGCCCAACCTGGCAGGGCAGGGCATTTCAGCGACCGTGGTCGTGACAGGTCAATTGTCCAGCGTAGAGCAGTTCTCCAACATCATCCTGCGGGCCAATGCGGACGGCTCTACCGTGCGGATCAAGGATGTGGCGCGCGTGGAACTGGGCGGCCAGGCCTACGCCACCGCCGCCCGCCTCAACGGCAAACCGGCCATTGGCATTGGTGTCCAGTTGTCTCCTAGCGGTAACGCGCTGGAGACAGCCAAAGCCGTGCGCACCAAGATGGACGAGCTGTCCCGTTACTTTCCCCAAGGCATGAGTTGGAGCATTCCCTACGACAGCTCGCGCTTTGTGGACATCTCCATCTCGCAGGTGGCCGAAACACTGGTGGAAGCCGTTGTCCTGGTGTTTCTGGTGATGTTCCTGTTCCTGCAGAACTGGCGCTACACCATCATCCCCACCATCGTGGTACCCATTGCTTTGCTGGGCACCTTTGCGATGTTGCTGGCACTGGGCTTCTCGATCAACGTGCTCACCATGTTCGGTATGGTGCTGGTGATCGGTATCGTCGTGGATGATGCCATCGTGGTGGTCGAGAACGTTGAGCGCATCATGAGCGAGGAAGGCCTGTCTCCCCTGGAGGCCACTCGCAAAGCCATGCGCCAAATTTCGGGCGCCATCATTGGCGTGACGGTGGTGTTGATCTCCGTGTTCGTACCACTGGCGTTCTTTGCGGGCTCCACAGGCAATATTTACCGCCAGTTTTCGGCGGTCATGGTGACATCCATCGGGTTCTCCGCCTTCATGGCCTTGTCGTTGACACCGGCGCTATGCGCCACTTTGCTCCAGCCCGTTGAAGCAGGCCACCACCACGAGAAAACCGGATTCTTTGGCTGGTTCAACCGTCGCTTCTCCGTAGCCGCCAAGGGCTATGAAAGTTGGGTCGCACGCGTACTCAAGCGTGCAGCGCGTTATTTGGTGATTTACGCGGCCATCGTTGGCGCTGTGGCCGTCGTTTATATGCGCCTGCCGACGTCTTTCCTGCCCAACGAAGACCAAGGCAACATCATCGTGAACGTACAACTGCCGCCTGGCGCTACGCAAGAGCGGACGCTGGCCGTCATGGAGCAGGTGGAAAACTTCATCCTCAAGCAACCGGAAGTGCAAAGCATGGTGGGGGTTTTGGGCTTCAGTTTCTCGGGCCAAGGACAGAACGCAGCACTGGCCTTTGTGACACTGAAGGACTGGAGCGAGCGCCATGGTCCAGGCCAGTCGGCGCAAGACGTGGCCAATCGCGCCTTTGGTGGGCTGATGGGCATTCGCGATGCATTCATCTTCCCGCTCAGCCCACCGCCCATTCCGGAGTTGGGCAACGCCAGCGGGTTCACGTTCCGCCTGCAAGACCGCGCCAGTGCGGGGCATGAGGCATTGGTCAACGCTCGCAATCAACTGCTGGGCATGGCGTCCCAGAGCAAGGTGCTCACGCAAGTGCGCCCCGACGGCTTGGAGGACGCCCCACAGCTGCAAATTGACATTGACCGCGACAAGGCCAATGCGCTGGGAGTGACGTTCGATGCCATCAACTCCACGCTGTCCACAGCCCTGGGTTCCAGCTATGTCAACGACTTCCCGAACCAAGGTCGATTGCAGCGCGTCGTGGTGCAGGCAGATGCCCCTGCCCGCATGCAGCCGGATGACCTGATGAAATTGAACGCAAGCAACAGCCAAGGCAAGTCGGTGCCACTCTCGGCCTTTGCAACCACCAAGTGGGTCAAGGGAGCGCAACAGACGGTGCGCTACAACGGCTACCCCGCTATGCGCATCTCTGGTAGCCCAGCGCCAGGCCTCAGCACAGGCGCGGCTATGGCGGAGATGGAGAAGCTGGCCAGCCAGTTGCCTGCAGGCTTTGGCTTTGAATGGACAGGCCAGTCGCGTGAAGAAAAGCTCGCAGGCTCTCAGTCCTTGATCCTGTACAGCTTTGCCATCCTGGCAGTGTTCCTTTGCCTGGCTGCACTGTATGAAAGCTGGTCCATTCCATTGGCCGTGGTGCTGGTGGTGCCGCTGGGCGTGCTGGGGGTGTTACTCGCCACGCTGATGCGGGGATACGCCAACGACGTCTACTTCCAGGTGGGGCTGATCACCATCATTGGGCTGTCTGCCAAGAATGCGATTTTGATCATTGAGTTCGCCAAAGACCTGCAAGCCCAAGGCAAGGGTGTCATTGAGTCGGCCTTGGAAGCAGCACATTTGCGCTTCAGGCCCATCATCATGACCTCCATGGCGTTTGGCCTGGGCGTGGTGCCACTGGCCATTGCCAGCGGCGCCGGGTCTGCCAGCCAACGCGCCATCGGCACCGGTGTGCTGGGGGGGATGTTCACCGGCACCGTCTTGGCGGTGTTCTTTGTTCCCGTCTTTTTCGTGGTCGTGCGCGGGCTCTTCAAGGGCAGCGCACGCCAACAAGAAATGAACCGCCGCCATGCAGAAGAAGCAGGAATTGGAAACCATGACTAAGAAACTCGCCCCCCTGAGCCTGGCGATGGTGGCCGTGCTGGCTGGCTGCTCCATGATTCCGGCATACGAGCGCCCTGCGGCCCCGGTGCCCACGGACTACACCGCAGCGTCGGCACAGCCTGGCGCTCCGCTCCCATCCTGGCGCAGCTACTTCTCCGAGCCACGCCTGCAGCAGCTCATCGAGATCGCGCTGGACCACAACCGTGACCTGCGCATCGCCAGCCTCAATGTCGAGCAAGCGCGCGCACAGTTTCAGGTGCGCAGAGCGGCGCAGTACCCTGCCGTGGGGCTGGCCGCCAATGCCTCCCGCGCGCCCGCCTCGGGCTCCGGCGACCTGACCAACAGCTTCAGTGTGGGTCTCGCTGTCACCGCTTGGGAACTGGACTTTTTTGGCCGCGTCGCCAGCCTCAAGGAACAGGCACTGGCACAGTACCTTGCAAGCGAAGAAGGACGCAATGCAGCCCAGGTCAGCCTGATCAGCGCCGTGGCGAACGGCTGGCTGACGCTGCTGGCCGACGAGCAGCTGCTGGAGCTCTCGCGCCGTACCTTGACCACCCGCGAAGAGTCCGTGCGGCTGACAAAGCTGCGGCTGGACTCCGGGGCCGCGTCAGAGCTTGACTATCGGCAAGCGGAATCACTGACCCAGGCCGCACGGGCTACGCTGGCCCAGCAACAGCGCCAAAGAGCCCTCGATGAGAACGCCCTGGCTTTGCTGCTGGGCCAACCGTTGCCTGAAGACATTCGAGCCAGCTTGACCCGCAGCGATTTGCGGGCCGCCCCCAGCATGCAGACAGTTCCTGCAGGCTTGCCCTCTGATCTGCTGGCACAGCGGCCAGACATTCGACAAGCAGAGCAGCAACTGGTGGCGGCCAATGCCAACATTGGAGCCGCGCGTGCCGCATTCTTTCCGCGCATTTCCTTGACGGCGCAGGCAGGAACCGCCAGTGGCGAGCTTTCAGGCCTGTTCAAGAACGGCTCCTGGGGCTTCACCTTGGCCCCATCGCTGCTGCTGCCTCTGTTCGATGCGGGCGCCAACCAAGCCAACCTCGACAGTGCACAGGTGGGCCGCAAACTCGCCGTTGCGCAGTATGAGAAGGCCATCCAAACGGCATTCCGGGAGGTGTCTGACGCGCTGGCCAGCCAAAGCACCCTGACAGAGCAACTGGACGCACAAACCAAGCAAGCCGAGGCCGAGGCCATACGCCTGAACCTGGCGGACCTGCGCTACAAAAACGGGGTGGCTAGCTACCTCGATTTGCTGGACGCACAGCGCTCACTGTTCAGCACGCAGCAAGGCGTGGTGCAGGTGCGCCTGGGGCAGTTGCAAAATCAAGTCACGCTGTTCAAGGCGCTGGGTGGTGGCTGGGATGCGGAAACAGGCCAAGCCAGCAAAGCGCCCTGAGAAAGCCACTCGTGGGTTACCGACGAATATCTTGCGGGGTCTTGGCAGTGAGCGCATAGCACAGGCCTACCCCACAGATATAATTTAGGGTTATTCCATCAAAGACCCCGCCACTCCAGAGGACGTCATGAGCGACAACCACCACGAAGAAGCGCATACAGGCCCGATCAAAACCCCCAAGCAACTACTGATCGCGGGATTTTTCTCGTTCGTGGTGCCTATCTTTGCCATCATCGGCCTGGTTCTCTACGTGACCTCCAGCAACAAGCCTGCCGCTGGTGCCGCCAACCCTGAAAAGGCACTGGCCGAGCGCATCCAAAAAGTGGGCATGGTGGAAGTACGCGACGCCAATCGCCCTCTGCGCGCAGGCGAAGAAGTGTACAAGGGCCAATGCGCCGCCTGCCATGCCACCGGCGCAGCAGGTGCACCCAAGCTGGCCGACGCCGCCGCCTGGGGCCCTCGCATCAAGACCGGCTTTGAAGCGCTGGTTCAGTCCGCCCTCAAGGGCAAGGGCGCCATGGCGCCCCAGGGTGGTGGTGACTTCAACGATACCGAAATTGCCCGGGCCGTGGTGTTCATGGCCAATGCCGGCGGTGCCAAGTTTGCTGAGCCTGCAGCGCCAGGCGCTGCCGCCCCAGAGGCCGGAGCCTCTGCAGCGCAGTAACCTAAGGCGGCGGCACACAGCGGCCAGTCCATCAAAAAAGCCGATGCATGCATCGGCTTTTTTATTGTGCGTCCTGCGGTCGCTACTTCGCCTCTACTTCGCCTGTGCAGCCGGACTCAAAACGAACTGAAACTCCTGCGGCAACTGGGTCGATAAAACGTCACGCGGCACCCACAGCCCTTGCTCCACCGCTTCGGCGGCGTACACCATGTCTTGGGTATGCACTATGCCCAAGCCCATGGCCGAAGCGATATACAAGCGGCCTTGTTCATCCACACAGCAGTCTTGCGCGTCCGCCAGGTGGCCGGTGTGCGACTGCAAACGAAAGTCTGGCAATACCCGCCAGACCCACGGGGCAGCCTCCAACTCCACATAGACCCGCTGCGGGCCATTCTGGAAAAACCACAGCCCCTGGGCATCGCACTCGTAGTTGCGCCCGATGAACTCGATCAGCTTGGAGTGCTGCAGCCACGACCCACGGCTGCTGGCAAAATCGCCGGCCGCCTGCACCGCAGCATCGCGCATGAACCAGCGCCCGCGCGCATCCAAGCCCAGCCAGCCATAGCAGTCGGGCACATGGGGCCACTTCACCAACGCTTGTTTGACGATGTCATCCATGGGCTGATTGTGCCTGCGGCAATGCAGCGGCACCGGCCAGCCAATCACTGACCGCATCGGGCATGGCGCGCACATGCCCCGGCCAATGCCCTTGTGCAAAACCGACATGCCCACCGTGTTCCGGCTGCCACAACGTCACACAAGGCCCCACTTCACAGGCTCCCGGCAAACTGTCCGCAGGAACAAAGGGATCGTTGAGCGCATTCACGACCAATGCAGGCACCTGAATCAGGGGCAAAAGGGGTTTGGAAGACGCACGGCGCCAATAGTCCGCCGTATCCCGAAAACCATGCAAGGGGGCGGTAAACACATTGTCGAAGGCATACAAATCCCGTGCGGCCAGGAGTGCATCCCTATCAAACAAGCCCGGGTGCTGCTGCCACTTTTGCAATGCCTTGGGCACCATGGTCCGCAAGAACATGCGCGTGTAAATCTGTCGATTGAGGCCTTTTCCAATGGCAAGGCCTCCAGCCGCCAAATCGAGCGGCGCACACACAGCGGCTAAGGCTCTCACACTCCGGGCCGCCAAGCCTTGCGCTTCAGCAGCCCAGCGCATCAAGGCGTTGCCGCCCAATGAAACCCCCACCGCCACCAGCGGCCCTGGGTGCCCGGCTTGCAGTTGGCCCAGCATCCAACCGATTTCTTCATGATCGCCAGAGTGGTAGGCGCGGGGTGCATGGTTGATCTCGCCACTGCAGCCACGAAAGTGGGGCAATGCGCAGGCCCACCCCCTCTCGCGCGCCACCTCGGCAAAAGCCTCGCAATAGTGGCTGCGCGACGAGCCCTCCAGACCGTGAAAGACCACCAGCATGGGGGTCTCCATGGCTGCAGCCGCTGGGGCGTCAGCCAAGAAATCCACATCCACAAAATCGGCATCCGGGGTGGTCCACCGCTCGCGCCGATAGACCGGGGCCGACCCATGGGTTCGGCGCGAAAACAAGGCAGGCCAAAGGGTCTGCAGTTGTCCGCCTGGGAGCCAGTTTGGCGCTACATATTTCATAGCTGCTTGCGCTTATTGAATAAGCGCTAGAGGCCTATTTATTTAAAAATGTACAACCTTTGCAGTCCATCAGAGACACCGCTCGCACTCGTCAGTGCAATACCTGTGGCACCTCAGGCCCGGGCAAGCTATCGGGAGATCCGCCCGTACTGGCGTGGTGCGCCACCAGACGCCAACCCTCCGGTGTTCGGTGATACACATTGGTGGCCAGCAAAAAAGCAGCGTGCAGCCCATCTGGCAACATGATCTCCACGCGCTCGGCCACACTGTGCACGGCACTGGAAACCGACTGAACACGGTGTACCTGGGAAACCGTGAGCCGAATGCTCCCCTGCGAGAACATGCCATCAAAGGCCGCCCGTATGGCCGCCGCGCCCACCAAGCGCGAGCCGCCCGGGTGGACACACAGGATGTCTTCCTCGTCCGCCCAGCAAGACATCAACAAATCGATGTCGCCTTTCTGTAAAGCCTCGTAGAACAGAGCTTCCGTGTCATCAGGCGATCCGCCCAACGACTGGGCAGGGTGTTTGGTGCGTGGCATAGGAATGGATTGCAACCGCAAATGGGCTTCTGGATCCTGGATTGTGAGGGAGCCAAGGCCCTAGCGCGGGGATAGAAGACAGCACAGCTCTAGATATCCTGACAAAACGGATCGGACGCGCAGCAACCTCCTCTTTGCAATGTGTAAGGGAAGATAGGGCGCACGCTCAATGCCCCTCCAAACTCTGGATGGTGCCAGCTAGCAGTGAACAGCCGTAAAAAAACCCGGACATGCCGGGTTTTCTTGGAAGATGTGGACGCTGAGTTCAGCTCACTTCTTTTGACGGTACTTGCGCAAAGCCGCAATCTGTGCAGCCATCACAGCCAATTCAGACTGTGCCTTGGCCAGATCGAGATCGCTCTTGGCATTCTTGAGCGCTTCTTGGGCCGCCGCCTTGGCAGCATTGGCCTTCTCGTCGTCCAGGTCCTTGCCACGGATGGCGGTATCAGACAGAACCGTGACGCAGTTGGGCTGGACTTCCAGAATACCGCCCGCAACGAAGACAAACTCTTCGCCACCGTCTGCCGTTTCGATGCGCACCGAACCGGGCTTGATACGGGTGATCAGCGGGGTGTGGCGAGGGTAGATGCCCAACTCGCCGGATTCGCCAGGCAGAGCGACAAAACGCGCCTCGCCAGAGAAGATGGACTCTTCGGCGCTGACCACATCAACGTGGATAGTGTTCATCATGGCTCCTAAGAAAAGAGGGGGACTTGACTACAGAGGGCTGAACCACCGGACGGTGTTCAGCCCATCTGAGATCAGGCCACCTTCTTGGCCTTTTCGAAGGCTTCGTCGATGGTACCGACCATGTAGAACGCTTGTTCTGGCAGGTGGTCACACTCGCCGTTCACGATCATCTTGAAACCACGGATGGTTTCCGACAGCGGAACGTACTTGCCTGGAGAGCCCGTGAACACTTCGGCCACGTGGAACGGCTGCGACAGGAAACGCTGGATCTTGCGAGCGCGGGCCACGGCCAGCTTGTCGTCGGGAGCCAGTTCGTCCATGCCCAGAATGGCGATGATGTCGCGCAGTTCCTTGTAGCGCTGCAGCGTACCTTGCACCGCGCGGGCCGTGGCGTAGTGGTCTTCGCCCACGACGTTTGGATCCAGCTGGCGGCTGGTGGAGTCCAGAGGATCCACAGCAGGGTAGATACCCAGCGAAGCGATGTCACGGGACAGCACCACGGTGGAATCCAAGTGAGCGAACGTTGTGGCAGGTGATGGGTCGGTCAAGTCATCGGCAGGCACGTAAACGGCCTGGATGGAGGTGATCGAACCCACCTTGGTGGAGGTAATACGCTCTTGCAGGCGGCCCATTTCCTCGGCCAGCGTAGGCTGGTAGCCCACGGCAGAAGGCATACGACCCAGCAAAGCGGACACTTCGGTACCGGCCAGTGTGTAGCGGTAGATGTTGTCCACGAAGAACAGCACATCACGGCCTTCGTCGCGGAACGACTCGGCGATGGTCAGGCCGGTCAGCGCCACGCGCAGACGGTTGCCTGGGGGCTCATTCATCTGGCCGTAGACCATGGCGACCTTGGACTCTTCGAGCTTCTCCAGGTTCACCACGCCAGAATCGGCCATTTCATGATAGAAGTCGTTCCCTTCGCGGGTACGCTCGCCCACACCAGCGAACACCGACAGACCCGAGTGGGCCTTGGCGATGTTGTTGATGAGTTCCATCATGTTCACGGTCTTGCCCACGCCGGCGCCACCGAACAGACCCACCTTGCCGCCCTTGGCGAACGGGCAGACCAAGTCGATCACCTTGATACCAGTTTCCAGCAGCTCTTGCGAAGGCGACAGTTCGTCGTACGCAGGGGCCTTGCGGTGGATAGAGGCGGTCAGGTCTTGGCTGACGGGACCACGTTCGTCGATGGGCGCGCCCAGCACGTCCATGATGCGGCCCAGCGTCGCCTTGCCCACGGGCACGGTGATGGCGTTGCCGGTGTTGGTCACCATGAGGCCGCGGCGCAGGCCGTCGGACGAACCCAGCGCAATGGTACGCACCACGCCGTCGCCCAGCTGCTGCTGCACTTCCAGCGTCAGGTTGGAACCTTCGAGCTTCAGAGCGTCGTAAATCTTGGGCATCCGGTCGCGTGGGAACTCAACGTCCACCACAGCGCCGATACATTGAACAATCTTGCCTTGCACTTGAGCCATTTTTCGCTCCAATAATGTTGTATGTTGAGCTGCTTACACAGCGGCGGCGCCGGCCACGATTTCCGAAAGTTCTTTCGTAATCGCTGCCTGACGCGTCTTGTTGTAGACCAGCTTCAACTCACCAATGACGCTGCCGGCGTTGTCTGTTGCGGCCTTCATAGCCACCATCCGCGCCGATTGCTCTGACGCCATGTTTTCTGCAACGGCTTGGTAGATCAGGGACTCGACATAGCGGACCAGCAACTCGTCGATGACGCTTTGCGCATCGGGCTCGTAGATGTAGTCCCAGCCGTGTTCCGTCTTCTCAGCCTGCATTTGTTCGGAGGACAGAGGAAGCAATTGCTCCACCACTGACTCCTGCTTCATGGTGTTGATGAACTTGGTGTAGCTCAGATACACCGCGTTGATCTTGCCTTCGGCATATGCGTCAAGCAGCACCTTCACCGGGCCAATCAGCTTGTCCAGATGGGGCGTATCGCCCAGGCCTGTCACGTGTGAAACCACCTTGGCACCCACACGGTTCAAGAAACCCAGACCCTTGTTACCAATCGCCACCGCTTCAGTCGAGACACCGGCACCTTGCAGCTCACGCAGCTTGGTCGTCACGGCACGCAACACGTTGGTGTTCATGCCACCACACAGACCCTTGTCTGTGGTGATGACAATGACACCAGCGGTCTTTGCATCGTTCACTTTCATGAACGGATGCACGTACTCTGGATTGGCGTGGCCGAGGTTGGCTGCAATATTGCGGATCTTCTCGCTATAGGGACGGGCTGCCCGCATCCGCTCCTGCGCCTTGCGCATTTTGGATGCAGCCACCATCTCCATGGCTTTGGTGATCTTCTTGGTGTTTTCCACCGATTTGATCTTGCCCCGTATTTCCTTGCCTGCTGCCATGATGGCTCCTCGTCCGGTTTAAGCGAACGACTTCTTGAACGCGGCGACAGCAGCGCTCAATTCGGCTTCAGCTTCCTTGTCCATGGCCTTGGCCTGTTCCAGCTTGGCCAGCAGTGCGGCGTGGCTGGTCTTCAGGAACTGGTGCAGGCCGTGTTCGAAATCAAGAACCTTCTTGACATCGATGTCGTCCATGAAGCCCTTGTTCACAGCGAACAGCGTAGCGCCCATCAGCGAGATGGACAGGGGGCTGTACTGTGCCTGCTTGAGCAGTTCGGTCACGCGGGCACCGCGGTCCAGCTGCTTGCGGGTGGCTTCGTCCAAGTCGGAAGCGAACTGCGCGAACGCAGCCAGTTCACGGTACTGGGCCAAGTCGGTACGGATACCGCCGGACAGGTTCTTCACCAGCTTGGTCTGGGCAGCACCACCGACGCGCGACACCGAGATACCGGCGTTGATGGCGGGGCGAATACCGGCGTTGAACAGGCTGGTTTCCAGGAAGATCTGGCCGTCCGTGATCGAGATCACGTTGGTTGGCACGAAAGCGGACACGTCGCCAGCTTGCGTTTCGATGATCGGCAGTGCGGTCAGCGAACCGGTCTTGCCCTTGACTTCACCCTTGGTGAAGGCTTCGACGTAGTCGGCGTTCACACGGGCTGCACGTTCGAGCAGACGGCTGTGGAGATAGAACACGTCGCCAGGGTAGGCTTCGCGGCCTGGTGGGCGGCGCAGCAACAGCGACACTTGGCGGTAAGCAACCGCTTGCTTGGACAGGTCGTCATACACGATCAAGGCGTCTTGGCCACGGTCGCGGAAGTATTCGCCCATCGTGCAGCCCGAGTAGGCCGACACGTACTGCATGGCGGCCGATTCGGAAGCCGATGCGGCCACCACAATCGTGTACTCCATGGCACCGGCTTGTTCCAGCGCGCGCACCACGTTCTTGATCGACGAAGCCTTCTGCCCGATGGCGACGTAGATGCACGACACGCCTTGGCCCTTCTGGGCAATGATGGCGTCGATAGCGACGGCCGTCTTGCCGGTCTGACGGTCACCGATGATCAGCTCGCGCTGGCCACGGCCCACGGGCACCATCGAGTCGATGGACTTCAGGCCGGTTTGCAGGGGTTGGTCCACCGATTTACGGGCGATCACGCCCGGAGCGACCTTTTCGATCACGTCGGTGAGCTTGGCATTGATAGGACCTTTGCCGTCGATGGGCTGGCCCAGGGCGTTCACCACGCGGCCGATCAGCTCGGGGCCAACCGGCACTTCCAGAATGCGGCCCGTGCACTTGACGGTGTCGCCTTCGGAGATGTGCTCGTACTCACCCAAAATCACGGCGCCGACGGAGTCGCGCTCAAGGTTCAGGGCCAAGCCGAAGGAGGGCTGGCCGTCCTTAGTGGCGGGGAACTCAAGCATTTCACCGGCCATCACGTCCGACAGGCCGTGCACGCGCACGATACCGTCGGACACGGACACCACGGTACCCTGATTGCGGATATCGCTGCTGGCGGCCAGACCTTCGATGCGGCTCTTGATGAGTTCAGAAATTTCTGCGGGATTGAGTTGCATGACTCTTTCCTTCTTTCTTTGGTTCGCTGTCCTCGCCGCGCGTTACGCGGTGAGGGCCGCTTTCATTTGTTCAAGACGGGCCTTGACCGAAGTGTCCAGCACCTCGTCACCCACCACTACGCGAATGCCACCGATCAGGGACGCATCCAGCTGAGCGGTGAGATTGAGCTTGCGGCCAAAGCGCTTTTCCAGGGCTGCGCTGACGTCGGCCAGGGCTGCAGCATCCATGGGGAAAGCGCTGTGCACCACAGCATCAGAAGAGCCTGTGCGGCCATTCACGAGGGCACGGAATTGCACGGCGACTTCAGGCAGCGCTTCAAGGCGCCCGTTGTCGATGACCGTGCGCAGGAAGTTCTTGGCCGCATCGGACAGCGCCGAACGCGCAACACCCGTGACGACAGCAAACACCTGGTCTGCCGTCACCTTGGGGTTGTCGGCCAGCTGGCGCAACTGGGGGTTGGCGGCAATAGCCGCCAGTTCATCGACCCAGTCAGCAGTGCTGACCAGGTCCACGCCCGCACCCGCAGTAGCGGCCTTGAACAGGGCTTCGGCGTAAGGGCGGGCAATGGTGGCGAGTTCAGCCATGTGTGTCCCCTTACAGCTCGGTCTTCAGGCGGTTGAGCAGGTCGGCGTGAACGCCGGCATTGACTTCCTTGCGGAGAATCTGCTCTGCACCCTTGACGGCCAGCGCGGCCACCTGCTCACGCAGGGCTTCGCGGGCTTGCACCGTTTGCTGTTCGGCTTCTGCACGTGCGGATGCAACGATCTTGTTGCCTTCCTCCGTAGCGCGTGCCTTGGCTTCTTCGACGATGGCCTGGGCACGGCGGTCGGCGTCCGCAAGACGCGAGGCCGTTTCGTTGCGTGCCTGTGACAGTTCCTTCTCGACGCGCTGGTTGGCAGCGGTCAGTTCGGACTTGGCACGATCGGCAGCAGCGAGGCCTTCGGCGATTTTCTGGGCTCGTTCATCCAACGCCTTCGCGATCGGAGGCCACACGAATTTCATCGTGAACCATACCAAGATCAAGAAGACGATGGCCTGAATGAACAGGGTCGCGTTGATACTCACGGCAACACCTTTCTAGAGTGGCGTTGAACGGGAATTACTTGGGCAGGTTGACCAAGAACGTGGAGACGAAGGGGTTGGCGAAAGCGAACAGCAGAGCGATAGCCACGCCGATCAGGAAGGCAGCGTCGATCAGACCGGCCAAGATGAACATCTTGGTTTGCAGTTCGTTGATCAGTTCAGGCTGACGTGCCGACGATTCGAGGAACTTGCCACCCATCAGTGCGATACCGATGGAAGCGCCGATAGCGCCCAGACCAACGATCAGACCACAAGCCAGAGCGACGAGACCGAGAATGTTTTCCATGATGACTCCTGAGTTAAAAAAGAAAGGTTAAAAAGGAAAGAGAAACGAAAAGGAACCGTTAGTGCGCGTTGTGCGCCTGACCGAGGTAAATCAGCGCAAGCATCATGAAGATGAAGGCTTGCAGCGAGATCACCAAAATGTGGAACAGCGTCCAGATGGTGCCAGCGATGACGTGGCCCACAGGCAGCAGCACACCCGACAGCGACAGTGCAGCCGCACCACCCATCAGGGCAATCAGCATGAACACCAGTTCGCCAGCGTACATGTTGCCAAACAACCGCATGCCATGGGACACGGTGTTGGCGACATATTCGATCACCTGCATCAACAGGTTCACTACGCCCAAAATCAGGGCGAAGATGGGATTCTTGCTGGTGCCGAACGGGGCCGACACGAGTTCATGGGCCCAGCCGCCAGCGCCCTTGATCTTGACGCTGTACCAGAAACGCAGGATCAGGATGGCAAACGCCAAGCCCAGAGTGGTCGACAGGTCGGCCGTAGGCACAACACGCAGATAAGCGTGGTGTGGATCGTGGCCTGCGGCACCATAAATCTTGGCCCAGATGGCAGGCAGCAGATCCACGGGCAACATGTCCATGAAGTTCATCAAGAAGATCCAGACGAACACCGTGAGACCCAGGGGGGCGATGAACTTGCGGCTTTCGGCGTTGTGGATATTGGCCTTGGCCTGGTTGTCCACCATCTCGACCAGCATTTCCACGGCCGCTTGGAAGCGACCGGGTACGCCAGAGGTCGCCTTGCGGGCAGCCGACCAGAGAATCAAAAGTGTGAGGACACCCAGAACCAAACCCACAATGATGGAGTCATAGTTGATGACAGTGAAGTCAACAATCTTGGTCTGGTTGATGTTTTGAAGATGCTGCAGGTGGTGAACGATGTATTCACTTGCAGTCGGAGCGTGCGCTTCTGCGGCCATCGGACAACTCTTCTCTCTATCAATCGGTTTTTCGGACACCAGGCCGCACCCACAGCGCAACCCAGTACGTTTTCATTGTGACCACCATGCCAACCAGCAGGGCGATCCAGCTCAAGCCCACCACCAGCCGGGGTGCCGCTGCCAACAGCGCCACCGTCAACACGATTTTGGCGATTTCCCAACCAAAGAACCCCAGCATGGCGGCACGCGGATTGGATGACGCCTTGTGACGCAACACCCCCCGGGCAAACAAAGCTGCCGGGGCCACCACCGCCAGAGCACCATAGGCTGCAGACCAGCCCACCGATGCCCTGCCCGTCAGAACCCAGGCCACCAGGGCCACCAGCATTCCAACCAGTGCCTGACCCGCCACCACCTTCCACACCGAAATGGGAGGATTGCGACTGCGCCACTGCTGCGCCTCTTGGGCCGTCAGGGGCTTGAAGTCAGAATCTTCAGCCTCAGTTTCAGTCTCTGGCGCGATTGTTTTCATTAATGAATGACGTCCGCGTTACAGACCGCAACTTTTACAAAGCCTCTAATTATAAGTAAAAACCCGTGACGCCAGGAAAATTCCACATGGCGGGCACAAATGCGGTGCGTGCGTGTGCTCCTTTGTGGTGACACGCCAACGCCATACGCACCGTTGGCCAACACAAAGTTGCGGACTGATAGCGTGTATTTGCAGCACAATGCCAGCGATTGCACAGGCCCAGAAGGCTTACCAGCAAAGCGCTGAAAGCTACCAAAAGAGAAGCACCCTTGACCATGACATCCTCTGCGCCCCCCTCCCTCCACGGCACCGACGGGGCCACGCCAGACCCGAGCAAAGACTCGCTGATCGAATACCCCTGCCTGTTCCCGGTCAAAGTGATGGGAGCCAAGACAGACGACTTTGTGCTGCAAATGACCGCCCTGGCCAAGCAGCATGATCCATTTCTGGACGCCGCCACCATCGCCCAGCGTGACAGCGCAGGGGGCAAATACATCAGCCTCACCATCACCATCACGGCCACCAGCCGCGATCAGCTGGACAACTTTTACCGGGCGCTCACCGCACATCCGCTGGTGAAATACGCGCTCTGAACGATGTCCATGGAACTGCGCCAGCTGGGCCGCGCGGACTACGCACACACGGTGCAGTCGATGCAAGACTACACCGCTGCGCGCACGCCAGACAGTCCCGACATGCTCCTTATTTGTGAGCACCTACCGCTTTACACGCAAGGCCTAGCAGGCAAAAGCGATCACATCCTGAACCCCGGCGACATCCCCGTGGTGGCGACCAACCGGGGCGGGCAGGTCACGTTCCACGGCCCAGGGCAGGTGGTGGCCTACCCGCTCATTGATTTGCAGCGTGCTGGCTACTACGTCAAGGAGTACGTGTACCGCGTCGAAGAGGCCGTGATCCGCACACTGGACCACTTTGGCGTGACCGGGCACCGCGTGGCAGGCGCACCGGGCATCTATGTGCGGCAGGACGACCCGCACAGCCACGCCCTGCTGCCGCAGCGCCCGCAAAAGCGCGAGGGCAACGCCGCGTCGGTGCCGAATTTTGAAGGCCTGGGCAAGATCGCCGCGCTGGGCATCAAGGTCAGCCGCCACTGCACCTACCACGGGGTGGCGCTGAACGTGGCCATGGACCTGGAGCCCTTTGCGCGCATCAACCCTTGCGGTTACGCAGGTTTGCAAACCGTGGACCTTTCTACAATCGGGGTCCAAACCACCTGGGAAGAAGCCGCGCAGGTGCTGGGCCAGCAGCTCAGCATTCGCCTGGCGCCTTGATCCCTAACACGCTGCCACCCAGCCGCTAAAACGCCATGAGCACCCCTGAAGTCGTCCGCGAAGCGCAATCCACCGAAGCCTACAACCCGCTGGCAAAGCAAAAAGCGGCAGCCAAGCTGTCGCGCATCCCGATCAAGGTGGAGCATGGCGAAACGCTCAAGAAGCCCGACTGGATTCGGGTGAAGGCGGGCAGTCCCACCACGCGCTTTTACGAGATCAAAGAGATCCTGCGCGAGCACAAGCTGCACACCGTGTGCGAAGAAGCCTCCTGCCCCAACATCGGCGAGTGCTTTGGCAAGGGCACGGCCACCTTCATGATCATGGGCGACAAGTGCACGCGCCGTTGCCCGTTTTGCGATGTGGGCCATGGCCGCCCCGACCCGCTGGACAAGGACGAGCCCCTGAACCTGGCCAAGACCATTGCTGCACTCAAGCTCAAGTACGTCGTGATCACCAGCGTGGACCGCGACGACCTGCGCGACGGCGGCAGCGGCCACTTCGTGGAATGCATCCAGAACATCCGCGAGCTGTCGCCCCAAACGCAAATCGAAATCCTGGTGCCCGACTTCCGTGGCCGCGATGACCGCGCGCTCGAAATCCTCAAAGCCGCACCACCCGACGTGATGAACCACAACCTGGAAACCGCGCCGCGCCTGTACAAGGAAGCGCGCCCAGGGTCTGACTACCAGTTCAGTCTGAACCTGCTGAAAAAGTTCAAAGCCCTGCACCCCAACGTGCCCACCAAGAGCGGCATCATGGTCGGCCTGGGCGAGACGGACGAAGAGATCCTGCAGGTGATGCGCGACATGCGCGCACATGACATCGACATGCTGACCATCGGCCAGTACCTGTCGCCCAGCAACAGCCACCTGCCCGTGCGCCGCTACGTGCACCCCGACACCTTCAAAATGTTCGAAGAAGAGGCCTACAAGATGGGCTTCAGCCACGCCGCCGTGGGTGCCATGGTTCGGTCCAGCTACCACGCCGATCAGCAAGCCCACGCCGCTGGCGTGTAAGCCGGGCGCTTCCACCGCCCCGTCATGGCCAGCGCCGCCGATGCACTCACGCTGCGGCGCTATGGCCCCTCGCCCGGCAGCCACAGCCATGACCACTTTCAGGTACTGCTGGGCCTGGAGGGGGCGCTGGAGTTGGAGATTGAAGGCCGTGGCCTGCGCGTGGCCCAGGGCACTGGCTGCGTGATTGAGCCCGGCGCTCGGCACGATTTTGAGTCCCGCCGGGGCAGCCTGTGCCTGGTGCTTGACAGCGCCCACGCGGGCTGGACGGCCCATGCACAACGCAACGCGCCATTGCCCGCGCGGGCCCGCCCGTTGGCGCAATACCTGGCCAGCGCCCTGCTGCAAGGCCACCCGCTGGCGCAGGCCCACGGCCCGGCCCTGCTGCTGGAGGCCTGGGGCACGATCCCCACACAGCCCCCAAAGACCCTACAGGCCACCGGCGCGACATCGCGGCGCCGAACGATCGATTGGCTGCTACTCTCGCAGTGGGCAGCCCGCGAGTGGCACAGGGCCCTCACCGTGGCCGACCTCGCCCAGCGCGTGCACCTGAGCCCCAGCCAGTTCGGCGCCCGCTGCCGCGAGGAGCTCGGCCTGGGCGCCATCGAGTGGCTGCGCAGCCAACGCCTGGCCCAGGCCCGCTTGCTGCGGGACAGCGGCCTGTCGGTGGCCGAGGTAGCGCACCAAACGGGCTACCGCTCGCCCTCTGCGCTGACGGCCGCACTGCGGCGCGATGCGCCAGGCAAAACGCCGCCAACCAAGCGCTGATCGACATTGCCACAGCCGACGGCTGCTGGTCCTGCAATCAGACCCCATCAGCGCAAACAGTGCGCATACCCCGTGCGCGCGACGACATTCCATCGTTGCGCGACGATAGCCTGGGTGGCAAACCACCTACAGTCGGCCCATGCCTTCTTCGCATCCATCCAACCCCCGAGCCCCCCACTTACAAGCCAATTTGTACGCCTTGGGGGCCATTGCCCTGTGGGCGTCTCTTGCCTCGCTGGGCGTGTCGCTCACGCATGTCCCCCCCTTCCTGCTCACCGGCATCGCCCTCATCCTGGGCAGCGTGCCGGCGTGGCCGTTTGTGCTGCGCGATCCAGCGCAGTGGCGCATCCCCCTGCGTACTTTGGCACTGGGCATTTATGGTTTGTTTGCCTACCACTTCCTGCTGTTCATCGCGCTGCGGCATGCGCCAGCGGTCGAGGCCAACCTCGTCAACTACCTGTGGCCGCTGTTCATCGTCGTGCTGTCACCCGTGATCTTGCCGGGGGTGCGCTTGCGCACTGCGCATGTGCTGGCCGCCTTGCTGGGCTTTGGTGGTGCTGCCATCGCCATCGTCGGTGGGCGTGAGCTGAGCGGGGACCTGGCCTGGGGCTACCTGCCCGCGCTGGCGGCGGCGTTCATCTGGGCCAGCTACTCGCTGTTGACCAAGCGTGTAGCGGCATTCCCCACCACGGCGATTGGCCTGTTCGGCCTGGTGTCTGGCGCACTGTCACTGCTGTGCCATGTGCTGCTGGAGCCCAGCACCACGCTGCAGTGGCGCGACTGGGGCCTGCTGGCTTTGCTGGGGCTGGGGCCCCTGGGTGCGTCGTTTTTCATGTGGGACAAGGCGCTGAAGCTGGGCGATGCACGGCAGATTGGCATCCTGAGCTACATCACCCCGCTGGCCTCCACCACCCTGCTGGTGCTGGTGAGCGGGCGCCCCTTCAGCAGCAGCATCGTGGTGGCCACCGGGATGATTTTGGCCGCAGCCGTGCTGGGCATGCGCGCCCGCTGAAGTCCACACACGCGCCCTTAGCCCATGGCCCATCCGCCCCCTTCCACCGGCCCACACGCCACGACCACGCCCCTTGCACTGATGGCGCCCGGCGCATTCGTGCTGATCTGGTCCACCGGTTTTCTGGTGGGGCGCGGCGTCGCACCCCATGCCGATCCCTTCTGGTTTCTGTCTGCGCGATTTGCCTGCGTGGCGCTCGCCTTCAGCGCTGCCGCAATGTGAGTGCGCGCTGCCTGGCCCAATGGAGGGCGGCGCATTGCATTGCACTTGCTGGCCGGTGCATTGATGAGCGGCATTTACCTGGGACCGCGCTGGTGGGCGTGCTGCTGGCCCTGGCGCTCACCCTGGGCTCCCCGCACTGGGACGGCTCGGCCGCGCTGTGGGGTTCGTTGGCGTTTGCGGTGGTGGTGCTGTCGATTGGCGGTGCCACGCTGCTGATCTGGCTGATGCGCCGGGGCGAGGCCACCCGCACGGCCGCGCTGCTGCTGGCGGTGCCGCCGCTGGCCGCGCTGGAGGCCTGGGCCCTCTTTGGCGAAACGTTGGCCCTTGTGCAACTGCTGGGCTTTGTGCTGGCCATGGCAGGCGTGGCGCTGGCCAGGCGCTGAGGCACCACAGATCAGAAATGCCTCTAGTGCTTTATATATAAGCGCCAGCAGCTATCAAAAATATAGCAATCAATTTAGAGTGGCTCACCAAACTCAGCGAAGCGGCCCTGGCTAGGCGTTCCGCCGCAGGCAGTACAAGCCGTACCGCAAGGCGAGACAACGACGTCGGGGGAGTTTTGTGAGCCGCTCTGAATCAAGTGCCAGGCGTGAGTGACGTCTCGCCCAGCATCACCTGCTGCGCCCAAGGCGTGAGCTTGCGGGTATCGGCGCGCAGCACTTCCTGCTTCACTGCCAGGATCTGCGCTGGGTGCATGGAGAAGCTGCGCAAACCCAGGCCCAGCAGCAGGCGCGTCATGGACACATCGCCCGCCGTCTCTCCGCACACCGACACCACCTTGCCCTGCGCATGCCCTTCGGCAATCACATCGGCCACCAGTCGCAACACCGCAGGGTGCAGCGGATCGTACAGGTGGGCAACAGCCTCGTCAGCCCGGTCAATGGCCAGCGTGTACTGGATCAAATCGTTGGTGCCGATGGACAGGAAATCGAAGTACTTGAAGAAGGTGCGCACCATCAGCGCAGCCGCTGGAATCTCGATCATCGCGCCCAGCTGCACATCGCCATAGGCCACGCCACGCGCGTCCAGTTCGGCCCGGGCCAAGTCCACCTGGGCCAGGGTCTGGGTGATTTCAGAGACATGCGCCAGCATGGGGAACAGCAGCTTGACCTTGCCATGCGCCGCAGCGCGTAGCACGGCGCGCAGCTGGGTGCGGAACATGGCCGGGTCGGCCAGGCTCCAGCGGATGGCGCGCAGGCCCAGGGCGGGGTTCAGGTGCGTGTCTTTGTGGCCCTTGTCCAGCGGCTTGTCGGCCCCTACGTCGATGGTGCGGATGGTGACTGGCAAGCCCTGCATGCCGTCCAGCGCCTGCCGGTAGGCCAGGTACTGCGCTTCCTCGCCCGGCAATTTGCCAGCTTTGCCCATGAAGAGGAATTCGCTGCGAAACAGCCCGACCCCCACGGCCCCGGCCAGCACGGCAGTGGGGGCATCTTCGGGCTGTTCAATGTTGGCCAGCAGCTCGATCTTTTGCCCGTCGATGGTGACCGCTGGCGTGTGCCGCAGGCGGGACAAGCGCTCGCGTTCCAACTCGCCCTGGCGCTGGCGAAAGCCGTACTCGGCCAAGATGATGGGCGAGGGGTCCACGATCATCACGCCCGCATCGCCGTCGATGATGACCCAGTCGTCCTGGCGCACCAGCTGGCTGGCAGCGCGCGCACCCACCACGGCGGGGATGTCCATGCTGCGCGCCACGATGGCGGTGTGCGATGTCTTGCCACCCACGTCCGTCACAAAACCGGCAAACACGCTCTGCTTGAACTGCAGCATGTCGGCGGGAGACAGGTCGTGCGCCACCAGCACCAGGGGCACGTCCACGGTGTCGTCCAGCAGCAGGTCTTGCTGCGTTTTGCGGCGTTGGCTGATAGGCGGCGCCACAGGGCTGTCTACGCCTTTCATGTAGCGCAGGATGCGCTCGACCACCTGCTCCAGATCGGCCTTGCGCTCACGCAGGTACTCGTCTTCCATCTCGTCAAACTGGCGCGCGATGACTTCAAGCTGCGTGGTCAGCGCCCATTCGGCGTTGTACAGGCGCTCGGTGATCCAGTGCTTGACGCCGCCTGTCAGGGCCTCGTCTTGCAGCAGCATCAGGTGTACATCCAGCAGCGCCGTCAACTCGGGCGGTGCGTCGGTGGGCATGTCGGCCTGCAAGCGCTGCAGCTCTTCCACCACGGCATTGCGCCCCTGGCGCACCCGTTCAATTTCAGCAGCCACCTGCTCGGGCTGGACAAAGTAATGCGCCACATCCACCCGGCTGGACGCTACCAGCACGGCGCGGCCAATGGCGATACCTCGCGCAACGGCCAGGCCATGGACGGAAAAGGTCATTCAGCAGTCTCCTGTGTGCTGTGTACGGGCGGCGGCAAGCGTTTTCAGACCTTGCGGTCACTCCCCTTCGCCAAACTTGTCGGCAATCAGCGCCAGCAGCGCGTCCATGGCTTCTTGTTCGCGGTCGCCATGGGTTTCCAGCTCCACCTCCGAGCCAATGCCTGCGGCCAGCATCATCACGCCCATGATGCTTTTGGCATTCACGCGGCGGTCGCCACGGCTCATGAAAACGTCACACGGAAAACTGCCTGCCAGCTTGGTGAGCTTGGCAGAGGCGCGGGCGTGCAGGCCCAGCTTATTGCTGATGGTCGTAGGGGTCTTGATCATGGATATTGCGTCGGGACTGGTTTTGCGGTGCGGCAATGGCCACCTGCATCACCCCCTGCGTGCCACCCACCACTGCGCGGGAGACGACGGAATCCAGGGGTTCAGCACGGTAGCTCACAGCGCGCAGCAACATGGGAAGGTTGACCCCCGTGACGAGGCGGGAGCGCACGCCGTCCACCAGACGCTGGGCCACGTTGCAAGGCGTGGCGCCAAACACGTCGGTCAGCACCAGCGTCGTATCGGTGGCCATGTTGGCAAGCAGGATGCGCGCCTGGGCCAGGGTTTCCTCCGGTGGCTCGTGGGGCTGCACATCCAGTGCGGTGACGGCGGCGCCGCAGTCGGCAAACACATGCAGTGCACATTCGCGCAATGCGTGGGCCAAAGGGGCGTGGGCAATGATGAGGATGCTGGTGCTCATGGGTGGGCGGTTTGCTTTGCATTATGGCGCCGTGGCTGCAGCACAAACCACGCATACGCAGCCACGTTGCAAGCCAGGTACACCGCCATGGCCGCCTGGAACGATGCCGCAGTGCCCCAGCCCAGCGCAGCAAACGCATCCACGGCCAGGCCAATGCCCCACTGCACCACAAACACCCCGGCAAAAATCACCAGGTTGAAAGCCGACAACGCGCGCCCCGCCAGCGCGGGCACAAACGCCAGGGCCAGGGCGGGCTGCGACAGCGAGACAAAACTGCTGGCCATGCAAAACAGCGCCCACGCTGCGCCGCCCGCGCGCGGGCCAGCCAGCACCGTGCACAGCAGCACCAGCAAGCTCAACGGCAGCCCCCAGAGCATGAGCCGGTTGGCGTCCCAGCCGCGCCGCAGCAGCCAGGGGCTGAGCATGCCCCACGACCAAAAGGTGCAAAGCATGGAGACATTGATCCAGAACAGCCCCGTGGCCGCCTGCAACGGGGTGTAGCCTGCCACTTGCTGCATCCAGGGCCCGGCCCACAGCGTCTGCATGGCCACCATGCCGCCATACACACAAAAGGCCAGCGGTGCCAGGCGCTGAAAGTACGGATGCCGCCACACCATGCGGTAGCCCGCTGGAGAAGCCACATCGCCCACCGTATCGCCAACGGCATCGCCCCCCGCCGTGCCCTGCACAGGCAATGCGGCGCGCCAGGCGGGCACACGCAGTGCAATCAGCAGCATGGCCAGCGCAATCAGGCCCGCCAGGGCCCAGAACAAAGGCCGCCAGCCCACCAGGGGCAGCGCCCACTGCACGGGCAAAGTCGAGGCCACCATGCCGAGCGAGCCCGTCATCAGCATCCACGAATTGGCCCGCATCTGCGCTGTGGGCTCCAGCCAGCGCCGGTAGCCCGTCAGGGGCGCCATCAGGCAGGCACTGACGCCCGCCCCGCACAGCACGCGCCCGGCCAACAGACCGGCAAACCCCGTGGCCTGCGAAAACACCAGGCAGCCCAGCACAGCCACCCCCAAAAAACCCAACGACACCTTGCGCGGGCCATGCCGATCCAACCACCGGCCCAGCGGCAGCTGCATGGCGGCAAAGCCCAAAAAGTAGCCGCCCGCCAACAGCCCCAGGTCGCGGGCCTGCAGCGCAAACTCCTGCGCCAGCGTGGGGGCCAGCGTGGCAGTGACGGCCCGCACCAGGGCCGATAGAAAGTACGCAAACGCAAAGGTCAGAAAAACGGCGACGGCAGAGCGCCACGCCAGCGTGCTGCTGGATGCGCTGGCGACATTGGCAACATGGATAGAAGGCAGCGCCGTGCCCGCATTAGGCTCGCTTGCAGGCAAGGCGTTGGGGGACTCAGCAGGGTGTCTCACTTCAGCTCTAGGCCTGCAAAAAAGATGTCGGCCACCGCAGGCTGCGGCTTGGGCGACAGCACCACGGCGTGGTAGACCAGCACCTCGCCGCCCACCGCACGCGCAAACCATACCGCCTGGGCCGCGACGGCGGTGCCGTCGGGCCTGCGCCCCTGCACTGTGGTGCGCACCGCTTGCGGCACGGCCAGAGCACCGGGGGGCACAAAGGGCTGGGGGGCAGGGGCAGAACCCGGCACCGAAGCAGGTACACCCATGCGAGCCAGGGTGGCCGCCTGCCAATGCTCCAGTGCCCGCCCCACCTGCGAAGGGTCGGCCAAACGGACGTACGACACCGCAAACGTAGCGCCGTCGGCATCACACCCCAGCATGGACATCGCCAAAGGCGTCCCAGCCAGCTCAACCGTGCGCGTCGCCTGCTCAGGCTTACAAGGGAGCATTGCCTGCAACGCCGCTTCGGGCACCGGCACACTGCGCCAGTTCAAAGCTGGGCTGCAGGCCTGCAGCCCCAGGGCCGCCCCCAGCACTAACCAGCAGCGCGCGTGGCTCCTCATTGCGGTCCATGGTCGTTTCATAGGGCCATTATCAGCAGCGCCAGCGTTGCGCACGGCAGAACTTTTATGCAACCGCTGACTCCCACTTCGGCTGCATGACTGCAGCAGTGGGTGGAACGACCTTGCCTTGTGTCAAGTTTCAAGGCACCACCTATGACGCCCCATGGGGTGAATCAAGGACAATCAACGGCACGCTGCGGCGCAGCGCGTCGCACATCGTAGCCCGGAGCCGCCGTTGAGCGGCTGCGGGTTTGCGCATACGAGGACATCATGGGTATCAAACATTGGTTGGGCGGCTTGGCCGTGGTGGCGTTTGCAGGCATCGGCGCCTACGTATACCTGGACACGGGCCGCTCGGCCGCTCCGGAGAGCACGTTTGTGCTGCTCGATGGCTCACGCCAGTCCACCGCCGATCTGCGCGGCAAAGTCACGCTGGTCAACTTCTGGGCCACCAGCTGCACGACCTGCGTGGCCGAAATGCCCGAGATCATTGCCACCCACAAGAAATACGCCACCCAGGGTTTTGAAACCATGGCCGTGGCCATGAGCTACGACCCGCCCAGCTACGTGGTCAACTTTGCCGAAACGCGCAAGCTTCCCTTCAAGGTCGCCATCGACAACACCGGCGCTGTGGCCAAGGCCTGGGGTGACGTGCGCCTGACCCCCACCACCTACCTGGTGAACAAGCGCGGCGAGATCGTGAAAAGCTATGTGGGGGCGCCCGACTTCCCCGCGCTGCATCAGCTGATTGAAAAATTGCTGGCAGAGACCTGAGCAGCCCAGCCCCTCAAATGCAAAAGGCCGATTT
This sequence comes from Acidovorax sp. 106, assembly GCF_003663825.1. Taxonomy (NCBI): domain Bacteria; kingdom Pseudomonadati; phylum Pseudomonadota; class Betaproteobacteria; order Burkholderiales; family Comamonadaceae; genus Acidovorax; species Acidovorax sp. 106. The sequence continues at coordinate 2,143,837 of NZ_RCCC01000001.1, read as the reverse complement.
CAATGAAATCGGCCTTTTGCGTTTCTGTCCTCGGCACTGACTGGCTGGAATACTGCTTCACCAATCCATGCCCAGGCACGCCGCAAGCCATGGGACGCCGCGCAAGGGCCACCCCGCCGCGCTGGCGTCGTCCTCCTTCCCGAATCGCTCAGCGATTCGAGAGAAGGGGAATGCGGCGAAGCCGCTCAGGGCGGTTGTCCTTATTTCGAGCGGAAGTTGTCATGGCAGGCCTTGCAGGTGCCTGCCGTCGCGCCAAAGGCGGTCTTCACGTTGTCGAGGTTGCCGGTTTTGGCCGCTGCGGCCAGCTTGGTGGCCTCTGCCTGCAGCTTGTCCGAGTGATCCTTGAACTTGGCCTGCTCCGCCCACACGGCAGGCAGCGCCTTGGTGGGAGCGCCCTTGTCCGTGCCTGCGCCAAAGGCTTCCCATGGCAGCTTGGACATCACGGCCACGATGTCTGCACTCTCTTGCGCAGCCTTGGCGTCAAACGGCGCCTTGCCGTTGGCCATGGCACCAATGCGGGAGAAATGCTGGGCCATCACGACAAAAGCACTTTGGCGGTATTTGATGGCGTCTTCGGCCTTGGCAAACTCGGCCGAGGCTGGGGCCGACAAAGTGACCGCAGCGGCGGCCAGAGCAAATGCAGCAAGTTTCTTCATGGGGACTTCCTTTGTAATGGGGTGGCTGGGCGCCGCAAAGCGACCCGTGGGGTTTGCAGAGGTGCGTACCCACAGGCCCTGGAGCCCAGGCGCAGTATGCCCTGAGCCATCTTTTTTTGCCGATCGCTGGCAGAACCGGAGCGCCCATCGACCCGGCCTACCTGTCGCACAATGCCAGTCTCACAAAAACGCTCACGGAGTTTTCATGCCGCAGCACACCGTCCGCATCTGGGATTTGCCCACCCGCCTGTTCCACTGGCTGCTGGCCGGCAGCATCGTGGGCCTGGTCGTCACCGCCAAAGTGGGTGGCAACGCCATGGTCTGGCATTTCCGGCTGGGCTATGTGGTGCTGGCGCTGGTCGCCTTCCGGCTGGTGTGGGGCCTGGTGGGCGGGCGCTGGTCGCGCTTTGCGTCATTTGTGCCCACGCCCGCACGGCTGCTGAACTACCTGCGGGGCAACGCCCGCCCCCAAGACAAGGCCGGGCACAACCCGCTGGGCGCGTTGTCGGTGCTGGCGCTGCTGGGCGTGACAGCAGCCCAGGTCAGCAGCGGCTTGTTCACCGACGACGAAATCGCCTTCGCAGGCCCACTGACGCGCTTTGTTTCGGGCGAAATCGTCTCGCAGTTCACCACTTACCACAAAGAGGTGGGGCAATACCTGCTGCTGGGTCTGGTAGCGCTGCACTTGCTGGCGATTGTGTTTTACGCGCTGGTCCGCAAGGAGCGCATCATCAGCCCCATGGTGCAAGGTGACAAGCAACTGCCCGAAGCCGTCCCGCCAAGCCGGGACAGCCTGGGCACCCGCGCACTGGCCGTCGCCCTTGCGGGTGCCTGTGCGGCCCTGGCATGGTGGGTGTCCAGCCTGGGCAGCTAACTACAACACAGAAAGCACGTTGGGCGCAGCGCAGTGCAGCCTTGACGCGTCTTCAGGGCCCCCGATGGGGAGCCGCTACACTGCACCTTCCGATACAACCGTTGCCGAGCATTGTGGAAAAGCCCACCGTGACCCTGGTCACACCCTCTTGCGCGCAGGAGATGGAGGCCGTTCGGGAGATATTTCGAGAGTACGCCCAGAGCCTGGGCATCGATCTGTGCTTCCAGAACTTCGAAGACGAGCTGGCCCAGTTGCCAGGAGACTATGCACCACCCCGGGGCCAACTCTTGCTGGCCCTGGTCGACGGTGCTGTGGCGGGCTGCTGCGCACTGCGCCCCATGGACGGCACCGATTACCCCAACGCCAGCGAGATGAAGCGTCTGTACGTGCGCAAAGCCTTTCGGGGCTTTGGCCTGGGCCGCGAACTGGCCGAAGCCAGCCTGGATGCCGCCCGCCGTGCCGGTTATGCCTGCGTGCTGCTCGACACGCTGGACGAGATGGAATCCGCACGAGCGCTGTACACCGACCTGGGCTTTCAAGAGATCCCACCCTACTATCACAACCCCATTGCAGGGGCGCACTACCTCAAGGTCGATATTGACTAATGGTGGTGAATGGAATGGCAGAATTGCAAGGAAATTGGGCGCTAGCGCTTGATGAACAAGCGCTAGCAGCTATATTTTTAATAGCAAACAGCCGAGAGGCCGATGCCTGGGCCTTTGCCGAAGAATCTGTTCAAAAGGGCAGGCATTGCACCCACCCCGATCTTGCAGCAGGGCGACCCCGACCTCTCCGCGCGCAGCATGAGAGGTGAGTGCATGCTTAGGCCTTGGCCTGTGCCAGCAAAGTGCCAGCGTCGCTGACCTCAAATTTGCCGGGGCCTTCCACGTTCAAGGTCACCACCTTGCCGTCGCGCACCAGCATCGAATAGCGGTTGCTGCGCAGGCCCAGGCCCTTGCCCGTCAGATCCAGCGTGAGGCCCGTGGCCTTGGCAAAGGCAGCATCGCCATCGGCCAGCATGCGCACCTTGCCTTCGGTCTTCTGGTCACGCGCCCAGGCACCCATCACAAAGGCGTCGTTCACGCTCAGGCACCAGATTTCATCCACGCCAGCCGCCTTGAACTCTTGCGCCTTTTCCAGGTAACCAGGCACATGCTTGGCAGAGCAGGTGGGGGTGAATGCACCGGGCAAGGCAAACAGGGCAATGGTCTTGCCCGCAGTGGCCTTGTCCACCGACACGGGGTTCGGGCCGATGCTGCAGCCTTCGCCTTCCACTTCCGAGTATTCCATCAGCGTTGTTGCAGGCAGGGTGTCACCAATTTTGATCATTGCATCTTCTCCTTGAGCGAATCGCCGGGGCCTCGAAAGCGGCCCCAAAAAGCAAAACGGCCCACATTGTGGGCCGTTTTGAAAGGGCTTTGGAGCCTTGAGCCTTTAGGGCTTACAGCAGACCAGCCTTTTGAACCAAGCGGGTAGCAACCCAGTTCTTGGTCTTGGACAGCGGACGGCTTTCCGTGATTTCGATCATATCGCCCAGCTTGTACTCACCCTTTTCATCATGGGCGTGGTACTTGCTCGACTTTGCAACGATCTTGCCGTAGAGCTCGTGCTTCACACGACGCTCCACCAGCACAGTCACAGTCTTTTGACGCTTGTCGCTGACCACCTTGCCAATCAAGGTGCGCTTGAGGGATTTTTTAGGTTCCGTCATGTGGGCTCCTTACTTGGCGGCTTGCTTTTCAGCAAGAATGGTCTTGGCACGGGCGATATCGCGGCGGGTGGTACGCAGCGTGTTGGTGTTTGCCAACTGCTGTGTAGCCTTCTGCATACGCAGACCGAAATGGGCCTTTTGCAAGGACTTGATTTCGGCTTCGATACCGGCGACGTCTTTTTGGCGCAGTTCAGTAGTCTTCATTGCTTGTTCTCCTGAATTACGAACCAATGTGACGGCTGACGAACGTGGTGCGCAGCGGCAGCTTGGCGGCAGCCAGGCGGAACGCTTCGCGGGCCAGTTCTTCAGGCACACCGACGATTTCGAACACGATCTTACCGGGCTGGATTTCGGCCACGTAGTACTCGGGGTTGCCCTTACCGTTACCCATACGCACTTCTGCGGGCTTGGTAGAGATTGGCTTGTCCGGGAACACGCGGATCCAGATACGGCCGCCACGCTTGACGTGACGAGAAATCGCACGGCGTGCAGCTTCGATCTGGCGGGCCGTCAGACGGCCACGATCGGTGCACTTCAGACCGAAATCACCGAACGCAACGGAGGCACCCCGAGTTGCGACACCAGTGTTACGGCCTTTTTGCTCCTTGCGGTATTTGCGGCGAGCAGGTTGCAGCATCTTTATTCTCCTTTGCCGTCCGCTGCTGTAGCGGGCGCGTCAGCTTTACGAACGCGCTTAACGGCGGTTGCATCAGCGCCACCGGCACCGGCGGGCTTGTCGCTGCCATCAGCAGGGGCCACATTGGCGCCCACGGGACGGCGAGGACCGCGACCTGCACCGGCACGGTCGCCACCTGGGCGGCCATCACGGCGTGGGCCACGTGGGCGACGCTCTTCTTCCGGACGTGGAGTTTCCACGGCTGGCAGATCGTTGCGACCCAGTGTGTCACCCTTGTAGACCCAGACCTTGACGCCGATCACACCGTAGGTGGTCTTGGCTTCAGAAGTGCCGTAGTCGATATCAGCGCGCAGGGTGTGCAGTGGCACACGGCCTTCGCGGTACCACTCGGTACGGGCGATTTCGATACCGTTCAGACGGCCAGACGACATGATCTTGATGCCTTGGGCACCCAGACGCATGGCGTTTTGCATGGCGCGCTTCATGGCACGACGGAACATGATCCGCTTTTCGAGCTGTTGCGTGATGCTGTCTGCGATCAGCTTGGCATCGATTTCAGGCTTGCGCACTTCTTCGATGTTCACTGCGACAGGCACGCCCAGACGGATCGCGAGTTCCTTCTTCAGGTTCTCAATGTCTTCGCCCTTCTTGCCGATCACCACACCAGGACGAGCCGAGTAAATGGTGATGCGTGCGTTCTTGGCAGGACGCTCGATCAGGATGCGCGAAACGGCGGCGTTCTTCAGCTTGGCCTTCAGGTATTCGCGAACCTTGATGTCTTCGGCCAGCATGCCGGCGAAGTCACGGTTGCTCGCGTACCAGCGGCTGGACCAGTTGCGGCTGACCGCAAGGCGGAAGCCAGTAGGATGGATTTTTTGTCCCATAGTCTTCCTTGGCCTCAGTTACCAACCGTCACGTACACATGGCACGTGGGCTTGCTGATGCGGTTGCCGCGGCCTTTGGCGCGCGCGGTGAAGCGCTTGAGCGTGGTGCCTTGTTCGACGTAGATGGTCTTGACCTTCAGTTCGTCGATGTCAGCGCCATCGTTGTGTTCTGCATTGGCAATTGCCGATTCCAGAACCTTCTTGACGATGCCAGCAGCTTTTTTCTGCGTGAATGTCAGGATGTTCAGAGCCTGGTCCACCTTCTTGCCGCGGATCAGGTCCGCAACCAGACGGCCTTTATCGACCGACAGACGGACGCCCCGGAGGACTGCACGTGTTTCAGACATGGTCGTTCCTTACTTCTTCTGGACTTTTTTGTCCGCGGGGTGACCCTTGAAGGTGCGCGTCAGGGCGAATTCGCCCAGCTTGTGGCCCACCATCTGGTCGGTGACGTAGACAGGCACGTGCTGCTTACCGTTGTGCACGGCAATGGTCAGACCGATGAACTCGGGCAGAACCATGGAGCGACGCGACCAAGTCTTCACTGGCTTCTTATCCTTGGTGGCAACGGCTTTTTCAACCTTGGCCAGCAAGTGATGGTCAACAAATGGACCCTTTTTGAGAGAGCGAGTCATCTGTTACCCCTTACTTCTTGCGACGCGACACAATCATGACTTGTGTGCGCTTGTTGTTACGGGTGCGATAACCCTTGGTCAGATTGCCCCAAGGATCGACTGCATGACGGCCTTCGCCGGTGCGGCCTTCGCCACCACCGTGAGGGTGATCCACAGGGTTCATGGCCACGCCACGAACCGTAGGACGAATACCCATCCAACGCTTCACACCGGCCTTGCCCAATTGGCGCAGGCTGTGCTCTTCGTTAGCCACTTCACCAATGGTGGCGCGGCATTCGATGTGGATCTTGCGCACTTCGCCGGAACGCATACGCACTTGGGCGTAGATGCCTTCACGGGCCAGCAGCGTTGCCGAAGCACCTGCCGAGCGAGCGATTTGAGCACCGGCACCGGGCTTGAGCTCGATGCAGTGGATGGTCGAACCCACGGGGATGTTGCGGATAGGCAGCGTGTTGCCTGCGCGGATCGGGGCTTCCGAACCGGAGTGCAGGGTTGCGCCAACTTCAAGACCACGGGGAGCAATGATGTAACGACGCTCGCCGTCGGCATAGCACACCAGAGCGATGTGGGCCGTACGGTTTGGATCGTATTCAATGCGCTCAACCTTTGCGGCAATGCCGTCCTTGTTGCGCTTGAAGTCCACGACGCGGTAGTGGTGCTTGTGACCACCGCCCTTGTGGCGAGTCGTGATGTGACCGTTGTTGTTACGGCCAGCCTTCTGGAATTGTGGCTCCAGCAGGGGGGCGTAAGCTTCACCCTTGTACAGGTGGTCACGGGTAACCTTCACCACAGCGCGTTGGCCGGGTGAAGTAGGTTTCATTTTAATGACGGCCATGATTACGCAGCCTCCCCAGAGAGGTTCAGCTCTTGACCTGGTTGCAGCGTGACGTATGCCTTGCGAACGTTGTCGCGGCGGCCCACAGTCTTGCCAAAACGCTTGGTCTTGCCTTTGGTGTTCACCACGGAAACGCCCTTGACCTCAACCTTGAACATCAATTCCACAGCGGCCTTGATTTCTGGCTTGGAAGCGTTTTGCAGCACCTTGAACGTCACAGCATTGGACTTTTCAGCAACCATGGTGGCCTTTTCGGACACGATGGGAGCGACCAGCACTTGCATCAGACGACCTTCGTCAAACTTGAGTGTGCTCATGCGAACATCTCCTTGAGTTTGTCGATAGCGCCCTTGGTGACGAGCACTTTCTTGAAACGCACCAGCGACACGGGATCGGCATAACGTGGCTCAACAACGAGCACGTTCACCAGATTGCGCGAGGCCAGGTACAGGTTTTCGTCCACTTCATCGGCAATCACCATCACCGATTGCAGGTTCATCGCCTTGAACTTGTCGGCCAGAACCTTGGTCTTGGGCGAGTCCAGCTTCAGCGAGTCGACCACAGCCAGACGGCCTTCGCGAGCGAGCTGCGACAAAATCGCAGACATGCCAGCGCGGTACATCTTCTTGTTGATCTTCTGTGTGAAGTTTTCGTCAGGCATGTTCGGGAAAATCCGACCACCCCCACGCCACAGAGGCGAGGAAGTCATACCAGCACGTGCGTTACCCGTACCCTTTTGCTTGAAAGGCTTCTTGGTCGAGTGACGAACTTGTTCGCGGTCTTTTTGAGCGCGAGTGCCTTGACGGGCGTTGGCTTGGTAGGCAACCACGATCTGGTGAACCAGATCTTCGTTGTATTCACGACCGAACACGGTTTCGGGAACATCCAGCTTGGATGCGCCTTGGCCTTGGTCATTCAGGAGTTCGAGCTGCATTAGTTCGCTCCTTTGGAGGCTTTGGCCTTGACGGCGGGACGCACTGTCACGAACCCACCCTTGGAGCCCGGAATAGCGCCCTTGATCAAGAGCAGTTGACGCGCTTCATCGATGCGAATGACATCGAGGTTTTGCGTGGTCTTGGTGACGTCGCCCAGGTGGCCAGTCATGCGCTTGCCGGGAAACACACGACCTGGGTCTTGTGCCATACCGATCGAGCCGGGCACGTTGTGCGAACGGCTGTTACCGTGCGAAGCACGTTGCGAAGCCATGTTGTGGCGCTTGATGGTACCGGCGTAGCCTTTACCAATCGAAGTACCTTGCACGTCGACCTTTTGACCCACGGAAAACACGGACGTTACAGCCACAGATGCGCCAGCTTGGTACTGGGCAGCGGTGTCAGCCGTCACGCGGAATTCTTGGATGATTTCACCGGCTTCCACACCTGCCTTGGCAAGGTGACCGGCTTCTGGCTTGGTCACACGCGATGCTTTGCGCGAACCGAACGTGACCTGCAGGGCCACGTAGCCATCGTTCTCTTGGGTTTTGATCTGGGTAACACGGTTGTTAGAAACATCAACCACTGTGACAGGCACTGCGTCCCCATCATCAGTGAACAGACGCATCATGCCCACCTTGCGACCCAGCAACCCCAGGGAGTTGCTCAGACTCATTTGTTTCTCCAAAACTCTCACCGCTGTGACTTCAATTGGCCTCAGCGTTTGCGCGCCAGCGCGTGAAAGAAGGTTAATAAAACCTCACCCCTCTGCATGTGCAAAGAAAGCGAAGCCCTAAAGTATAACGCGGACTGCTTTTTCAAGCAAGTCCGCGTTATAGACCATCGGGCAGGCCCTGGCGAGCCCGCCCTCAGGGGATTACTGCAGCTTGATTTCGACGTCCACGCCAGCAGGCAGGTCGAGCTTCATCAGCGCGTCCACCGTCTTGTCTGTTGGATCAACGATGTCCATCAGGCGTTGGTGCGTACGGATTTCAAGCTGGTCACGGCTGGTCTTGTTGACGTGCGGCGACCGCAGGATGTCAAAACGCTTCATGCGGGTTGGCAGTGGCACGGGGCCCTTGACAATCGCACCAGTGCGCTTGGCTGTGTCAACGATCTCAGCGGCAGACTGGTCGATCAACTTGTAATCGAACGCCTTCAGGCGGATGCGGATTTTTTGCTTGGACATGGCAAGTTCCTTTTGCTTAAAAATTAAGCAATGATCTTGGCAACCACGCCGGCGCCCACAGTGCGGCCACCCTCACGGATAGCAAAGCGCAGGCCTTCTTCCATAGCGATGGGGTTGATCAGCTTCACAGTGATCGACACGTTGTCGCCAGGCATGACCATTTCCTTGTCGGCTGGCAGCTCGATGGCGCCAGTCACGTCAGTCGTACGGAAGTAGAACTGAGGACGGTAGTTGTTGAAGAAGGGCGTGTGACGGCCGCCTTCGTCCTTGCTCAGCACATACACTTCGGCAGTGAAGTGGGTGTGTGGCTTGATCGAGCCGGGCTTGCACAGCACTTGGCCACGCTCGACGTCTTCACGCTTGGTGCCGCGCAGCAGCAGGCCAACGTTGTCGCCAGCTTGACCTTGGTCCAGCAACTTGCGGAACATTTCCACGCCGGTGCAGGTGGTCTTGACGGTGTCTTTGATACCGACGATTTCGATTTCTTCGCCGACCTTGACAACACCGCGCTCGATACGACCGGTCACGACAGTGCCGCGGCCAGAGATGGAGAACACGTCTTCCACAGGCATCAGGAAGGCACCGTCCACAGCGCGCTCAGGCGTGGGGATGTAGGTGTCCAGTGCTTCGGCCAGCTTCATGATGGCTTCTTCACCCAGGGCACCCTTGTCGCCTTCCAGGGCGAGCTTGGCGGAACCACGAACGATCGGGGTGTCGTCGCCAGGGAAGCTGTACTTGTCCAGCAGTTCGCGGACTTCCATTTCGACGAGTTCCAGCAGCTCTTCGTCATCCACCATGTCGCACTTGTTCAGGAACACGATGATGTAAGGCACGCCCACTTGGCGGGCCAGCAGGATGTGTTCGCGGGTCTGGGGCATTGGGCCGTCAGCAGCGGAGCACACCAAAATCGCACCGTCCATCTGGGCAGCGCCGGTGATCATGTTCTTCACATAGTCAGCGTGGCCAGGGCAGTCCACGTGAGCGTAGTGGCGGTTGGCTGTTTCGTATTCAACGTGGGCGGTGTTGATCGTGATACCGCGGGCCTTTTCTTCAGGCGCTGCATCGATCTGGTCGTATGCCTTGGCTTCGCCGCCAAACTTGGCAGACAGCACGGTGGCGATAGCAGCCGTCAGGGTTGTCTTGCCATGGTCCACGTGACCGATGGTGCCCACGTTGACGTGGGGCTTGGTGCGTTCAAACTTACCTTTTGCCATTTTGCAATCTCCAAAGAGCAATACCTGTGTAGTGGTTTAACGTCTGCATTCGATTGCTGATTCGCCCCGCACAGGGAACAGGACGGCACCGGATCGCAGACAAAACAAAGCCCGGGCCGAAACCCGGGCCAAGAAACTTACTTGGCGCGCGAAGCCATGATGGCTTCAGACACATTGCGAGGCGCTTCGCTGTAGTGCTTGAACTCCATCGAGTACGTAGCGCGACCTTGCGTAGCGGAACGCAGCGAGGTCGAGTAGCCGAACATTTCCGACAGCGGCACTTCAGCGCGAATGGCCTTGCCACCGCCTGGGATGTCGTCCATGCCCTGGACCATGCCACGGCGGGAAGACAAGTCACCCATCACGGTACCGGCGTAGTCTTCAGGCGTTTCCACTTCCACTGCCATCATGGGCTCCAGAATCACGGGGTTGGCCTTGCGGCAACCTTCCTTGAAACCGAAGATAGCAGCCATCTTGAACGCGAGTTCGTTCGAGTCCACATCGTGGTACGAACCGAAGTGCAGCGTGACCTTGACGTCCACCACGGGATAACCAGCCAACACGCCTTGCGTAACAGCTTCGTTGAAGCCTTTTTCCACCGCAGGAATGAATTCGCGAGGAACCACACCGCCCTTGATGGCGTCCACGAATTCGTTGCCCTTGCCGGCTTCGTTAGGCTCAATCTTGAGCACGACGTGGCCGTACTGGCCCTTACCGCCGGACTGACGCACGAACTTGCCTTCGGCTTCTTCCACCGTCTTGCGAATGGTTTCGCGGTAAGCCACTTGGGGCTTGCCCACGTTAGCTTCCACGCCGAATTCACGCTTCATGCGGTCCACGATGATTTCCAGATGGAGCTCGCCCATCCCGGCAATCAGGGTCTGACCGGATTCTTCGTCGGTCTTCACGCGGAAGGATGGATCCTCAGCAGCCAGACGCTGCAGAGCGATACCCATCTTTTCCTGGTCAGCCTTGGTCTTGGGTTCCACAGCCTGCGTGATCACGGGCTCAGGGAACACCATGCGCTCCAGAATCAGCGGCGAGTCGATGTCACTCAGCGTCTCACCTGTGGTCACGTCCTTCAAGCCCACGCATGCAGCGATGTCACCAGCGCGAATTTCTTCGACTTCCTGGCGTTCGTTCGCGTGCATTTGCACGATACGGCCAATACGCTCTTTCTTGCCCTTGATCGAGTTGTAGACGGTGTCACCCTTGGAGAGCACACCCGAATACACGCGCACGAAGGTCAACTGGCCCACAAATGGGTCAGTCATCAGCTTGAAGGCCAAAGCGGAGAACTTCTCGTTGTCGTCCGCCTTGCGAGTCACCGGCTTTTCATCTTCGTCGGTGCCTGTCACGTCTGGAATGTCCGTCGGCGCTGGCAGATAGTCGATCACGGCATCCAGCATGCGCTGCACACCCTTGTTCTTGAAGGCAGTGCCGCAGAGCATGGGGTGAATTTCAGTAGCAATCGTGCGAGTGCGCAGACCCAACTTGATTTCAGCTTCGCTCAAGTCACCTTCTTCCAGGTACTTGTTCATCAGCTCTTCAGAGGCTTCCGCAGCAGCTTCCACCATCTTTTCGCGCCATTCCTTGGCGGATTCCACCAAGTCAGCAGGAATTTCTTCGTAGGTGAACTTCATACCCTGCGACGCTTCGTCCCACAGGATAGCCTTCATCTTCAGCAGATCGACCACGCCAGTGAACTTATCTTCAGCGCCAATTGGGATCACGACGGGCACGGGGTTGGCCTTCAGGCGCAACTTCATCTGCTCGTAGACCTTGAAGAAGTTGGCACCGGTACGGTCCATCTTGTTCACAAAGGCCAGACGAGGCACCTTGTACTTGTTGGCCTGGCGCCAGACGGTTTCCGACTGGGGCTGCACGCCACCCACGGCGCAGTACACCATGCAAGCGCCGTCCAGCACGCGCATGGAACGTTCCACTTCAATCGTGAAGTCCACGTGGCCGGGGGTGTCGATGATGTTGAAGCGGTGCTCTTCGTAAGAGTTGTCCATGCCCTTCCAGAAGCAGGTCGTGGCAGCGGACGTGATCGTGATGCCGCGCTCTTGTTCCTGCTCCATCCAGTCCATGGTGGCAGCGCCATCGTGCACTTCACCAATCTTGTGGCTCACGCCTGTGTAGAACAGGATACGTTCGGTGGTCGTGGTCTTGCCAGCGTCAATGTGGGCCGAGATACCGATATTGCGGTAGCGCTCGATGGGAGTCTTGCGAGCCATGGTGGATCCTTGGATGGGTCGTGTTATTCGGGGGACAGGGCAGCCATTGTGGCGCTGCATCCCGTCAATTTTGTGACCGCCTCAATCGCCACAAGGCTGCAGGCAAAAATGCCGGCAGCCTTGCGCTTGACGACGAAGCGACTCGTCGATTTAGAAGCGGAAGTGGCTGAATGCCTTGTTGGCTTCGGCCATACGGTGCACTTCGTCACGCTTCTTCATGGCGCCGCCACGGCCTTCGGTGGCCTCGAGCAGCTCGTTGGCCAGGCGTTGGGCCATCGACTTTTCACCGCGCTTGCGGGCGGCTTCCTTGATCCAGCGCATGGACAGGGCCAGGCGACGGACAGGGCGCACTTCCACAGGCACTTGGTAGTTGGCACCACCCACGCGGCGGGACTTCACTTCCACCATGGGCTTCACGTTGTTGATGGCAACAGTGAACGCTTCCAGAGGGTCCTTATCGGGGTGCTTCTTCTCGATCAGCTCCAGGGCACCGTAAATGATGCGCTCTGCAACCGCTTTTTTGCCGCCTTCCATGATCACGTTCATGAATTTGGACAGCTCTACATTGCCGAACTTAGGATCCGGCAGGATTTCACGTTTGGGGACTTCGCGACGACGTGGCATTTTTCACCTCTATCTTTGCTTCAGTTGGCGTCTTTTCAGACACCGCGAGAGTCATTGAAACTCCCACTTACTCGACCCGCGCAGAACACCTGCGTTTGGGGTCACTACGCTGCACCTTCCGCGCCACGCGGAAAAACAGCACCGAAAATTCTTCAGACCAGAAGGACCAGGGCTTACTTGGCCTTTGGCTTCTTGGCGCCGTACTTGGAGCGCGACTGCTTGCGGTCTTTCACGCCTTGCAAGTCGAGCGAACCGCGCACGATGTGGTAACGCACACCAGGCAAGTCCTTGACACGACCGCCGCGAACCAGCACAACGCTGTGTTCTTGCAGGTTGTGGCCTTCACCGCCGATGTAGGAGATGACCTCAAAACCGTTGGTCAGGCGCACCTTGGCGACCTTACGCAGAGCGGAGTTAGGCTTCTTAGGCGTCGTGGTGTACACACGGGTGCACACGCCACGGCGCTGTGGAGAGTTTTCCATCGCAGGGCTCTTGGACTTGGTCTTTTCGACCTCGCGCCCCTGACGGACCAGTTGATTAATGGTTGGCATGAAATACGTCCCTAAACGTGAATTTGCTTCGTGAAAGCGAAAACGTGAATCCCTTCGGAAATTCCGAAAAGCCTTCTAATGTATCAGGCTGCAGCGCGAGAGGCAAGCATTGCTTAAATTTACAGCAACCTCACACACTGCATCGCCAAGGCAAATACCCAAGATCACTTGATCCAGAGCCGGATGGCGTCCCAGGCGCGACCCAAAATACCCGCTTGCTCAACACCTTCCAGCGCCACCAGAGGCACTTCGGCCAAGGCTTGCTCACCCAGCACCACCTTGAGGGAGCCCACGGCTTGCCCTTTGGCGAAGGGCGCGACCAGAGGGTCTGGGCGAGAGACGGCGGTCTTGATCTTGCCCGCACTGCCTGCGGGCACGGTGACCACGATGGCGTCTGGGCGGCCGATCTTGAGCAGGTTTTCCTTGCCCTTCCAGACCTCGGGAGTGGCCACGGCGGCGTTTGCCTCAAAGAGCTTGACGGCGTCAAACGCGGTGTAGCCCCAGTTCAGCAGCTTTTGGCTTTCGTTGGCACGGGCGTTTTCGCTGGCGGTGCCCAGCACGATGGACAGCAAGCGGCGCTGGCCCACGTTCGGGAAGTCGCGCTTGGCGGTGGCCACCAGGCAGTAGCCTGCGGCGGCAGTGTGACCGGTTTTCAGACCGTCCACGGTCGGGTCGCGGAACAGCAGGGTGTTGCGGTTGCTGCCGTTGGATGCAGGCGTTCCAGGGTAGCTGTACTGCTTGGTGGAGTAGTAATGCATGTACTCCGGGAAGTCCTTCATCAGGCGCATGGCCAGCACGCTCAGGTCGCGCGCCGTGGTGGTGTGGCCGGGCTCCGTCAGGCCTTCGGGGTTCTTGTAGCTCGTGCCCTTCATGCCGAGCGCCTGGGCCTGGTCGTTCATGAGCTTGACGAAGTTCTCGGCCGTGCCACCCACACCTTCGGCCAAGGCCATGGTGGCATCGTTGCCTGACTGCACGATCATGCCCTTGATGAGGTCTTCCACTGGCACCTGCATCTTGGGGTCGATGAACATGCGCGAGCCGGGCATCTTCCAGGCGCGCACGCTCACTGGCAGCTTCTGGTCGAGCGTGATCTTCTTGGCGCGCAGGGCGTCAAACACCAGGTAGCCCGTCATCAGCTTGGTCAGCGATGCCTGCTCAACGGGCGCGTCGATGTCCTTGGCGGCCAGCACCTGGTTGGCCGTCACGTCCACCAACAAGTAGGTGCGCGCGGCAATTTCAGGGGGCTGGGGAGCCTGCTGCGCCAGGGCGCCAAATGCGGCGGGCGCAACGGCGGCAAACAAGGCCAGAGATCGCAGGGCGGGCAAGATTCGTTTCATGGGAAGGTCAGGGATGCGGCCAGCGGCCGATGGAAAAAAAGACAGAACCACCAACCCAGCGGCGGCGCTGCGGGCCGCACGCGGCAGAAGGTGACGAGTGATGGGAGGCTGAGTCGCGTGGGGGTGAGAGGTTCCACCTGCGGCGTGCAGGCGAACCCTCTGTTACACCGCCGACTGCAGGTGCCGAACCACCAGGTTTTTGAGCAGCGGCAATTGTCCGTGAAAGAAATGCCCACCTCCAGGCACCACGGTGATGGGCAGTATTTGCGGGCGGGCCCAGTCCATCACGGCCGACAGGGCTACGGTGTCGTCGTGCTCGCCGTGCACCACCAGCGTTCGCAGGTGGGCGTCGGGCGGCACGGGCGCCACCGTGAAGCGGCTGGCCGCTGTGCCCACCAGCACGGCACGGTCGATGGTGCGCTGCGGCCACAGCGTAGCCAGGGCATGGCTGGTGACAAACGCACCAAACGAGAAGCCCGCCAGCGCCAGGGGCTGCGCGCCCTCGCCTGCGGGCGCCACTTGCTCGATCACCGACAGCAGGTCTTGCAACTCGCCGCGCCCTTCGTCGTGCGCCCCCTCGGTGGCGCCCACGCCGCGAAAGTTGAAGCGCACCGCCGTCCAGCCGCACTGGACGAAGGCTCGGGCCAAGGTCTGCACCACCTTGTTGTCCATGGTGCCGCCAAACAGCGGATGGGGGTGGGCGATGACGGCCACGCCGCGCGGGGCTGCGCCGTCGGGCAGGCTGGCAGCGTCGCGGGCCACCTCGATGGCACCCGCAGCGCCTTGCAGCAGCAGGCGTTCGGTTTGAGAGTTCACTTTATGCTATTTATTTGATAGCTTCTAGCGCTTATTCAATAAGCGCTAGGCAGCAATTTCATGCAAAGACCAGGGATCAACGCCCCAGCTCGGGCGGCACCAGCAAGCGCTCGACCACCTGCCCGTTTTTGAGGTGCGATTCCACGATCTCATCGATGTCGCTGGTATCCACAAAGGTGTACCAAGTGCCCTCGGGGTAGACCACGGCCACGGGGCCTGCGGCGCAGCGGTCCAGGCAACCCGCCTTGTTCACCCGCACCTTGCCCGCGCCCGCCAGGCCTGCAGCCTTGACCTGGGCCTTGCAGCGGTCAAACCCCGCCTGGGCGTTGTGGTGCGCGCAGCTGTCTTCGCCATTGGTGCGCTCGTTCAGGCAAAAGAAGATGTGGCGCTGGTAGTAACCAGGCGCGGTCGAGGTGGGGATGGGTGTGGAAGTGGGGGTGGGTTCGCTCATGGCGGTATTTTAGGTTTGGGTGTCACGGCGCGAGACGCGCACCAGCACATACAGCAGCGTGACGTAAGGCCAGAGCCAGCCCAGCCATTGCCCCAGGCCATAAAAGCGGATGAAGCGTCCCTGCTCCCACTGCTGCAGAGTTTGCGCAAAATACACGCTGGTCGGCGCCTGGTTGAGCACCCCCAGGTGCCATACCAGCGCCACCAGTAGCACGGCAGCACCGGCGCGGCGCGGCAGCATCAGCAACAACACGGCCACCCCGGCAGCCGCCCACACACCCACGCGCACTGGCTCGTCCAGCCAGCCCCAGGCATGCACCGGCCCCCAGCTCAGCGCGGCCGACAGCGCCGTCGCCACCACCCCAACGGCCAGGGCGGCAAAGGCAAACACAGCCCGGCGCCCCACATGGCGGATGACGCAGTACCCCAGCAGGCAAGGCACCAGCAGGCCCAGCATCACGCACAGCACCTCGCCGCCGGGCGACAGGGGTTCCAGCACGGCTTCGCGGGCGGGCAGCCATTCGAGGAAAGGGGTGTCCTCCAGCGCCAATTCCACGGCAGCCTCCAGCCGCTCCAGCACCTGACCCAGGCCAAAAGGCACGCCCGCCGGGAAAAGCAGCGCCGCAGGCCACAGGGCCAGCAACACCAGCGCGCCGCGCGCATCGGGCACAAACCAGCGGTCCCGGAAGTGGCTCCAGCGGTCAATGGCGCCCAGGCGCTCCAGCACCGCCGCCACCAAGGCACCGACCAACGACCCCACCGCGTTGAGCACCAAATCCAGGTTGGAGGGAACGCGCCGAGGTAGGTAAATCTGCAAAAACTCCATCGACAACGACAGCAGGGTGCCCGCAGCAAAGGCCAGCCACACCGCGCCCCACGCCCAGCCGGTGCGCAACAGCGCCAGTGCCAGCAAAAAGCCCAGCGGGGCGTAACCGATCAGGTTGGAGGTGACGTCAAACCCCGTCCAGTACGGCGGCGGCAAGGGCGCCATGAGGAACACCCAAGGCTCCAGCCCCTGGGCACGCCAGCCGGTGAAGGGAAACAGGCTGGCAAAAACGATCAAGGCGACATAACTGGTCGCCAAAGGCCAGGCAGAGGTCTTGTGCACGTGGGCGGCCCCGTCCCGTCAGAAAGGCTTGACCACCACCAGCACCACGGCGATCAGCAGCAGCAGCACCGGCGCCTCGTTGAACCAGCGAAACCACACATGGCTGCGGCGGCTGCTGCCATCGGCCAGCTTGCGCAGCAACACAGCGCAGCTGTGGTGGTAGCCGATCACCAAGGCCACCACCGTCAACTTGGCGTGCATCCAGCCATTGCCGGGGCCCCGCCCGATGCCGTAGCCCAGCCACAGCCACAGCCCCAGGGCCAACGCGGGCACCGCCAGCAGGGTGGTAAAGCGCAAAAGCTTGCGCGCCATCAACAAGAGGCGATCACGCTCGGCGGCCGAGCCGGGCGCCACCATTGCCAAATTGACAAAAATGCGCGGCAGATAGAACAAGCCCGCAAACCAGCTGGCCACGAACACGATGTGAAAGGCTTTTACCCAGAGCATGGGCGCAGTTTAAGCGCGACACCGAGCGTCCTGCGCCAAAGCAGAGGTAAAGCCCCTGAAAGGCCACCCACAGCGGACACGATGCCTGTGCGCTGAAGAGTGGCCCGCCCCGAAACCACACTAACCCGCCAACCGCAGCGGGCAAAAAAAAGCCCGGCACATGGCCGGGCTGAGAAGCCTTGACTGCGCGTAGCAATCGAAGGCCCCGCTCAGGGAGGAAAAAGCGGGAGGCAGAGGGCTGCCCGGGATCAAATTTATCATTAATGACAAACCGTTACAAGCATATGCAATTAGTTGCATAAATCAGTAGGGTTATTTATGGCGCCCACCCCCCGCCCTCGGGGCCGCGTGGTGACAGGCCAAGGCCCCCAGGGCGTTGCCGAGATAGGGCACAATTTTCCCCATGCACCTCCAGACCTCCGCCCCCTTCCCGCAAAACCGCCCCCGCCGCCTGCGCCGCGACGCTTTCACGCGCCGCCTGGTGCGCGAAAACGCGGTGTCGGTCAACGACCTGATCTACCCCGTGTTCGTGCACGAAGGCACGCAGCAGCGCGAGACCGTGGCGTCCATGCCCGGCGTAGACCGCCTGAGCCTGGACCTGTTGCTGCCCGTGGCCGAAGACTGCGTGAAGCTGGGCATCCCGGTGATGGCGCTGTTCCCAGCGATTGACCCGTCGCTCAAAACCCCTGACGGGCAAGAAGCACGCAACCCCGAAGGCCTGATCCCGCGCGTGGTGCGGGCGCTGAAGAAAGAATTCCCAGACCTGGGCGTGATGACCGACGTGGCGCTGGACCCCTACACCAGCCACGGCCAGGACGGCGTGCTGGACGACACCGGCTACATCATCAATGACCAGACGGTCGAAATCCTCACCGCCCAGGCCCTCACGCATGCCGAGGCGGGCGTGGACATCGTCGCCCCCAGCGACATGATGGACGGCCGCATTGGCGCCATCCGCGAGGCGCTGGAGGTGCAAGGCCACATCCACACCCGCATCATGGCCTACAGCGCCAAGTACGCCAGCGCCTTCTACGGCCCCTTCCGCGACGCCGTCGGCACCCGCGGCGCCCTGGGCAAAGCCGACAAGAATGTCTACCAGATGGACCCCGGCAACAGCGACGAAGCCCTGCGCGAAGTGGCGCTGGACATTGCCGAAGGCGCAGACATGGTGATGGTGAAACCCGGCATGCCGTACCTGGACATCGTGCGCCGGGTGAAGGACGAGTTCCGCGTGCCCACCTTCGCCTACCAGGTGAGCGGCGAGTACGCCATGATCAAAGCCGCCGCGCAAAACGGCTGGCTCGACCACGACGCCGTGATGATGGAAAGCCTGCTGGCCTTCAAGCGCGCGGGCGCCGATGGCGTGCTGACCTACTTTGCGCGCGACGCAGCACGATTGCTATCGAAATAATAGCTTCTAGCGCTTATTGAATAAGCGCTGCATGCCATTTTACCCTCAACCACTCCCGCATGCGCATCTTCCACATCCACAGCAGCGGCGTGACTGAGCTGCCCGAGCTGCCAGCCCAGGCCCCTGCCCAGGGCTTTCTGTGGATTGCCGTGGCCCGCCCGGCCTTTCAGGCGCGCCTGCTGGAGATCCAGAGCGCCCTGCAAACCCTGGTGGGACTGCAACTGGTGGACTTGCATGTGTCGGACCTGCTGAACGCGCAGCTGCCCTCGCACTACGACTACACCTCGCAGTACGACCTGCTGGTGTTCCGCCGCCTGGCCACGGCCAGCGCCAGCATCGATGCCGAAGGCGCCAGCCAAGCCACACCGCCCCGCAAGCCGACCGGCCCGCTGGTACTGCGGCGCCTGGACACCAGCCCCGTGGGCTTTGCGGTGTTTGACCACGTGCTGCTCACGGTGCACCCCAGCGACTGCACAGTGCGCGAGGCCTATGCGAGCAAGCTGCTGGCCACCGCGCCCGGTGCCCCTGCAGAGCAGCGCGAAGGCCGCGCCAACCCCATCCCCGGCTCGCGCCTGCCCGCCAGCCCCGCCGACCTGATGCTGCGCGTGGTCAACCTGATGGTGGACGGCTACCTGGACCTGCGCCGCGAGCTGACGCGCCAGCTCGACCACTGGCAAACCGAGCTGCTCAGGCCCCGGGCCCGGCATGTCAACTGGAGCTCGCTGCTGGATGCGCGCCTGTCGCTGCACCAGCTCGATGAAATCTGCGAAGACCAGCGCAGCGCCGTGCAAGACTGGATCGATGCACTGGAGACCTGGGCCCAGCCCGACTCGCCCACAGGGCAGCGCGAGCTGGACCTGCTCAAGGTGCGCAGCCGTGACGTGCTCGAACACATCGAGCGCGTGGTGCACCACGTACGCCGACTCGAGCAAAGCACCGAAACCGCCGTGCAGATGCACTTTTCGGTACAAGGCAACCGCACCAACGACATCATGCGCACCCTCACGGCACTCACCGCCGTGTTCCTACCGCTGAACCTGATCGCAGGCATCTTTGGCATGAACTTCGAGTTCATCCCCCTCATCCACAAAGCCGACGGCTTCTGGTGGGCCATGGGCGCCATGGCGTCCATTGCGCTGGCACTGGTCTTGCTTTTCTGGCGCAAGCGCTACCTGGCGCGCACTGGCCACGCCTGAGCCCCATGCAACGAAGGGGTGTGGGCCACCCCTGCCAGCGCCCCCACGTGAGCAGCACGGCCACCTGGCTGCGCGGCCGCCCCTCTGTTCAACGCTCAGCGCATTCATGCCCACATCTGCCCCTCGCCCGATCCTGATCATCAAGACCGGCGACACCCTCGACACCCTGCGCCCACA
This sequence comes from Acidovorax sp. 106, assembly GCF_003663825.1. NCBI lineage: Bacteria > Pseudomonadati > Pseudomonadota > Betaproteobacteria > Burkholderiales > Comamonadaceae > Acidovorax > Acidovorax sp. 106. The sequence continues at coordinate 2,123,913 of NZ_RCCC01000001.1, read as the reverse complement.
CATGGGCGACTTTGAGCACTGGATCGAAACCGGGCTGGCCGCAGACACTGGCATGGGTTGCGGCAACAAAGCCGACCCAGCGAACGCACACCAGCCCCCGCCCATACAGGTGCTGGACGCCCGCCAAGCCAGCCCCCTGCCCGGGCCCGAAACGCTGGCCGGGGTCGTCATCACCGGCAGCCACGCCATGGTGTCCGACCGCGAAGCCTGGAGCGAGGCCCTGGTGCCCTGGCTCACCCGCCTCGTGGCCCACGGCACGCCGGTGTTGGGCATTTGCTACGGCCACCAGCTGTTGGCCCACGCGATGGGGGGCGAAGTCGGCTACCACCCTGGCGGGCTGGAGCTGGGCACCGTGCCCATCTCCCTCACGCCCGAGGCCCAGGCCGACCCCCTCTTTGCCCACCTGCCCAGCCAGTGGAACGCCCAGGTGGTGCACACCCAGTCCGTGCGCGCCCTGCCCCCTGGGGCCGTGCGGCTGGCCGGCAACGCACACGAGCCCCACCAGGCCTACCGCATCGGGGCCAACGCCTGGGGCGTGCAGTTCCACCCCGAATTCAGCCTGGCGGCCATGCAAGGCTATGTGCAGCACCTGGCCGCCACCCTGCCCGCCGGGCACCCCCCGCCAATGGTGCAAGAGACGCCCCAGGCCTGCAGCCTGCTGGGCCGGTTTGCACAGTTGTGCGGGCTCGCACGCCACTGAAGCACCTGCACGCGCACAGCAAGTAGCGCCCCGCCCTGCGCACTTGCCCACGGCCGACAGCGCACGGCGATATTCGTAACAAAGGTAACGGCGCTTGACCTTGCTCAAGCCCTCTTTGGGTGCGATCGATACCCTCGATGGCGCACTTCAAAGAACCTGTTGTATGAATCAAATCGCCATTGGAAAACGCCTCTCCCTGGGCTTTGGGTTATTGCTTGCTTTGTCCCTGCTGGGCACCCTGCTGGGGGTGTGGCAGCTGCAAACGGCCTCCACCTCCACCCAAGCCGTGATCGAGCAACCCCTGGCCAAGGAGCGGCTCATCAGCGACTGGTACCGACTGATCCACACCGCCGTGCGCCGCACCACGGCCGTGGCCAAGAGCAGCGATGCATCGCTGGCCACCTACTTTGCCGACGAACAAAAGCTGTCGGCCAGTACCACCACCGACATCCAGACCAAGGTGGAAGGCCTGATGCAGACCGATGCCGAACGCGCCCTGTTCAAGGACATCAGCGCACTGCGCCGCAACTACACCGAAGCGCGCGATGCCGTGATTGACTTGCGCCGCAGCGGCCAACACGAGCAGGCCGACGCACAACTGGAAACCCGCTTCGTGCCCGCCGCCAAGCAATACATGGCCCGCGTGGAAGCGCTGATGGAGCTGCAACGCAAGGCACTGGACGAATCTGCCGCCCCCATCAAGGCCGCCAACGACCAGGCCCGCTACTGGCTGATTGCGCTGGGCGCCATTACCTGCGGCCTGGGCATGGCGCTGGCCGTCACCATCACCCGCAGCATCACCCTACCGCTCAGCGACTCCGTGGCCGTGGCAGACACCATTGCGCGTGGCGACCTGACCAGCAGCATCATGAGCACCCGCAAGGATGAAACCGGGCACCTGCTGCGCGCCCTGGGCGACATGCAGCACTCACTGGCTTCGATGATTGGCCAGATCCGCGATGCGGGCAACCAGATCGCCAGCGCCAGCGACCAGATTGCTGGCGGCACGCAAGACCTCTCGTCCCGCACCGAGCACACCGCAGCCAACCTGCAGCAAACGGCCTCGTCCATGGAGCAGTTCACCGCCACCGTGCAGCAGTCGGCCGAGGCCGCGCGCACTGCCAGCGGCCTGGCATCGTCGGCAGCCGAGGTGGCCTCGCAAGGCGGCAGCATCGTGGCGCAGGTGGTGGACACCATGGAAGACATCCACACCAGCTCGCGCCGCATTGCCGACATCATTGGCACCATTGACGGCATTGCCTTCCAGACCAACATCCTGGCGCTGAACGCCGCCGTGGAAGCCGCCCGTGCAGGCGAGCAAGGCCGTGGCTTTGCCGTGGTGGCGGGCGAAGTGCGCAGCCTGGCCCAGCGCAGTGCGGAAGCGGCCAAGGAAATCAAGGGCCTGATCTCCACCAGCGTGGAAAAGGTGGGCGAAGGCACCCAGCTCGTGCACAACGCCGGCGCTGCCATGCAGAACATCGTCAGCTCGGTGCAAAAGGTGACGGAGGTGATAGCCCACATTGCCTCCAGCGCCCGCGAGCAGTCTGACGGCATTGCCCTGGTGAACGACGCCATCGCCCAGCTCGACCAGGCCACCCAGCAAAACGCCGCGCTGGTGGAAGAATCTGCTGCCGCCGCCCAAAGCCTGCGCGAGCAAGCCTACCGACTGGCCCAGGCCGCTTCCACCTTCAAGGTGGCCGACAGTGCCGCGCCACTGCGGCGCCCCGGACGCATGCAATCCCAGCTCACATCGGCCTGACAAGGCGATGAGCCTGGGCTGGCTGCAACTGCATCAAGGCAGCAGCGCTTCCTTGAGCTGGTGGTCTACCGGCACCTGACCCAGCCAGATGCGCAGCACCATGCCAAAGTACTCGGCATCGCCCACAGGTGCGCCCTGGGGTTGGCCCTGGATGTAGAAGGTGGTGCCCTTGCCCGGCAGGTATTCCATGGCAAAGGTCTCGCCGGGGGCCAGCTTGGGGCGGCCCGAGAAGATCTCGATCAGCCGGTTACTGGCAGGCGTGTAGCGGCGAATCTGCTCGGCCGGTGAGTTGTTGGACAAACCCTTGATGAAAGACACCCCCAGGTCTGTGCCCGGGATGTCGCGCTGGGCCACAAAGTTCAGCCGCACCGGCCCGGGCAGCGCCAGCAACTCCTCCAGCGTCTTGACCTTGCGGGCCGTGTACAGGGCCATGTCGTACACCTTGAACACCGTGCGGTAGCGTGTGCCCGAGCCGTTGAGCACCAGTGGCGTGCCCTGCACCGTCTGCGCGGGCTCAAACGCTGTGGCCGCATGCGCGGGGGTTGGCTGCGCCAGGCCCAGCGCAGCCACCAACGCCAGCCCGGCAACGACTTGCAGCAGCGGAGCATGGCGGCGGGAAAGGCTCGGCATCTGCGATGCACAGCCAAGGCGGGAACGCGTTGAAAAAAGAGAAGGGTTCAAACAAAAATCTCCGCGCCCAGAAACGGAGTGGGCCAGCCTGAAAATAGTAGGGCACCGGGCTTGCGCCACCCCTACAGATTCACCCTAATACGGCGCAGCTGACAGCGGCTAGCTACCAGCAGGCGCCAGCCGCAGCCAACAGCTCAGTGCCCATCCACCCCAAACAACGCCGCCGCATTGCCCCAGGCCACACGCTGGGCCACATTGGCGGGCAGGCCGCCCAGCCAGGTGCGGTAGTCCTTCATTTGCGCCTCGTAGTGCTGCCAGCGCTGGTTAACCCAGGTGTCCGAGCCGATCACAAAGCGGGTGGGGTACTTGAGCAGCAGGGCGCGCCACTCGGGGCACAGCTGCCCGCCATCGCACACCAGCCCGGGGCGGTACGACAGCTCGCCCACCAGGCCGGGGTAGTGGGCCAGCAGCGCGTCCACCCGCGCTACCGGGGCGCCGCCAATGCCCGTGTGGGCCCAGATGAGGCGCACCGCCTGGCCCTGGCTGGGGGTGTGCGCCATCAGCAGGTCAATCGCCACATCGTCCACATGCGCCAGCACCACCAGGCGGCGCTGCTCGGCCAGCTGCATCAGATTGCGCGCCACGGGGCCGTTGGCATCGGCGCTGTCGTATAGGTGAAACTCGCCAATGCCCCGGTACGGGCCCGCTGCGGTGCCGCGCGCCAGCTCGGCCAGCACCATGTCGTAGATGGATTCGTCGCGGGGCCAGCCGGTGTAGTCAGCCCGGGTGCGGTACAGGCGCACAAAGGGCACTACGGCAATGCCTGCCTCGCGCATCTGCGGCAGGGCCGCCAGCGCCAGCGAGCCTGCATTGGGACGCGAATTGGCCACGATGGCGCGCACCCCGCTGGCCTGCATGCGGGCCAGCACGTCGGCGGGCGGGTGCGGGCCGGTGCTGCCGTTCCAGGCTTCTTCGTTGTAATGCAGGTGGGCGTCGAACAGGGGGCCGGTGTAGTCGGCCGCGTGGGCCAGGCTGGCAATTGCTATCAAATATATAGCTGTCAGCGCTTGATTCAAAAGCGCTAGGGGCCTAAAAGGCTTGAAGTCTCGAATGCAGTTGGCCATGGCGCCTCCAGGTTGAATGCAATGCCCACACTGCGCCACTCGGCAGAGCCACGCAGCGTGGGGGCTGCGGGCCGTGCCAGGGCGGTCAGCCCAAATGCTTGTCGAAAAACGCCAGCGTGCGGTCGCGGGCGGCCAGGGCGGCGGCCTCGTCGTAGCTGCCGCGCTGGTCGCAGTTAAAGCCGTGGTCGGCCTGGTACACATGCACTTCCACGCCGGGCTGGGCGCGGTCAAAAGCCTGGACCGTGTCCAGAGGAATCCAGTGATCGCGCTCGCCAAAGTGGGCCAGCACGGGCACCTGCGGCTGGCGGGCGGCTTCCTCAGGGGTGGTCATGCCGCCGCCGTAGTAAGGCACGGCGGCCGACAGGCCCGTGAGCGTGCAGGCAGCGCGCCAGGTCAGCAGCCCGCCCCAGCAAAAGCCCACGATGCCCACCTTGCAACCGCTGCGCTGGGCGGCGTAATCGATGGCGGCCTGAATATCGGGCATGACGCCAGGAGCGGGCAGTGCCTCCACGGCGCCTTTGAGGCCCATGCCCGCCTGCATGTCGTCGCCGGTGTAGCCCAGCTCCACGCCGGGCTGCACGCGGTGGAAAGTGGCAGGCGCCACGGCCAGGTAGCCACGCGCGGCAAAGCGGTCGGCGACGGCGCGGATGTGGCTATTGACCCCAAAAATCTCTTGCAACACCACCACGGCGCCCCGGGGCGGCGCATCGGGCTCGGCCACCCAGGCGGGCAGCACAAAACCATCGGCAGACTTCAAATCGACGAATTGACCCATGTTTCGCTCCTGAAAACTGTTCCAATGCGCCATTCTTGCAGGAGACAGCGTTTCATGGACAAGATCGTTTTAATCACAGGCGCCAGCCGCGGTATTGGCGCCGCCACCGCCTTGCTCGCCGCGCAGCAGGGCTGGGCCGTGGCGGTGAACTACCACGCCAATGCCGCCGCCGCCCAGGCGGTGGTGGACAGCATCCAGGCCCAGGGCGGGCACGCCCTGGCGGTGCAGGCCGACGTGGCCCACGAAGACCAGGTGCTGGCCATGTATGCCACCGTGGATGCGCAACTGGGCCGCATCACCGCGCTGGTGAACAACGCAGGCGTGGTGGATGTGACGGCCCGGGTGGACGAGATGGGCGTTGCGCGACTGCGCCGCATGTTCGACACCAACGTGATCGGCAGCATCGTCTGCGCACGCGAGGCGGTGCGCCGCATGAGCACCCGCCACGGCGGCGCAGGCGGCTCCATCGTCAATGTCTCCAGCGCCGCATCGCGCCTGGGATCGGCCCACCAGTATGTGGACTACGCGGCCAGCAAGGGCGCCATCGACAGCTTCACCATCGGCCTGGCCCGCGAGGTGGCGGCCGAGGGCATCCGCGTGAACGCCGTGCGCCCGGGGCTGATCGAGACCGACATCCACGCCAGCGGCGGCCTACCCGACCGGGTGCGCGACCTGTCGCACCAGGTGCCCATGCAGCGCGGCGGCACCGCCGAGGAGGTGGCGCAGGCCATTGTGTGGCTGATGTCCGACGCGTCACACTACACGACCATGTCGCTGATCGACGTGTCGGGGGGGCGGTAGTGGGACACCCCCTGAGGCGCTTCGCGCCTTCCCCCTCTCTCGACTCGCTATGCAAGTCGGGAGGGGGAAGCCCCCAGCGCAAGCGCTCGGTACGCCGCCTTCGCGGCGGGGCGGTGGGGCCGGCGCAGGCCCTTGCGCGGGGACGCTGGCTCTCGCCATGCCCAGCCCAAAGGCCTTGAGAACCCCACACAGCACACTGGAGCTACGAAATGGACCTGAAACCCCTCATTACCTTGCTGGCCATCGTGAACCCGCTGGCCATCGTCCCCTTCTTCATCCACTACACGCAGGGCTTTTCTGCGGCGCAGCGGCGCAGCACCATCCGCACGGCAGCGTTTGCGTCGTTCTGCGTGATTGCCGCCTGCGCGCTGCTGGGGCTGCAGATTCTGGAGTTCTTCAACATCTCGCTGCAGAGCTTTCAGGTGGGCGGGGGCATGCTGCTGCTGATCAGCGCGATGAACATGCTCAACGCCCAGCCCGCCGAGGCCAAGCCCCTGACCCACGAGCTGGAGGAAGGCGCCGAAAAAGCCGCCGCAGGCAGCAGCATTGCCGTGGTGCCGCTCACCATTCCACTGCTCACCGGCCCAGCCAGCATGTCCACCGTGGTGATTTACGCCGACCGTGCCCAGACCTTCTGGCAACACGCCTCGCTGGTGGGCTACGGCGTGGTGATTGCGCTGGCCACGGCCCTGTGCTTCTCGCTGGCCGACCCGATTGCCCGCGTGCTGGGCAAAACCGGTATCAACGTGATGACCCGGCTGATGGGGTTGATCCTGGCGGCCCTGGCTGTGGAAGTGATGGCCGATGGGCTGGGCAAGCTGTTCCCCGTGCTGGTCGCACGCTGATCGCCCATGTCCACCCGCCTGCTGCTGCTCGAAGACGACCCTGCCATCGCCCGCACCGTGGCCTATGCGCTGGAGCGCGATGGCCTGCAGGTGACGCACTGCCTGCTGGTGCAGGACGCGCGCCAGCAAATGCAGCGCCACCCATTTGATGTGCTGGTGCTGGACGTGGGCCTGCCCGATGGCAGCGGGCTGGACCTGCTGCGCGACGTGCGCCATGGTCAAGCGGCTGCGGCGCTGCGCCTGCGCCAGGCCACGCCAGTGCTGATGCTCAGCGCCCGGGGCGAGGAACTGGACCGCGTACTGGGCCTGGAGCTGGGTGCCGACGACTACCTGGCCAAGCCCTTCAGCCCCCGCGAACTGGCCGCCCGCGTCAAGGCCCTGCTGCGCCGCGCGTCCATGCCGGCGCCCGCACCGGCCGCCGTGCCAGCCACCCCGTTGGTGGACGACGAGGCGGGCCAGCGCATCACCCTGCACGGCCAGGCCCTGCCGCTGACGCGGCGCGAATACCGGCTGCTGTCGCACCTGCTGCGCGGCGCGGGCCGCATCCACTCACGCGACGCCCTGCTGGCCGCCGCCTGGGGCGACGACAGCGAAAGCACCGACCGCACGGTGGACACCCACATCAAAACACTGCGCGCCAAGCTGCGCGAAGTGGACGCCAGCCGCGAGTACATCAGCACGCACCGGGGCATGGGGTACTGTTTTGACTTGTGAGTGCAACACCCCTTGCCCAAGCACATCGCACACCACGCCCTGGCTTCGACGGGCTCAGCCCGAACGGATGGGGGAGGTATCAGGGCATGTCGGCCACTCAAATCAAATTGGCCTCTAGCGCTTATTAAATAAGCGCTAACAGCTATCATTTTTATAGAAAGGCCGCGTCACCCATGCGCCTAGGCATCCGCCTGCTGTTCGCCTTCTTCCTCATCAACGGCATTGCCGCGTTCTTTGTTCTGCGCGTGTTCATGGCCGAGATCAAACCCAGCGTGCGCGAGGTGATGGAGGACATGATGGTGGACACGGCCAACCTGTTGGCCGAGGTGGCCAGTGACGACCTGGCCAGCGGACAGCTGGCGCGCGATGCCAGCCAAAGCCGCTTTGCCCAGCGTGTGCGGCACTACGCCACCCGGCCTATTGATGCGGGCATCTGGGGGTTTTCGAAGCAGTCGCTGGACTACCGCATCTACGTGACGGACCACCAGGGGCGCGTGCTGTTCGATTCAGAAAACCACGCGGTGGGGGCCGACTACTCGCAGTGGCGCGATGTGGCGCGCACGCTGCGCGGCGAGTACGGTGCCCGCTCCACCCGCGAGGTGGAGAGCGACGACACCAGCGGCGTGATGCATGTGGCCGCGCCTATTTATGTGGACGAGCGCATTGCCGGGGTGCTGACGGTGGCCAAGCCCACGCGCACGGTGCAGCGCTTTATCGACCGGGCCGAGCGCAAGGTCTTCATGGGCGGGCTGCTGCTGCTGGCCCTTTCGGCCGCTGTGGGTGTGGGCGTGACGCTGTGGATGGTGTGGAACGTGCGCCGACTGCGCGACTACGCATTGAGCGTGCAAGGCCCGGCAGATACCGACGCCCCCACCGGCAAGAGCCCCACCCAGCCCCTGGCGGTGCCCGAGGTGCCCGGCGAGTTGGGCGACCTGGCCCGCGCCATGGACCGCATGCGCGCACGGCTGCAGGGGCGTGACTACATCGAAGGCTATGTGCGCGCCCTCACGCACGAACTTAAGAGCCCCGTGGCCGCCATACGTGGCGCGGGCGAGTTGCTGCAAGACGAGCTGCCCGCCGCAGACCGCGCCGCGTTTGCCACGCAAGTGGTGCAGCAAAGCGAACGCCTGCAGCGGCTGATTGACCGATTGCTGGAGCTGAGCAAGCTGGAGCAGCGCCAGCACGCCGAGGGCCGAGCCCCCGTGGCGTTGCACGACTGCGCCGCCGCCGCCATCGCCCACACACAGGGCCGGGCGGCGCAGCGCGGCATGGCTATCACCCTCACGGGCCGGGGCCACAGTGGGCCGTGGGAGGCCGAACTCATCACCCTGGCCATTGGCAACCTGCTGGACAACGCCATCGACTTTGCCCCCGCAGGCAGCACGGTGCGGGTGGAGCTGGAGGGGGCCGTGGTGGCGGTACAAGATGAAGGCCCAGGCGCGCCCGACTACGCCCTGCCGCGCCTGGGCGAGCGGTTTTTCACCACCGCCCGGCCGGGGGGGGAGCGCAGTGGGTCAGGCCTGGGGCTGGCGATTGTGCAGCGGGTGATGGTGCTGCACGGCGGGCACATGCAGGTGCGCAACACGGCCCCGGGTTTGCGCGTGACGCTGGACCTGGGACGCTGAGATCGGTTCAAAGAGCGGCTCAGACGCCGTCTTGCGCGGCCAGGGCAAGCCATTCGTCGGTGCCCAGGCATTCCTGCCCGGGCAGGTCGAGCCCCAGGCGGCGCTCGTCAAACAAGTCATCCAGCAGCGCGTCAAGCAGATGGGTCCAGCCGAACAGTTTGGAAAACATGGGGCACCTTTGGCGGTGGTTGGTTGCAGCCAGAGGCTAACGTGGGTGTGTGACGGTTTGGCGTCAGCCAGCGGCACACTTGCTTGTAGGCCAACGCCCATCCGATGCCCTGCGCGTGGGCGCGTAGCAGCCCGTTCGCGCTGAGCTTGTCAAAGGCCGGGCACGGCCATACTCCAACTCAGCCCGCCGCGCCACGGCCACACAAGCCACTTCACGCTCGCTTCACAAACTTCATCGCCGCCTCACCCCTGCGGCCAACACTGGCTCCACCGACACACAAGGAGGAGTCTTTTGAAACACCCGTTGATCACCAAACTCGTGGCGCTGGGCGCCGTGGCCATCTTGCTGCTCATTGGCCTGGGCCAGATTGAGGACGTGGTGCGCGACCGCCAGCGTTACCGCAGCCTCACGGCCCAGAGCGTGGCCGACAGCCTGGCCGGGCCGCAAACCCTGATGGGCCCCATGATCCACAGCGCCTGCGTGGAAAGCTGGGACGTAGAAACGGGCAAGGGCGAGGAGCGCCGCACCACCGAGCAGCGGCGCGAATTTCTGCTCACCGCCATGCCCGAGCAGCTGCAGGTGCGCTCCAGCGTGGGCATGGAAGAACGCGCCCGGGGCCTGCACAAGGTCAACACCTTCAACCTCAAGGCGCACATCACTGCGCAGTGGAGCACGCTGGCCAGCTTGCAGGCGCACAGCACCGTCAAGGGCTCGCGCCTGCAGTGCGGCGCACCCATCGTGATGGTGGCGGTGGGCGATGCGCGGGGCATCCGCACGGCGCAGGTGCTGCACGGCGAGCAGGCGCTGGCTCTGAAGCCCGGCACCTTCCACCCCACCTACAGCCGGGGGCTGCACGCGGTGCTGCCCGAGTCGGTGCGCGGCCAGGCCGAGCCCATGACGCTGGCGCTGGACCTGGAGCTGGTGGGCACCGAGCGCCTGGCCATCGTGCCGCTGGGTGGCAATACCGAAGTGAAGATGACGGGCGGCTGGCCTCACCCATCGTTTACCGGGCGCTTTCTGCCGTCTGAGCGCGACTGGGGCCCCGAGGGTTTCACGGCGCAGTGGCGCCTGTCGTCGCTTGCCACCACAGCGCAGCAAGACATCTTGAATGGCCGGCGCATTTGCGTGGGTGGCTATGACGACAGCCCGGTGCAGTACCCCACCGACGGCAGCTCGCCCAGCACCACGCCACGCGACTGCGCCGACAGCTTCAGCGTGGCCTTTGTGGACCCGGTGAACCCCTACACCCTGGCAGACCGCGCCACCAAGTACGGCCTGCTGTTCATCGCCCTCACCTTTGTGGCCGTGGGTTTGTTTGAGCTGATGAAGCGCTTGCGCGTGCACCCGGTGCAGTACCTGCTAGTGGGCTCGGCCATTTGCAGCTTCTTCTTGCTGCTGGTGAGCTTGTCGGAGCACCTCGCGTTTGGCTGGTCGTACCTGGCGGCCGCCACGGCCTGTGTGCTGCTGCTGGGCTACTACGCCAGCCACATGCTGGGCAGCCTGGCGCGCGGCATTCCGCTGGGGGCGGGCATGGCGCTGCTGTATGGCCTGCTGTACGTGCTGCTGCAGCTGGAGCAAACGGCGCTGGCGGTGGGCTCGATTGCGCTGTTCTTGGTGCTGACGGCGGTGATGGTGCTGACCCGCAAGGTGAATTGGTATGGCCTGACGCCTGCGCCGCGCAACCCGAACGCCGCTACGGGTGCGGCCACCACAACGGACAAGGACGCCCCATGAAGCACATCCCAACCCAAGGCAGAGAAGAAGAAGCGATGTTGGGTGGAGCAGCCCCTGCCACACCCAACCACGGCCCCTGGGGCCACCACCTGGTGCGAGCAGAGGCCGGGGGCACACAGCCCCCACGGCGATCGCCCGCAGGCTTGTCTGCCGCTGAGGCCCAGCGGGTAGAGCGTTACCACCAACGGCTGCTGGCGGCCCTGCGTGCCAAAGACCGCCGGGCGCTGCAAACCGCCAAGCAGGCTGTGCTGCGCAGCGCCTACCGCGAGCCCGCCACCGCCGCACTGCGGCGCGCGCTGCGCGAGTTGTCGTGGTGCATGGCAGGCATGCTGCTGCCGCGATAGGTCTGGGCTGCGGCGCTTGCGCACCGGGCGGGGGTGGTGCTGCAGGCCGACAGGGCCTTGGCTTCGACAGGCTCAGTCGAACGGGTGAGATGGCTGCCGTGTAGGCCGGGTTAGCGCAGCGTAACCCGACGTGAACGCTGCAGGCCCTGTGGGCGTCGGGTTACGCCCTTACGGGCTAACCCGACCTACGGGGTCTGATGGGCCCTGGCTTTGACAAGCTCAGCCCGAACGGGTGGGGGAGGTGGTGGGAGGTGGGATGGGTGAGTCCGAGACGGGTCACATAGCCATTCAGCCATTTTGGCCTCCAGGGCTTCCTAACCAAGCGCTAGCAGCTATGTATTTAATAGCAATTGCCTTGCAGACTGCAGCCCCACCCCTCAGGCCGCTTCCGCCGTGACCGCAGCGGGCTGGTCAACACAACCATGGGTGCTGCCACAGCCGTGGATCAACTCGCCAGGCAGTGCGCCAGGGGCGTGCACCACGCCTGTCACGGGGTCAAAGCCCACGCGGCGCAGGTGCAGGGCCAGCGAGGCGTCCATCATCTGAGCATGCTGCGGAAACCACTGGGCCAGCTCGCCCGTCATGATGCGGATGGGCTGGAGATCGCCCTGCTCGGCGCGCACGATGCCCTCGCGCATCACCTGCAGCACCACCTTGTGCTGCGTGGTGTGACAGTTGCCGGAGGCAAAGCGCGTGGCTGCCATCCAGGCGTCTTCCTGGCCAAAGTGGTGTTCGGTGTGGTCTACCAGGGCCTGCCATTGCTGCGCCACCGTGGCGTCGTCGGCTTGCTCGACTTGCGCCAGCAGGTCTACGAACTCGCGGTGGGTATCGTCCATGAGCGGCAAATCCAGCGCCAGTGCGTCAGACCATTCCAGTGCAGCCATTTTTGTTCCTCGGTGTGTGACAAAAAGGGCAGCTTAGGGACAACCACGCAGCGGCCTTTGACCCAAATCAGTGGACGGCCACACCGGCTTTCATTCGGTAACAAATTCCATCGCCGCAGGCTTTTGGGGTGCTTTCACATCACCCCAGAAGCCTGCGGCGCCAAGAGCCCCACTCAGCCCCACACCAGACGCTGGTGCACAGGCGCGCTCCGAAGAGCGGCCCCGAGGCCATGCGGGCCGATCAACTCTGACCGTACTGGCGCTTGGCGTCGTCCACGCACTTGGACTTGAGGTCGCCCGCCAGCGCATCGCAGCGCTCCTTGGCGGCCTTGTAATTGGCTTCGTTTTTCTCGGCAGCGGCGTCCTTGCGCGCTTCTGCCACACCGGCAGCCTTTTCGATGACTGTCTCACCGGGCTTGGCTACGGCCTTGGCGACCTTGGCGTTTTCCTTGGCCGTCACGTGGGCCGCCTTGGCGTCCTTCACACACACGTCCTTGGCGTTGCCGCTCAGGTCATCGCACTTTTCCTTGGCAAGGGCGTAGTCGGCATCGGCGCGGGCCTCGCGGGCCTTGTAGGCGGTTTTGTCGCTGGGCTTGTACTGGGCCTCCAGGTCTGCCTTGGCTACGTTCTCAGTGCCCTTGGCTTCCTTTTGGCAAATGTCCTTGGCGTTGCCGCTGAGGGCATCGCATTTTTGCTTGTTCATTTTGTAGTCCGCCGAAATTTGGTCTTTGGCGTTCTTGTACTCGGGCTGGCCCATGGCCAGCGCAGAGGTGGCCAGCAAGGTGGCGGCAGACAGGGCGATCAGGTTGCGCGTCAGCAGGGTGTGTTTGAAGTGCATGGTGCTTCTCCTCGGTATTCGGTGGGGGAGCGGCCGGGCCGATAGGCCTGGCCGCGTGGGCAGTGCGCGCGCCCAAAGCGTTGCGCAAGGGTGCGGCACACTGAGACTGACGCAGGCAGGTCAGTCGTTGAAGTGGAATGTGGGGTGGCGCGATTGCCAGTCCGTGAGCTGCTTTTCGGCAGCGTCGCGGGCCAGGCCCTGGCGCTCTTGCAGCTTGCCCAGCAGCTGCTCGCGGCGACCGGCAATCACGTCGAAATCGTCGTCAGTGAGCTTGCCCCACTGCTCGACCATCTTGCCCTTGAATTGCTTCCAGTTGCCCTTGATGGTGTCTTCGTTCATGGCTTGCATCCTTCGTCCAACTCGCCTCAGCCATCCGCCCGAAATGCGCGAAACATCTGCGTGATGCGATGGGATTGACTGTAGAAACGAACGCGGCGGACTGGCGTAGTCCGCGCCACGCAGGCTGCGTGGGCGCAGGACTACGGACCTGCCGGACAACTCCGCGCGGCTGTAGGCCGTAGCGCCGCGAGCGCCCGCACGCCACAACAACGCTGCGCAGATGGAATGCTTTTTGCAGCCCACCTCGCAGCGCCCTGAGGGCGCCAAAGATGGCAAAGGCAAGGACGTATCACAGGTGTATCAGTGCAAGGCACAGAGCGTGTCTTCATGTAACGACTGTATCCATTGCTCACATATCCACGGGATACAGAAAAGCGCCTTGCTTCTTACACTTTCTAGTGCATTTCCACGATGGCTCACACGATGACAACAACAACTTACGAGGAGCCTTTGCACGCTGCGGCGGCAGAGGACGCAGAGGGCAACACCCGACCAGCCATGGCAACTGCGCCAGCCGAGGTGGAGACCAGCGTGCCACGCGCTCCACTGGCCGCGTTGATGGCCAGCGTAGCACTGGCAGCCTGCGGTGGCGGTAGCGAGGGCACGGCCGCACCGCCTGTCAGCACCACGCCCGCAACCCCCACCCCGTCACCGGTTCCCACTCCATCGCCCGCACCGACGCCGAGCCCCACAACACCCGCTCCGACACCCGCGCCCACACCTGCTCCTGCTCCGGCGCCCTCACCGTCGCCCACGCCAGCCCCAGCCCCCAGCCCATCGCCTGCGCCGTCTCCATCGCCCAGCCCGGCCCCAGCCCCCAGCCCCTACACCTACAAGACCGCCGCCACCGACCAGGAGGCCGCGCGCTTTTTGCTGCAAGCGCAGTTCAGCGCGTCCCCTGCCGAAATCGCCGCCGTGCGCAGCGTGGGGTACGAGGCCTGGATCCACTCGCAGTTTGCCACCCCCATGGGCACCAAGGGGTGGGATTGGCTCACCCAGCGTGGCTACGCCACGGTGTCTGACACCACCAACTACTACGACCAGACCTACCCTGCCGACAACATGATCTGGAGCCAGCTCATGACAGCGTCAGACGGTCTGCGCAAACGCGTGGCCCTGGCGCTGTCGGAGATCTGCGTGGTCTCGCTCAGCGGGCTGGACTTCAACTGGCGCAGCCACGCCATGGCCCACTACTGGGACCAACTGGTGGCCAACGCCTTTGGCAACTACCGCCAGGTGCTGCAAGACGTGACGCTGAACCCCGCCATGGGGTACTACCTGAACACGCGCGGCAACCAGAAGGAAAACGCCGCCAGCGGCCGCCAGCCTGACGAGAACTACGCCCGAGAAATCCTGCAGCTCATGTCCGTCGGCCTGGCCGAACTCAACCAGGACGGCACACCCAAAACCGATGGTGCAGGCAAACCCATCGACAGCTACAGCCAGTCCGACATCACCAATCTGGCCCGCGTCTTCACCGGCTACGACTACGACCAGACACAGAACGTGCCAGCCACCGTGCCCGGAGGAACCCGCGTGGTGCCCAGCACCCACTTCACGCGGCTGCCCATGGCACTCAAGGAGTCACTGCACTCCAGCCTGGCCGCCACCTTTTTGGGCACAACCATTGCAGCCAGCACCCCGGGCGCTGCAGCGCTCAAGACAGCGCTGGACACCATCTTCAACCACCCCAACGTCGGGCCCTTCATTAGCAAGCAGCTCATCCAGCGGCTGGTCACCAGCAACCCCTCGCCCGCCTATGTGGGCCGCGTGGCCGCCAAGTTCAACAACAACGGCGCAGGCGTGCGCGGCGACCTGCAGGCCGTGGTCATGGCCATCCTCATGGACGACGAAGCCCGCGAGCCCGCAGGCCTGACCAAGCCCAGCTTTGGCAAACTGCGCGAGCCCATGCTGCGCCTGGTGCAATGGGCGCGCACCTTTGGCGTCAACTCGCAATACGGGTACTGGAAGATTGGCGACACCAGCAGCGCGGGCTCGCGCCTCTCGCAAAGCCCCCTGCGCTCACCCTCGGTGTTCAACTTCTTCCGCCCTGGGTATGTGCCGCCCTCCACAGCGCTGGCCACGGCCGGACAGGTCGCGCCCGAGTTCCAGCTGGTCAACGAAAGCAGCGTGGGCAGCTACCTCAACTACATGCAAGGCGTGATCCGCAACGGCATCTATGTGAATGCACCCGATGTGGCCCAGAGCACCAGCAACGGCAACAATGGCTACGACATCAAGACCGCCTACCCCAATGAGATGGCCCTCGTGGCCGATGCCGACGCACTGGTGGCGCGCATCAACCTGCTGATGTGCGCAGGCCAGCTATCGGCCGCCAACATCAAGCTCATTGCCGACGCGCTCAAGGCCACGCCCGTCACGGCGGCCAGCACCGAGGCCGTGAAGCTCAACCGCATTGCAGCGGCCATCCTCCTGGTCATGGCCTCGGCCGAGTACCTCGTCCAAAAATAACGGCAAAAAAGAGAACCGAGAGAAGGCCCCCATGCACCTGATCCAACCCGAACTCCATACACGCCGGGCGTTTTTGCGCCGCTCCACCCAGTTGGGGCTGGCAGGCACTGCCCTGCCCTTTGCTCTGAACCTAGCCGCCATGGGCGAGGCGGCCGCCTTTACCGCCAACGACTACAAGGCCCTGGTGTGCGTGTTCCTGTACGGCGGTAACGACTACGCCAACACCCTGGTCACCTACGACGACGACAGCTACAACAGATACGCCACCATCCGTGGCGGCAGCGGCCAGGCCGGGGGCGGCATTGCCATTCCCAAGGCAGACCTTACCGCCACTTTGCTCAACCCCACCGTGCCCCTGGCCGCTGGCCGCCAATACGCCATGCACCCCGCCATGACGGGCATGGCCAACCTGTTCAACACAGGCAAAGCTGCCGTGCAGCTCAACGTGGGCCCGCTCATCGTGCCGCTCACCCGCACGCAATACAACAGCAGCAACCGCGCGCTCTATCCCATCCCGCCCAAGCTGTTCTCGCACAACGACCAGCAGTCGGTGTGGCAATCCTCATCGCCCGAAGGCTCCACCGTGGGCTGGGGAGGCAACCTGGGAGATCTGGCCCTGTCGTCCAACGCCAACTCGCTGTTCACCTGCATTTCGGTTACCGGCAATGCGGTGTTTCTGTCCGGCGACTCGGCCCTGTCTTACCAAGTCAGCACCGGTGGGGCCATTGCCATCAATGGGGTCAAAAGCAATGTCTACGGCTCTACCGCCGTGCGCTCGGCGCTCACGTCGCTCATCCAGCAGACAAGCCCCCAAGTGCTGGAGAACGAATACAACCGCGTCACCACCCGCGCCGTCACGGCCGAATCGCAGATCACCAGCGGCCTGGCGGGCGTGACGCTGGCCACCGCCTTCCCCACCAACAACTCGCTGGCCGACCAGCTCAAGATGGTGGCGCGCCTCATCGGTGCGCGCAGCACCCTGGGCAGCAAGCGCCAAGTCTTCATGGTGTCGCTGGGTGGGTTTGACCTGCACGACAACCTCATCTCGCAGCAGCCCACTCTGATGAAGCGCGTGAGCGAAGCCATGACCGCCTTCTACGACGCCACCGTGGAGCTGGGCGTAGCCGACAAGGTCACCGCCTTCACCGCATCTGACTTTGGCCGCACCTTGAACTCCAACGGTGACGGCTCTGACCACGGCTGGGGCAGCCACCACTTCATGGTGGGCGGCGCCGTCAAGGGCAAGGCGCTTTATGGCAAGGCACCGCCGGTGAGCAACACCAACAGCACCACCGACGCCGCCGACCAATGGCACGTAGGCCAAGGCCGCCTGCTGCCCAGCACCTCGGTAGACCAATACGCAGGCACGCTGGCCAAATGGTTTGGCGTGGCCAACACCGAACTGGCGGGTGTGCTGCCCAACCTCAGCCACTTTGGCGGGGCCGACTACCCCACCGACCTGGGATTCATGGCGGCCTGAAGGTTCAGCGCCCAGCGCAAGCGCCGGGCTTCACTGCCACCACAAGGCCGCGACGCTACGCCCGGACCACGCCAGTGCTCCGGGCTTTTTTTTGTGCCTGGGGCGTGGCGACTGTGCAGCCTCAGCGCGAGCTATTGGGTCGGCATCTTTGAACTTGAAAAATCCGTTCGGGCTGAGCCTGTCGAAGCCCTGCGCGGCGCTTCGACAGGCTCAGCGTGAACGGTTCAAGGTGATTCAAGCCGACTCAATAAGAACCTATTCAAAGGCATCAACCCGCAGAGCCCCGCGCCTTCATCTTCAGCTGCGCATACAGCTCAGGCAGCTTCAGCTTGCTGCCCATCTTGTGCTTGAGGGTTTTCAGCTCCGCCATCACCGCCTGCAACTCGCCCGGCGTGGGCTGCAAGGGCTGCAGGCACTGGGCCAACACAGGCACCACTTGGCGACGCATAAAGCGACTCCCTGACATCGCGATCTGCCACACCACCAGCGACGCGCCCAGGCCCATCGCCACCAGCACGCCCACCTCCGCCTGGTCGGGCACCACCGCGCGCGCCAACGCAGGCACCGCGATCAGCAACACCACCGCCCCCAGCAACGCAAAGCCCACCTCCTTGTCCATGTGGGTCGAGGCAAACCGCTTCTCCACCTTGGGCGACAGCAACAAAAACGGGTTGCGGATGAGCGCATGCCGGTCTTGGGCCGACAAGGTGTGCGGGTTGTCACGCACCTGCTGCTCCAGCGCCAGGCGATCGGCCCAGGCCTCGTGCAGGGTCGGAAACGTCTGGCGCACCATGTCGTTCCAAGGCAGCGGCTTGGGCACCACCTTGGCGTACTGGGTGGGCTCGGCATTGAAGGTAGTTTGGCACTTCAAGCATGTGCGCTCGTACCCCACCAGCTCGCCCTGGCTTACGGTGATGTAGTACACATGCCCGGCAGAGCCAATGCGCTGCAACGCAAACGGCCGTGGCTTGCGGCAGATGGGACAAAAATCGGCCACATGGCCCAGCTTGCGATAGACGAGCTTGCGCCCCCAGACGATGAACATCGGCTCCCTCTCTCTTGTCATAGTGGTTTTTGAGAGCGGCCATGTTAACGGCCTGCCCGCACTCCACGGCGCAGGCAAGCCAACAACAGAACAAAACAGTAACGGGGCAATGAGGGCGCCAGGCTCAGAACCCCGCCAGCACCACCTTGCCGTGCGCCTTGCCCGACTCGATCAGCGCATGCGCCTTGCGCAGGTTGTGGGCGTTGATGGTGCCAAAGCTGGTGCTGACGGTGGAGCGCACGCGCCCCGCATCCACCAGCGCAGCCACCTCGGCCAGCAACGCACCCTGCTCGCCCATGTCGGGCGTTTCATACATGGGGCGGGTGAACATCATCTCCCAGTGCAGCGACAGCGCCTTGCCCTTGAGCGGCATCGCGTCCAGCCCCTGCATATCGTCAATCACGCCCAGGCGCCCCTGGGGCTTGAGGGCCTCGATCAGTTGCGTGTAGTGCTGCTGCGTCTGCGTCAGGCTGGCCACCAGGTCCACACCCTCCACGCCAGCAGACTTCAACTCGGCCGCCAGCGGACGCGAGTGGTCGACCACGAAATGCGCGCCCAGGTCCAGGCACCACTGCTACGTCTCGGGGCGCGAGGCCGTGGCCACCACGCGCAGCTGCGTCAGCTGCCGCGCCAGCTGGATCAGGATGGAGCCCACCCCACCCGCACCGCCCACCACCAGCAGCGTCTGCCCCGCACCGCCCCCCTTGGCCACGCCCAGGCGGTCAAACAGCAGCTCATACGCCGTGATGGTGGTCAGCGGCAAGGCCGCCGCCTGCTCGTCGTTCAGCGACTGCGGGGCCAGCGCCACAATGCGCTCATCCACTGCATGCAGCTCGCTATTGGCCCCAGGGCGGGTGATAGAGCCCGCGTAATACACCCGGTCGCCCGCCTTGAAGCGCGACACCTGCGCGCCCACCGCCTCCACTGTGCCCACGGCGTCCCAGCCCAGCACCTTGGCCTGCCCCTCGGGCGGCAGCGAGCCCTTGCGCACCTTGGTGTCCACCGGGTTCACCGACACCGCCTTCACCTGCACCAAAACATCGCGTGCGCCCGGCACTGGCGCAGGCAGCTCCAAATCCAACAGCGCCTCGGCATGCTCCACAGGCCAATTTGCACGGTATCCAACGGCTTTCATCACAGTCCTTTCATTGCATTGCTGCGGGCACGCATTGCGCCAACACGGCGCCCAGGGCTCACGGCATTGCATCGCTCAATCACTGGCCGGGCCCATCCCAAGCCATGCAGGCACTGTAGATAAGCAACCCACAATTGATAAGACGGCTTTGAATGCATTCAATTTCAAATGAAAATTGAAAATAGCGATCCGGGACCTCGGAACTAAAAATATCCGTTCGGGCTGAGCCCGTCGAAGCCCTGCGCGGCGCGTCGACTGCGCTCAGCGTGAACGACTCGATGGGGCGAGTGCCCCATCCACCCAGCCAAAACCCTGCTCCGAACCACAGCCCGCCCATGAAAATCGAAAACCTGGCCGACCTGCACGTACTCACCCACACCGCACGCACTGGCACCCTCAGCGCCGCCGCCCGCGCCCTGGGCATGACACCCGCCGCCGCCAGCGCCGCCCTCAAGCGGCTGGAAGGGCAACTGGGCTCGCGCCTGTTCGAACGCTCCACCCGCGCCATGCGCCTCACCGCCCAGGGGCAAATCCTGCTCGACTACGCCCAGCGCGCCTTCGACCTGCTGGCCGAAGGCGAAAGCATGGCCACCGCCCACCACGGCACCCTGGTGGGCACCCTGCGCGTGGCCGCCCCGTCCGACCTGGCGCGCAACCTGCTGCTGCCGTGGTTTGACGAGTTTTTGGCCGCACACCCCGGCGTAGAACTGGCCCTGAGCGTGAGCGACCAGCCCCTGGACGTGACCCGCGACGAAGTCGACATGGCCCTGCGCTACGGCCCCCTGGCCGACTCGCACCTCATCGCCCGCCCCCTCACCACCACCCGCCCCATGCTGTGGGCCGCCCCCGCCTACCTGGAGCGCCACGGCACACCCACCACCCCGCAAGATCTGCTGCAGCACAACTGCATCGCCTTCCACATCGCAGGCCGCCCCGCCCGCACCTGGCGCTTTGGCCGCGACGGGCAATGGACCGAAGTGCGCGTCAAAGGCAACCGCACCGCCGACGACGCAGCCCTGGCCCGCGACTGGGCCATCGCAGGCCACGGCATCATCTACAAATCCGTGCCCTACCTGCACCAGGAGCTAAAGCACAGCCCCCTGGTGCGCCTGCTGCCCGACTGGGACACCCCGCCCTACCCCCTGCAAGCCCTGCTGCCCAGCGGCCGCTTCGTCCCTGCGCGGGTGCGGGCGTTGGTGGATTTTTTGGTGGAGAAGTTTGATGGCTTGCCGAAGGAGTGAGGCAGGCAAACCCGTGTGGAATCTGAATAAAAATCAGCTCTAGCGCAAACTCAGTAAGCGCTAACAGCTATCAAAATTGGAGCAGCGGCACTTCCGTCGCTGGCTGCTGCAATCACCCTGCACGTCCATGCTCAGGAAAGCTGTAGCGATATCGGCTTGCGTGCCTTTCCTTTCCTTTCTGTTGCACTGACATCTCAGAGAAAACCATTTCGAAGCGCTTGTAAGATTCACTTTTCTTTACAGAGTGGAAACAATGAGAGCCTTGGGAATTATTCTTGCGTTGGCGTTGGCTGGTTGTGGCGGTGGAGGCGGCGGCGATGCATCAAGCCCCTCACCGACGCCTGATAACGGCGCGGAAAACGGATGGCTGAGCTTCGCCTGGAGTCAAAACAACTACACAGTGGTGAATGGCGGCTCAGCCACACTCTCACTGACAGCGACATCCTCGCGCACCATTGCCGAACAACTCAATGCCCGCGTGGAAGTCACCCCTGACTTTGACGGCAGGGTGGCCGTCACGGCCATGAGTGACCTGCAGTATCGAGCCACCTTGCAGACGTCGCCAAAGGCGGCCCTGGGCAAACACTCCGGCCAACTGACGGTGTATCTGTGCAAGGACGCACCAGAGGTCTGCGCCCAGCCCTACCCAGGATCGCCCTGGAAGGTTCCGTACCAGTTTGAAGTGGTTGCTGCCCCTGCCCCAAAGCCACTGAGCGCGTTGCCCGGAGCCACCGCATGGCCCAATGCCACTGGTGACCTGGGCGCTAACAAGTACCTATCCACCACAGCCGACCTCAAGCCCAGCAACTTCACGTTGCGCTGGAACAAAAGCTTCGCCCCCACCGTTCCTCCCTTTGTCACAGCGCAAGGCAAATTATTCACAGGTGGCGGCACGCTGGCGGCCTACAACGAGCACGACGGCAGCGCCGCCTGGACCTCCACGGTCAGCGGCTACACCCCCGCTATTGCCAACGGCAAAGTTCTGATCAGTGACAACCGGGGACTCTTCACCGTAGACCCGGCCAGCGGCTCACTTCAGCAAACCCTCAGTGGCGTAGCGTCCAGCAGTTTGGTGACTGACGGTACGTCGCTCTACGCAGGCACAGGGCAACGATGGAACTTGACGACCAACAGCCCGGTTTGGACGAGCGATCACAGTGAAGTCGTGAACTTCTTCACACCCGGTTTCAGCCAGAACTACATCTACACGCTGTCCATCACCTCTGAAACCGTGAAGGCATACAGCACCACTACCGGCAACCTCGTCGCATCCATCCCCGTCACATGGCGCGCCAGCGGTGCCGCACGCCTCTTCAACCTGACCGCTTTGGGCGATGACCAAGTCATCCTGTCTCACTACAACTCCGGCTGGTCCGCACTCAGCGCGTTTTCAGTGCAGGGCAACAAAAAGCTGTGGAGCGTGAGTGCAGGCTTCCGCAGTGCGCCCGTCATTGCAGACAACACCGCGTATGTGGTGAACGCCCCCGGCAATGACTTTGGCCCTCCTAGCCTGGAGGCTCGCTCCACCGCCACTGGCGAGTTACTGTGGTCTACCCAACTGCCCGACGGCACACTGAGCCCGAGTGACGGCATCGTCTACAACATTGCCATCGTCGGCAATTGGGTTTTCGTCTCGTCCAACCGCACCAGCGGCGGCTCCACGTATGCAGTCAGTCGCCAAAATCACGCACAGGCTTGGTCTCACCCCCTTGCAGGCAACTTGTCCGCGTCCGCCAACGGTCTGCTCTACATTGCCACTCCTGCCGGGCAGCTTTCGGCTATCAACCTTCAGTGATGCATGAAGGGGGCAGCTCACCACTGCGCCCCCTCTCACATCGAGGCAACGTGGGAGCTGGCCGCCCCCCATCCAGCCCAATCGGGACGGCCTGCACGTACCGCCCCGCCTGCAGGTCATAGTATCGATTCAGGTTGTAGCTCAACCCCGTCTCTTCAACCCACACCTGCCCCGAGTAGCGCAGCTTGGAGTTCACTTCTTCGCTGTACACGCTGCCTGAGGTGTTGGTTCCCCCGAGCTGCGGCGCTTCAAACGCGTAGCCTGTGGCCCCAGTGGTGGGGGCTACTTCTCCATCGCCCGTAATCAGCCATTGCCACACCACTTGCCCGTGCGTGTTGGTCGGGCGCCGGGGGGACAGGCGCTCGCTGTCTATGACCTGGTAGCGATCAGATTCCTCACGATTTGCGGTTGCAATAAACATGAGGTCGCAAGACTGTGTAGATCGCTGCTCAAAGCGCAATTGGCTTTGTTGTTCAGCGCAAGCAGAACATGCTGCGTTATATCCATCGCAGGTGCCGACTAAAAGCTAAAATTTTCGGAAAAATATTAACAAAGAGCTCGGCCAAAATTTTCAGATCAGTTCATTGAAATATCTATTGATCTAAATAATTCAACCCTAGATCAACTCCATTTTTATCACGAACCTGCACAGCAAACCCTTTCGTTGTTATTCCCGAAAAAGGAGGTGGCATTATTTCCCGAGACACCGCTGGCACAGCTCTAACTTCAGGTGTAGCATCAAATGTTATAAACAAAAAAGATTCACTAGAAACATTCAAAATGCAGAACACGGATTCATTGTAATACATGTATAAATTATAATTTTCCTCAGAATATTGACAACTTGCACGATCGCCTCTTGCGACCTTACCATCAACCCTATCCAGATTAACAACATAATCCCAATCATCCACTACACCAAAAGACCACTTTCCCAACAAAGCTTCAGGATTTTTCTGGCCGTAGCCGAATTGAAACTTCTCAATTTCCACCCAATCCTCACCTGGAAATTTCACCCACCCCTTCAGCGGAGACTCAAAATTTAAGTGAACCTTCCCAGCATCCCCCACTTCACGACCACTCAAAGCCTCCGCACCAAAGTAACGACCGCCAGCATATTTTTTTAATTGAGCAGTAAATGCTGAGTTTTTATTTCTATTCAAGCCATCAAAAGCATAAAAATTCATTTGACCTACCGCCAAGTGGAAGATTGGATCACCATTGCTCTCATAATTATACACTTGCATAACTAAAATATCATTCTGAACGTCGATCGCCATACCACGCCCAGGCTTTCCGTTCAATTCCTGGCTAACTACCCAAGTCCCCGGCTCCGGTACGTACATAGACATACCGCTCTCATAAAGCCGGCCTCCATAGTTATTAATTTGATCGTACTGAATATCCGCCATCCTGAAGGCGACCAAACTAGAGGTGTTGTAGCTTGAATACTTACTTCCAAGTAGCTTGGTTCGTATCGAAGGAGACCCCACGCGGGTCACATATCCTTCCAGACCGCTGAGCTTTTTATGTATTTCAAAAACCGCCTTGTTCTTCAAACCACTTACATCTGAGAAGATTACCTCACACTGAAACCACTCCTCGCTTTGCATAGGCAAACACGGATTAGATGAAAATAGAGAGGCCTCTCCAAAGCCACTACCCACAACAGCTAGAGATTCAACTCCACCATTATCCTTATCTTTATAAATTTCAATCTTCCATGGATATCTAGCTGATCCGTCCTCAGCATACTCCAAGACAACCCAACTCTCTCTAAAATTAGGCTTAAGCAACGACCCCACTGGTACACCATCGAACCTAAAGCGCGACATAGCCACCTCAGGCTCCCCAGGAAATTGAACAAATCCTGTTGTTGAGCTATTGAAACGGATAAAAACATCCCCTGCAGATTGATCTTCTTGACCTATCCGCTCACCACTTCCAAAATATCGACCACCCCTATATTGCTTTAAAGGAGCTTGAAATTTACCATCTACGAGAGACCCAGCTGCTAGGTGAAATGTAGGTTGTCCAGCAGGGGTGTAGTTGTAGACCTGCATTACAAGTTGTTGGTTTTGAACATCGATAGCCATGCCTCTGCCAGGCAATCCATTCAATTCGGAATTGACTATCCAAGTACCACTCTGCACGAAAATTTGCCCTGCTGATACCTTAGCAAAAACAAAACAAAAAATAAATATTCCAAAAAATGTTTTTCTAAATAAATTCATTTATAGCATCAGTCATTTAAATACACAAACAAAACTCATCCCCATCGCCAAGCGATAATTTTCATGCGACACAAAAACAAGAAGACCATTTTCTTTTTAATCAAAATTGAGTAGAAGACAGCTTTAAATTCAGTCGCATAGTCTTACGCAACTGTGGGACTAAAAGCAGAAAACGTTCCGCCACACCCGTTATCGCATGTATCAGCCTTGCGACTTGAATCGCATCGGTTAAATCACCTCACCGCAGCCCCCACCCACTCATCCACCTCTTGCGCCACCTGCCGCGCAGCCTCGGCCAGGGCGCGGGTGCCCCCCGCCGCATCCGCTGTCAGGGCGGGCTTTTGCACGATGAACACGCGTTGGCCCAGCAGGGTTTCGCCTGCGGGGGTGGGGTCTACCAGGGTGGCGCGCAGGCGCAGCAGGCCGGTGCTTTCGGTGGGCGATGTGAAGAGGTGGCTGAATTCTTCCAACTCGATGCGCAGTACGGCGGGCAGTTTGCCGCCTCGGGCGGTGTCGCGGGCTTGGGCTGCGGCGTCAGCGTCTTGCAGCACGGGGCGGCGCTGGCCCAGTTGGGCGCGCAGGGCTTGTTGCACGAGTTGCACGGGGGGCTGCGTCCAGCGGGCCAGGGTGTAGGGGCGCAGTTGCTGGGCGTCGGCGTAGGCCAGGCGGTATTGCACGGCGGTGCTGCCTTCGGCCAGGCCGGTGGCTTCTACGTCGGCCAGGGCAATGGGGGCCAGGGGGGTGGGCTGGGCTGCGCGGTCGGCCGGGGCGTAGCGGGTGAGGCCGGGGCCAAAATCGTAGGACACTGGGCGGTTGGGCGCGGAGGGCAAGGCGCTGCAACCGGCCAGCAATATCAAGCAAAAAGTGCCTGTAGCGCTTGCTAAACGAGCGCTAGAAGCTATGTTTTTAATAGCATTCATTGCAGAGCTGGCAGGACAGGCAAAGGGGTGGGCAGACGGGCGAATAGACGGGCGGGCGGGGGTGGTATGCATGGCTCGGGCCTTTGTGGGTCAGGGTTGGGCCAGGGGTGGGGCAAAGCCGGGCTCGCCGGGGCCGGGGGGCAGGCGGCCGCTGCCGTAGATGAAGAGTTGGGGGTTGTCGGCAACGCTGGCGGCGGCCAGGCCCATTTGGCGCACGGCGCGGCCGGTTTCGTCGGCGGCGCGGTTGATGCTGGGCAGGGTGGAGCGGCTGAAGTTGTCGGCCGCTGCGGCCATGACCTGGGTGCCGTGGGTGAGCTGATCGATGGCGCCGCCTTTTTCGCTGAGGCGGCGGGCGGTGCCGCCCAGGTCTTGCGCCAGGGTGGTCACGCTGTTGCCTGCGGTTTGCAGGGATTGCATGGTTTTGCGCGCGTCCGCAGCCAGCGGCGGCAGGGATGCCAGGGCGGGGTCGAGGCGGTTTTGCACCACGGCGTCCACGCGCTGGGTGAGGGTGTTGACGCTGCTGGCGGCCTGGCCGATGTGGCCCAGGGCCTGGGTGATGCGTTGTTGGTTTTCGTCGCCCAGCAGTTGGTTGATGCGGCGGGTGGCTTCTTCGACCTGGGCGAGGATGTTGGGGGCCTGCTCTGCGATGCGGCCAAAGGGCGATGGCTTGAGCGTGAGGCGCGGCAGGCCGCTGGGGCCTTCGGGCAAGGGGGGCAGGGGCTGGGCGGCGTCGTCCAGCAGCACGTGGGCCAGGCCGGTGACGCCTTGGTAGCCCAGGGTGGCGAAGGTGGTGGGGTTGATGGGGGCGTTGTGGTTGACGGCGATGCGGATGAGCACGTTGCCGGGCACTTGCGGGTCAAACCCGATGCGCTGCACTTTGCCCACGGCCACGCCTTTGTAGCGCACAGCGGCCTGGGGCTGTAGGCCGCTGACGCCTTCGCGGGTGGAGAGTTCGTACTGGTCGTAGTTGGCGTTGTCGCGGGTGAGCCAGATGGCCAGGCCCGCGAGCAGGGCGGCCACGACGATGACGAAGGTGCCTGCGGCGAGGGCGTGTGATTTGTTTTCCATCAGAGGTCCTTGGGGGGCACAGATGCGGGCGTGGATGTGGCGGTGTTGGCTGGCGCTGCATGGGCCACCGCGGTGGGCTGCAGCGGGGCCATGGCGCGTTGGCCGCGTTCGCCCATGAAGAAGTGTTCGATGAACGGGTGCTTGAAGTGGGCCACCTCTTGAGGGGGGCCGGTGACGATGACTTTTTTATCGGCCAGCACGGCCACGCGGGTGCTCAGGGCAAAGAGGGTGTCCAGGTCGTGCGTGACCATGATGACGGTAAGGCCCAGGGCCGCGCGCAGCTCGCGCACCAGGGCGCAGAAGTCGTCGGAGCTGCTCGGGTCCAGCCCGGCGGTGGGCTCGTCGAGCAGCAAAAGGGGCGGGTCCATGATGAGGGCGCGTGCCAGGGCCACGCGCTTGACCATGCCGCCCGACAAATCGGCGGGCATGCGGGTGGCGTGCTCGGGCTTCAGGCCCACCATCTGCAGCTTGACGAGGGCGGCGGCGCGCACCAGCTCGTCGGGCAGGGTGCCTTGCTCGCGCAGGGCAAAAGCGACGTTATCGAGCACGTTGAAGGCCGAGAACAGCGCGCCGTGCTGGAACAGCATGCCCACGCGGCTGGCGGCGCCTTCGCGGCCCATTTCTGATGCGGGGCGGCCCAGCACGGTGACGCTGCCGCGTGTGGGGCGGGCCAGGCCCAGTATTTGGCGCAGCAGCACGGTTTTGCCGGTGCCCGAGCCGCCGACCAGCGAGAGCATCTCGCCGCGCTGCACGCTGAACTCTAGGTCTTGGTGCACGGCAAAGGCTTCGGTGCCTTTGCCAAACACGCTCCACAGGCCTTTGGCTTCGACGATGGGTGGCTCGTGGGCGGGCACGGCGAGGGGTTTCGGAATGGGGGCGGAAGACGGGGGGTGCAGCGCGGCGGTCATGGCTCAGATCCCCACGTTGCGGAAGGCGACGGCAAAGAGCGCATCGACGATGATGACCATGGTGATGGAGGTGACGACCGAGGCGGTGGTGCCCTCGCCCAGGCTTTGAGTGTTGGGCTTAACGCGCAGGCCCCAGTGGCAGCCGATGAGCGCAATGAGCCCCCCGAACACCACCGATTTGGCCATGGCCAGCGTGAGGTTGCCCACCTTGACGGCGGCAGGCAGGGCCTGCACAAAGTATGACGGCGAGATGCCCAGCGTGATGTCTGCGGCCATCATGCCCCCGGCCAGCGCGGCCAGCGTGGTCCACACGCTGATGAGCGGCATGGCCAGCGCCAGGGCGATGGTGCGCGGCATGACGAGCCGAAAGCCGTGCGGGATGCCCATGACGCGCATGGCGTCGAGCTCTTCGGTCACGCGCATCACGCCAATCTGCGCGGTGATGGACGAGCCCGAGCGCCCCGCCACCAAGATGGCGGCCAGCATGGGCCCCAGCTCGCGGATGAGCGAGATGCCCAGGATGTTGACGATGAACGATTCGGCCCCGAACTGGCGCAGCTGCAGGCTCATGAGGTAGGCCAGCACCACCCCGATCAAGAAGCCCACCAGCGCGGTGATGGGCAGCGCGGTGGCGCCCATGCGGTACAGGTGGCCCGATATGTCGCGCCAGGGGCCACGCCGGGGATTGCGGACCAGGCGCAGCAGGTCCAGCACCAGCTGGCCCACCATCTGCACGACGTGGCGGGCGTGGTCCAGCCCGTGCAGCACCAGCACGCCCAGGTGGTCCACCTGGTCAAACAGGCGCCAGGGCGCGGGGGCGGGTGGGTTGGCAATGGTGAGCTGGGCCACGCGTTCGAGCAGGGTGCGCTGCACATCCGTCAGCGCCAGGCGCGCGGGCCAGACACGGCCCCAGTGGTTCCACAGCAGTTGGGCGCCCACATGGTCCAGCCACTGCAGGGCGCGCAGGTCCCAGCCCAGGGCGGCGGCAGGCGCGTTGTCTTGCAGCTGGCGGCGCAGCAGCTTCCACTGCGCGCGGGTGCCCAGCTCGGCCGCACCCCAGCGGCCCTGCGGCTGCGCGCACGGCCCCTCGGGCGTGTCGGTGCGGACGATGCAGGGGGCGGCGCTGTCAGTGGTCATGTGGGAGGGCGGCACAAGCCACCGGGCAGGGCAATGGGGGTAAACGACAGAGTCAGGCATGGTAGCGGAGCCGGGCGCAACCCCTTGGCACATTCTTGCGGCCCGTGCATGCAATTTTTATCAAAATACCCTCTAGCGCCCAACTAGAAAGCGCGAGCAGCTATTTATTTAATAGCAACAGGCATTTACCCCATCGACAGGCAGTGGGCGCTCAGCACAATGGGGCGGGTAACCCATCCGTCCCATCTCCGCCCTTTCCCTATCCATGAGCGACACCCAGTTTGACTACATCATCATTGGCGGCGGCACTGCGGGTGCCCTGCTGTGCAACCGCCTGAGCGCGGACGGCCGCCACCGCGTGCTGCTGATCGAAGCGGGTCGAAAAGACGACTACCACTGGATCCACATTCCCGTGGGCTACCTGTATTGCATTGGCAACCCGCGCACCGACTGGCTGTACCACACCGAACCCGACGCAGGCCTGAACGGCCGCACCCTGCGCTACCCGCGCGGCAAGACGCTGGGCGGCTGCAGCAGCATCAACGGCATGATCTACATGCGCGGCCAGGCCCGCGACTACGACCAGTGGGCCCAGCTGACGGGCGACGACAGCTGGCGCTGGGACAACGCCCTGCCCTACTTTCGTCGGCATGAAGACCACTGGCGGCTGGACCAGCCCGAAGGCGTCAACGAAAACTTCAAGCGCCTGCACGGCAACAAGGCCACGGGCAGCACGGGCGAGTGGCGCGTAGAAAAACAGCGCCTGCGCTGGGATGTGCTGGACGCCTTTGCCCAGGCCGCGCAGGAGGCAGGCATTGCCGCCACCGACGACTTCAACCGGGGCACCAACGAGGGCGTGGGCTACTTTGAGGTGAACCAGAAAAGCGGCTGGCGCTGGAACACGGCCAAGGCCTTTTTGCGGCCCACCTGCTACGGGCGGCCCAACTTTGAGATGTGGACCAGCGCGCAGGCGGCGCAGCTCCTCATCGAGACGCAGCCCGACGGGCAGCGCCGCTGCAGCGGCGTGAAGGTGTGGGACGGCCAGCAGATGGTGACCGCCCACGCCAGCCGCGAGGTGGTGCTCAGCGCAGGCGCCGTCAACTCGCCGCAGTTGCTGCAGCTGTCGGGCATCGGGCCTGCTGCGCTGCTGCGCCAACACGGACTGGAAGTAGCGGTGGACCTGCCCGGCGTGGGCGCCAATTTGCAAGACCACCTGCAGATCCGCTCGGTCTTCAAGGTGCAGGGCGTGCCCACGCTCAACACCATGGCCAACTCGCTGGTGGGCAAGGCCAAGATCGGGCTGGAATATGTGCTCAAGCGCAGTGGGCCCATGAGCATGGCGCCGTCGCAACTGGGCGCCTTCACCCGCAGCAGCGCAGAGCATGTGCACCCCAACATCCAGTACCACGTGCAGCCTTTGTCGCTGGATGCGTTTGGCGAGCCGCTGCACAGCTTCCCGGCCTTTACGGCCAGCGTGTGCAACCTGAACCCCACCAGCCGGGGCACCGTGCAAATCAAGAACGCAGACTTCCGCACCGCCCCGGCCATTGCCCCCAACTACCTGAGCACCCCCGAGGACCGCAAAGTGGCCGCCGACAGCCTGCGCGTGACGCGCCGCATCGTGGCCCAGCCCGCGCTGGACAAGTACCGGCCCGAGGAGTGGAAGCCAGGCGTGCAGTACCAGACCGACGCAGACCTGGCGCGGCTGGCGGGCGACATTGCCACCACCATCTTCCACCCCGTGGGCACCACCAAAATGGGGCACGACCTGGACCCCATGGCGGTGCTAGACAGCCAGATGCGCGTGCGCGATGGGCGCGGCGGCGTGGTGCACGGCCTGCGCGTGGTGGACGCTGGGGCGATGCCCACCATCACCAGCGGCAACACCAATTCGCCCACACTGATGATGGCCGAGCGCGCCGCGCAGTGGATGGTGGAGGCGCAGCGCGCGGGCTGAATGGACCCAGTGGGTGGCCTGCGCTGCTTGCCGGTCACCCCATTCAGCGGATGCCACCGACATAGCGCCGCGTTTGGGGGTGTGACGGGGCCAGGGCGTGCACCGCAGGGACCACCGCCTGCTCGGCGGTCTTGGCAGCCACGGCTTCGCGGGCGCTGCGGCGCAGTTCGGCGGCCAGGGTGTCTTGCATGCAATGCTCAAGGCGATCCGCCCATTCGACCAGCTCAGGGGCTTGGTCTTGCACAGCGCGTTCGCGGGCAAAGCGAACGATCTCGCGGGCGTAGCTGCCGTTGCTCGCCATCCACTCGGTGTCTGTCACGCGGCCCGTCTTGCGCCGCAGCAGCACGTGCAGGTGCGCGGCGATAGCGAGTTTCTCGCTGTGGTTCATGTGTCTCTCCCTCCGTTGCCTTCGGACATGCCCCACAAGGGGGCAGACAGGCTGCAGTGATTGCACAAGCCGTGCCAGATGCAACATATGGATACGTTTGCACCACAAGTCCTGCAGCCACGGCACAAGCCAGGGCGCCAACCGGGTCGAGGCCCTGCACGCGCTCAAGAATCTGCGGGAAACTCCCAATGCACCAAGGCAGGGCAGGAGTTACATTGCAGTTACTCAACGGGGCGCCAAGGTGTTCCCAGATGAGGGGACCGAGGAGACAACCCGTAAACCAACTACCAAGATAAGCACCCAACGAGGTGCGAAAAATTTTCAAAGCGCTGGCGATCCCAGCGCTTTTTTTTGTCCTTGCGGGTCCACGGCCAGGGATGTTGTCCTCCTCAAGCGCCCATGCCGACGAGGTCCAGGCGCTATAAAAACCATAACAGCCATAACAGGCTGCATGCCAAAATTAGGCGATGGAATGGATTTTTATTACCCTGGCCTCGCTCTTCGCAGGCTTTATCGACGCGATTGTGGGTGGGGGCGGACTGATTCTGACCCCCGCGCTGTTTGCCGCTTTTCCGGGCACCGCCCCGGCCACTTTGTTTGGCACCAACAAGGCCGGCTCGGTCTGGGGCACGGCCATGGCCACTTGGCAGTACAGCCGCCGGGTAGAGATGCGCTGGCGCGCCCTGCTGCCCGCTGCGGGCGCGGGCTTTGCGGGCGCCTTTACCGGGGCCTGGACGGTCACGGCCCTGTCGCCCGACTTCTTGCGCAAGGTGCTGCCCCTGGTGCTACTGGCCGTACTGGCCTACACGCTGGCCAAAAAAGACCTGGGCCGCCACCACGCCCCGCGCTTTGCGGGCCGCGCCGAGGTGTGGGTGGCCTGCCTGGTGGGCCTGGGCATTGGCTTTTACGACGGCTTCTTTGGCCCCGGCACCGGCAGCTTCTTTGTCTTCCTGTTCGTGCGCCTGCTGGGCTATGACTTTCTGAACGCATCGGCTTCGGCCAAACTGCTCAACTGCGCCACCAACATTGCCGCCATCACGCTGTTCGCCTTCAAGGGCCATGTGTGGTGGCACTACGCCGTCACGCTGGCCATTGCCAACGTGGTGGGCAGCATGGCGGGCACGCACATGGCGCTCAAGCACGGCACCGGTTTTGTGCGCGGCATCTTCATCGTGGTGGTGAGCAGCCTGATCCTAAAGACGGGCTACGACGCGTTCTTGCGCTGAGCACAGCGCCGCGCCATGGGGCCGCAACCAGGGCGGCCCTGCATTCGCCCTGGCATCGCGCTTGCTAGAAGGGGTTTGAGGAGGGTCAAAAAAACCTTGACCATCCGCGCAACACTAGGGTTGTCCTGCGTGGCCTGAAAAAGCACGGGCATCCTATAATTTGTTTCTATTTGATGACGCACTCCATCGCTTTTGGCGATGCCTCGTCTCCCACGCTCCGGCTTGCCTACCTGCATGCCGGATTTTTTTGTACCTGAAACACCCCTAGCAGGACCTTGCCATGAAACTGTTGAAGACCGTTGTTACCGCCGTGGCGCTGTGCGCTGCCTTTGCCGCCCAGGCCCGCACGCTGGACGAAGTCAAAAAAGACGGCAAGATCATCATCGCCACCGAGGGCCAGTTTGCCCCCTTCAACTACTTCAAGGGCACCCAGCTGACGGGCTTTGAAGTGGAAGTGGCCGAGCTGGTGGTCAAGAAGATGGGCCTGAAGCTGGAGTGGAAGACCCTGGGCTTTGACGCCCTGCTGACCGGCCTGGCCCAAAACCGCTGGGACGCCGTGATCGCCTCGCACGGCGTGACCGAAGAGCGTGCCAAGGCCGTGACGTTTGCCAACCCCCACTATTGCTCGGGCGGCATGATCGTGGCGATGGATGAAAAAATCCGCAACGCCAAGGACCTCACCGGCAAGGTGGTGGCCGTGCAGACCGGCACCAGCTACCTCACGCAAGTGCAAAAGCTCGCAGGCGTGAAGGAAGTGAAGAACTTCCCCCAAGACACCGACGCCCAGCGCGCCCTGATCTCCAAGCGCGTGGACGCCTGGGTAAGCGACAAGTTCGTGGCCAAGGAAGCCGCGGCCAAGAACGCCAAGGCCGGCTTCAAGCTGGGCGACATGCTGTTCATCGAGCGCATTGCCCCCGCCATGGCCTTGGGTAACACAGGTCTGGCCGACGCCTGGAACAAGGCGTTTGCCGAAGTGCTGGCCGATGGCAGCTACGCCGCCGTGTCCAAGAAGTACTTCAACGAAGACGTGCGCTGCAACTGAGTTGCCATCGCCAGGGGCGAGAGGGGTTGAGGTGAGCCAAGCTGGCCCCCGCCCCTGCAGCCCCCAGGGTGCACAGAGGGTACATGCCCTCTGCGCACCCTTTGTTTTTGCTGGCACACTCGCCACCTTTGGCGCCGTGGATGCCCCAGCCTCTGCGGCTGGATCGATTCAGAACTGAGACCGACCGGTCATTTCATTCATGCTTATTGCCCTTTGGCCGCAAACCTGGACGCGCCAGCAGCGCAGCAATGCCACCCTGGTCGCCGCGGTGGTGCTCATGGTGCTGGCCCTGTCGCTGCTGGGCGAACTGCTCTCCTTCCTGCCCGAACCCATTGGCTCCAACGCCCAGGCGTTCTCTGAGGGCGCCCGCACCACGCTGTGGCTCACGCTCATCAGCGGCGCCGTGGGCCTGGTGCTGGGCACCGTGGCCGCGCTGGCCCGCACCGCCCGCTGGGTGGCCGTGCGCTGGGCGGCCAGCCTGTACATCTGGGCGATTCGCGGCACACCGCTGCTGGTGCAGATTCTGTTTGTGTACTTTGCCCTGCCGGTGCTGGTGCCGGGCCTGAACCTGCCCGACTTTGCTGCCGCCGTGGTGGCCCTGGGGCTGAACGTGGGCGCCTACAACGCTGAGGCGCTGCGCGCGGGCCTGCTGGCCGTGCCGCGCGGCCAGACCGAAGCCGCTCGGGCGCTGGGCCTGGGGCGTGTGCACGTCTTCCTGGATGTGGTGTTCCCGCAGGCGTTCAAGATTTCGCTGCCGCCGCTGGTGAGCAACTTTGTGGCGCTGCTCAAGGATTCGTCGCTGGCCTATGCCATTGGCGTGGTGGAGCTGACCAACGTGGGCAACCGCATCCAGTCGGCCACCTTCCAGCCTATTGCCACGCTGACCACGGTGGCGGTGACGTATTTGCTGCTCACCACGCTGGTCACGCAAATCTCCAACGCGGTCGAGTACCGCTTTGACGTGGAAGGGCGCAACCAATGAGCCACCACCCTGTATCTGCACCTGTGGCCCAGCCCAAGCCCTACATCGTTGCCGAGGGCGTGTGCAAATCGTTTGGCACGCACCAGGTACTCAAAGAAGTGTCCACCGTGTTCCACACGGGCGAGGTGACGGTGATCATTGGCGCCTCTGGCTCGGGCAAGAGCACGCTGCTGCGCGCCATCAACCGGCTGGAGCCGCACGACGCCGGGCGCATCACCATCGACGGCGTGGACGTGTGCGACGACCACACCACTTTGCAGCGCCAGCGCTGCGAGGTGGGCATGGTGTTCCAGCAGTTCAACCTGTTTGGCCACATGAGCGTGCTGGACAACGTGACGCTGGCGCCCCGCCGCATTCGCCACACGCCCCGCGCCCAGGCCAACCAGGACGCCATGCAGCTGCTGCGCCGCGTGGGCATGCAAGACCATGCGCACAAGTACCCCTGGCAACTGTCGGGCGGGCAGCAGCAGCGGGTGGCCATTGCCCGCGCGCTGGCCATGCAACCGAAGGTGATGCTGTTTGACGAGCCTACCTCGGCGCTGGACCCGGAGATGGTCAAGGAAGTGCTGGACGTGATGCGCGAGCTGGCGCGCGGCGGCATGACGATGATTGTGGTCACCCACGAAATGGGCTTTGCCCGCGAGGTGGCCGACCGCGTGATGTTCTTCGACCAGGGCCGCATCGCCCACGATGCGCCGCCGCAGGAGTTTTTCAACAACCCGGCCAACGACCGCATCCGCGCGTTTCTGGGTCGAGTCAGCCACTGACACGGCGACCGGGAGAGCCTGACCCA
This sequence comes from Acidovorax sp. 106, assembly GCF_003663825.1. NCBI lineage: Bacteria > Pseudomonadati > Pseudomonadota > Betaproteobacteria > Burkholderiales > Comamonadaceae > Acidovorax > Acidovorax sp. 106. Next base: position 2,088,809 of record NZ_RCCC01000001.1, on the reverse strand, counting down.
AGGGCCACCGGGCAACCGGGGGCCCTTTTTGTTTGCGGGCTGGGTTTTGTTTTGGATTTTGGTTCTGGAGAGGTCTTCCCATGCGCACCGAACGTTCCGGCCTGATGGCCTTGCTCATCGTCACCGTGGTGTGGGGCACCACCTTCCCGGCCATGAAGCTGCTGTCTGCGCAACTCGATGCGCTGCAGATCATCTGGCTGCGCTTCGCCATTGCATTGGTGGTGCTACTGCCGCTGTGGCGCGGCATGCGCAGCAATGAGCGGCGCTGGGGCTGCGCGCTGGGGCTGCTGCTGTTTCTGGCGTTCTGGCTGCAGATTGAAGGACTGGCGCGCACCAGCAGCAATCGCAACGCGTTTGTGACCGGCCTAAACGTGCTGGTGGTGCCGCTGATTGCGATGCTGGCGCTGGGCCGCCGCTACGGCTGGCAGCTGTGGGCGGCCTGCGCCATGGCGTTTGCGGGCATGGCGCTGATGTTCCATGAAAACGAGCCCTGGAACCTGGGCGACACGCTCACCCTGGCCAGCACGGTGTTCTATGCGCTGTACATCCTGGCGCTGGAAGAATGTGCGCGCCGCACCAGCGCCGCCCCGCTGCGCGCCACCCGCATGGCCGCCGCGCAGGCCCTGGTGATGTGTGGCGCCGCCACCGTGCTGCTGTGGGGGCGCGATGGGCACATGGACTGGCTGCCCCAACTGACCCGCCTAGACAACGCCGCCTGGATTGCCTTGGTGTACCTGGGCCTGCTGGCCAGCGTGGTGGTGGTGACGCTGCAGGCCTGGGGCCAGCAGCGGGTGGACGCCATGCGCAGCGCCATCGTCTTTGGGCTGGAGCCCGTGTTTGCGGCACTGACGGCCTGGGTGCTGCTGGGCGAAAGCCTGGGCTGGACAGGCAGCGGCGGCGCGGCCCTGATCGTGGCCGCCCTGGTGGTGAGCCAGCTGCAGCCGGCCAGCAAGGCACAGGCGGCCTGAACAGGTGCGCCACCGCGATATTTTTAGATAAAAACAGGCCCTAGCGCTTATTGAATAAGCGCTAGAAGCTACCAAAACAATAGCAAATAGAACCCAACACTGCACTGGACACAGCAGCGCAGCCCGTGCCTACACCTGCGTGACCAAGCCGGTCATCTTCACCACCTCCAGATCACGCCCCTTGACTGAGGCCAGCTCGGTGAGCAGGCGATCGTTGTTCCAGCGCTCATCCGGGGCCCCGCTGAGGTACCAGTTCGAGCCGTTGTCGGCCAGCAGCGTGCCGTAGGTCTTGAGCGCTGTGAGGATGGCCTGGGCCTCGGGGCTGAAGCTGCTGGGGATGGCGTAGCTGGCCTTCAACCGCACCCGCATGCCCATGGGCGGCAAGTTGGCGTCGGTGCTGGAGGATGCGTAGTGCGTGGCGGGCGGCACAAAAGCTTTGCGCGTGCGTGCTGCCGTGAAGCGCAAGGCGTGGCGAATGCCCCCCGCGCCCTGCGAGGCCTTGTCGTACCGCACCAGACCGGGAAAGATCGGCAGCCCGGCGGCATCGGCGCTGGTCCAGCCCGCCTTCGCGCTGGGGCGCACGTTGTTGCTGTCGAGGTGGAACGCGGCCCCCACATCGGACTGCCAACGGTCGCCTTTCGCAAAGGCACGTCCCAATTCATAGAGGCGCTGATTGTCCCGGTCGATCACCAGCACATGCCGGTCCCCGCCCCGCCCCGGCGCGCCTTCCACAGGCGCGTCCAGCGGGATGGGGAACGGGCCAGGGTCACTTTCGTCCCCATAGGCTTGGTACTCGATCACCACCGTGGCCTGCTGGCCGGACACCACGCGGTACGGAATGCCGATGGGCGCCCCGTCCCACAGGCCCGAGCCAAAGTCGCGGTACAGGCCCGTGTCGGCACCCATGCTGGCGATCAGGCGCTCGGAGTTCGGGTCAACCTCGGCGGCACTGATGTCGGTGTTCCAGGGGTTGTCCGCAGGGAACGGAATGGCCCCATTGAGCGAGGCCCCAGCGCCCAGGCTGGCGCGCGAGAGGTTGCCGTACGTAACGCCCGAGGGAGGCACCGAAGGCGTGCCGGGGCTGGTCGGGCTGGTCGGGCTGGTCGGGCTGGTCGGGCTGGTCGGGCTGGTCGGAGCATCGCCCCCACCACCTCCGCCGCACGCCGTGAGCAGAAAAACAGGAAGGGCCCCCAGGGCCCGGCGGCGTTGGCGTTGCATGGTGTCCGCCGGCAGGTAGCAATCGGGTGCTCTCCTCCGAAGGGCGAAAGCGGCCGGATTGTGATGCCAATGGCGCACGCATGCTGTGAGCAGGTGTTAGCAATCGCTTTGCCGAGACGGCACATAGGCGGCTGCGGCCTGCTTCAGGCTCAGCGCAAGGTGACTTCGTCTGCCCGGCGCGGTTTGCCAATTGGCGCAGCAGCCTGGCCTTTGCGCACGGCCTGGATGTCTTCCTCGTTGGGGTATTCGCCCTGCAACCAGTAGTCAAACACGCGCCGCGCGATGGGCCCGGCGGCGGCGGCACCAAAGCCCGCGTTTTCCACAATCAAGGCCACCACGATCTGCGGTGACTCAGCGGGTGCGAACGCGGCAAAGAGCGAGTGGTCGCGCTGGTGCTCTTCCATCGCCTTGGCGTTGTATTTGACGTTCTGGCCCAGGCTCACCGCCTGTGCGGTGCCGGTTTTACCGGCGGAGGTGTACGGCGCCCCGGCAAAGATACGGGTGCCGGTGCCGCCCTTGTTCACCGCCACCAGCGCGTTGCGCACGATCTCCACGTTCTTGGGCTTGTAGCCCAGGTCTTTGCCAGGCGGCTGGGGCACCGGTGTCAGCTCGCCCGTCACCGTGTCTCTGACAGCCTTGATGAGGTGCGGCGCGTAGCGCGTGCCGCCATTGGCCAGCGTGGCCTCGGCCACAGCCAGCTGCAGCATGGTGAAGTTGTTGTAGCCCTGGCCAATGCCCAGCGACACCGTCTCGCCAGGGAACCAGCGCTTCATTTCCGGGCGCTTGTAGGTGTTGCGCTTCCATTCGGTGCTGGGCAGGGTGCCGCGCACTTCGCCGTTCAGGTCAATGCCAGTGGACTGCCCGAACGTCAGGGGCTTCATGAAGTCGTGGATGGTGTCCACCCCCATCTCCACCGCCAGTGAGTAAAAGTAGGTGTTACTGGAGAACTGGATGGCCCGGTGCATGTCGAGCGCGCCCAAGCCGCCTTCGTGGCTGCGGAAGGTGCGGCCACCGAAGTTGTAAAAACCCGGGTCGTTGACGATCATGCTGGGCGAGCGCTTGTTCAGCTCCAGCGCCGCCAGCGCCATGAAGGGCTTGTAGGTGGACCCCGGCGGGTACAGCCCGCGCAGTGCGCGGTTGAGAAGGGGTTTGTCGATGGATTCGTTGAGCGCGGTCCAGTTCTCCACGTCAATGCCTTCGACAAAGAGGTTGGGATCAAACGTGGGCTTGCTCACCAGGGCCAGCACTTCGCCGTTGCGCGGATCGATGGCCACCAGGGCGCCACGGCGGTCACCAAACAGGTCTTCCACCATCTTCTGCAACTTGATGTCCAGCGAGATCATCACGCTCTTGCCCGGTGTGGCAGGACGGCTGGCCAGCTTGCGCACGGCACGCCCGCCGGCCGATGTCTCCATTTGCTCCACGCCGGTGATGCCGTGCAGGTCGGATTCAAAGCTTTGCTCCACCCCCAGCTTGCCGATGTATTCGGTACCCCGGTAGTTGGCCTCGTCGTCCGCGTCCTGAATGCGCTGCTTCTCGTTCTGGTTGATACGGCCAATGTAGCCAATGGCGTGGCTGCCGATCTCGCCCAGGGGGTAGTTGCGGAACAGGCGCGCCTTGATCTCCACCCCCGGAAAGCGGTACTGCTGCGCGGCAAAGCGCGCCACTTCCTCATCACTCAGGCGGGTGCGAATGGGCAGCGACTCGAAATTGCGCGACTCTTCCAGCAAGCGCTTGAAGCGCCGCCGGTCGCGCTGGTGGATGTCCACCACCTTGGCCAGCGCGTCGATGGTGTCGTCCAGCGGGGCTGCGCGCGATGGGGTGATCTCCAGCGTGTAGGCCGCGTAGTTGGTGGCCAGCACCACGCCATTGCGGTCCAGGATCAGGCCCCGGTTGGGCACGATGGGCACCACGGCCGTGCGGTTGCTCTCGGCCTGGGCGGCCAGATCTTCGTGGCGCACCACCTGCAAATACAGCAGCCGCGCCACGATGAGGCCGAACGCCAAAAACACCACGGCGGCCACCACCAGCACGCGCAGGCGCAGGCGCGATGCGTCGGCGGCAACGTTGCGGATTTCAGTCATGTGTGCTGCCCCTCCAGGCTTGCACTGCGAGCCGTCGTAACGTTCGTGCGCTCACCATGGTCACAGGGGGCGGTTCTCGTCGCGATCGGGCGGGCGGCGCTGCGGGGCCAGCAGCACCCAGCTGGCCAGGGGCCACAAAGCGACTTCCAGCGCAGGCGCCAACAACACCCAGAAGCCCGGGAAGATGCCGCCGGTGACCATCCGCAGCAAGGTCTCGATGCCATGCGCCATGGCAAACATGGGCAATAACTGCAGGGCCTGCGAGGGCACGCTGAACCACAGCAAGCGCCGGTGCATGGCCGTGGCGCTGAAGGAGAGCACGGTGTAGGCCAGCGCGTGCTGGCCCAGCAACGCAGACTGCGCCACATCCATGCACAGCCCCAGCGCAAACGCCACGCCCATGCCCACCCGCAGGGGCTGGTGCACGCTCCAGAACACGATCAGCACCATCAGCAAGTCCGGCAGCCACACCCAGCGCCCCAAGGGCACCAGATTGACGGCCAGGCCCACCAGCAGGCTGACGACAATGAAAACCGGGTTGACAGGCAGCAGCAACTGCTGGCCACGGGGCATGATCATTTGCGCGCCCTCTTGCTGGTCACGGTGGGGGCGGGCTCAGGCCGGGGCGGCAGGTGGTCGGTCAGGGGTTTGAGCACCATCACATGGCGCACACCCTGCACCTGGGCCAGGGGCTTGCAGTAGATGCGGGCAAAGGCCGAGTCGGCACGGCGTTCCACATGGGTCACGCGGGCCACAGGCAGGCCTGGGGGATAGACGCCGTCCACCCCGCTGGTGGTGAGCAGGTCGTCCTCGCGCACATCGGCATTGGCCTGGATAAAGCGCAGCTCAATGCCACCACCGTGCTCGGCCATCGGGTCACCATACGCCACGGCGCGTGCGCCGGTGCGCAGGTTCAGCACCGGGATGGCCTGATCTCTGTCCACCAGCAGCGTGACTTCGCTCACCAGGGGAAACACCCGCGTCACCTGCCCCAGCACGCCGCCTTCGTCCATCACGGGCACGCCCTGCTCCACGCCATGCAACTGCCCCTGGTCAATCACCACGCGGCGGGTGTAGGGGTCGGCGGTGTCGTAAATCACCTGGGCGGCCTGGGCGGGCGTCTGCAGGCGCTCGCGCAGCGCCAGAAGCTTGCGCAGGCGCACGTTCTCTTGCGCCAGTTGCTCGGCCTGGTGCGCCTGCTGCGACACCAGTACCAGCTTTTGCGCGGCAGCATCGGCATCGGCCTGGGCCGATTGCAAGGATTGGAAGTAGCCCGAGCCGTGGCGTGCCAACTCCACCGGCTGGAACACCAACCACTGCACCGGATAGAGCACCGAGCCAATGGCCTGGCGCACGGGCCCGGTGATTTGAAAGCGGGCATCGGCCACCATCAAGAACAGCGCCAGCGCGCTGAACGCGGCCAAGCGCGACAGGGCCGACGGGCCCTGCTTGAAGAAAGGTGGCGCACTGCGGTCTAGGGTTCCCAGGGGCATAGAGGGCAGTACTCAGGAAGGGGCGCGCAGGGGCTGGGTCACTGCAGTGGACTCACAAAGCACGAAGACATCAGCGATCACGCGGTTCTGACCCAGAGCCCCCTGCGAAAGAAGGCCCCAGGCTTGCACATTACTCGCTGGTGAAGATGCTGCCCAGGCGGTCCATGCGCTCCAGCGCAATGCCGCAACCTCGTACCACGCAGGTCAGTGGGTCTTCGGCCACCAGCACGGGCAGGCCGGTTTCTTCGGCCAGCAAACGGTCCAGGTCGCGCAACAGCGCGCCGCCGCCGGTCAGCATCATGCCGCGGTCAGAAATGTCGGCACCCAATTCAGGGGGGGTTTGCTCCAGCGCGTTTTTCACGGCCGAGACGATCTGGTTGAGCGGGTCTGTCAGGGCTTCCAGCACTTCGTTGCTGGAGATGGTGAAGCTGCGCGGCACGCCTTCAGACAGGTTGCGCCCCTTGACTTCCATCTCGCGCACTTCAGAGCCTGGGAAGGCCGAGCCAATGTTCTTCTTAATGGCTTCAGCCGTGGGCTCGCCAATGAGCATGCCGTAGTTGCGGCGGATGTAGTTGATGATGGCTTCGTCAAATTTGTCGCCACCCACGCGCACACTGCCCTTGTAGACCATGCCGCCCAGCGAGATCACGCCCACTTCAGTCGTTCCGCCGCCGATGTCGACGACCATGGAGCCAGAGGCTTCAGAGACCGGCAGGCCCGCACCGATGCCAGCGGCCATGGGCTCTTCAATCAGGTACACCGCCGTGGCGCCTGCCGCTTCAGCGGCGTCCTTGATGGCGCGGCGCTCGACCTGGGTGGAACCACAAGGCACGCAGATGATGATGCGCGGGCTGGGGGTGAACAGCGTGCGCGGGTGCACCATCTTGATGAACTGCTTGATCATCTGTTCGGTGATCACGAAGTCGGCGATCACGCCATCCTTCATGGGCCGGATGGCTTCGATGTTGCCGGGCACTTTGCCTAGCATGGCTTTGGCTTCGTGGCCCACCGCCTGGATGACCTTCTTGCCGTGGGGGCCGCCTTCGTGGCGGATAGCGACCACCGAGGGCTCGTCCAGAACGATACCTTTGTCACGGGCAAAAATGAGGGTATTGGCGGTGCCAAGGTCAATGGCAAGGTCGGTGGAGAAGTACCGACGAAAAGCTCCGAACATTCAAAAATCCTCTCAGGCACGGCATGCGCGTCGGCCTGCCATCGCCGGGTGTGTCAGGGAGTGGGTGGGAGTCAAATATCACTTTTTTCGCACAATGACCGGCTGAAAAGAGGGTATTGCGGCAAAGCCGGGATAATACCCCATCCCCTGTGAATAACTCCCTCCGGCATGACCCGGATCACAGCTTTACATCTGGTATCCCGAGAAATATTTTCCCTATGGCACTGACCCCTCAGGACATTGGTCGCATCGCCAATCTGGCGCGACTGGAGCTCACACCATCAGAAAGTGAGCGCATGCTCACACAATTGAACGGCTTTTTCGACGTTGTGGAGCAAATGCGGGCTGTGGATACCCAAGGGATTGAGCCCCTGGCCCACCCCGTGGCAGCCATCCAGGCCGTGGCCTTGCGCCTGCGCGAAGACATCGCCAGCGAGCCCAACAACCGCGAAGCCAACCAAAAGAGTGCGCCAGCCGTGGAGCGCGGCCTGTTCCTCGTGCCCAAAGTGATTGAGTAAGTCCCATGATCCAGAACCCCACCGCACTGCACGACCTGAGTGTGACCGAGCTGGCACGCCAGCTGCGCAACCGCCAGGTTTCCGCCGTGGAAGCCGCCCAGCATTTCCTGGCCCGCACCAAGGCCCACCCCACCCTGGGCGCCTACGTGGCCCTGAATGAAGACGCCACCTTGGCCCAGGCCCAAGCGGCCGACGCGCGCATTGCCGCTGGCACCGCCGGGCCCCTGGCGGGTGTACCCATCGCGCACAAGGACATCTTTGTTACCAAAGATTTTCCCAGCACAGCAGGCTCCAAAATGCTCGCGGGCTACCAGTCACCCTTTGACGCCACCGTGGTCACCAAGCTGGCCGAGGCTGGCGCCGTGACACTGGGCAAGCTCAATTGCGACGAGTTCGCCATGGGTTCGGCCAACGAGAATTCTGCGGTGGCCCCCGTGGGTTTTGACGCCCCCGCCCCCATACGCAACCCCTGGGACACCAGCCGAATTCCCGGCGGCTCATCGGGCGGCAGCGCTGTCGCCGTCGCTGCGCGCCTGGCACCGGCCGTCACGGGCACAGACACGGGCGGCTCGATCCGCCAGCCGGCATCGTTTTGCGGCATCACCGGCATCAAGCCCACGTATGGCCGCGCCAGCCGCTACGGCATGATCGCCTTCGCCTCCAGCCTGGACCAGGCCGGCCCCATGGCCCGCAGCGCCGAAGACTGCGCGCTGCTGCTGTCGGCCATGTGCGGGCCTGACGCCGACCGCGACTCCACGTCGCTGGATGTGCCTGCGGAAGACTTCAGTGCCAAGCTCAATGACTCCATCGAAGGCCTGCGCATCGGCATCCCCGCCGAATTCTTTGGCGATGGCTTGGCGCCCGATGTGCGCGCTGCCGTGGATGCCGCGCTCAAGGAATACGAAAAGCTCGGCGCCAAGCTCGTGCCCATCACGCTGCCGCGCACCGAGTTGTCGATCCCGGTGTACTACATCATTGCGCCAGCCGAAGCGTCGTCCAACCTCAGCCGCTTTGACGGCGTGAAGTTTGGCCACCGCGCCAAGGATTACACCGACCTGGTGGACATGTACAAAAAGACCCGCGCCGAAGGCTTTGGCGACGAGGTCAAGCGCCGCATCATGATCGGTGCCTACGTGCTGAGCCACGGCTACTACGACGCCTACTACCTGCAGGCCCAAAAGATTCGCCGCATGATTGCCGACGACTTCCAGAACGCCTTCAAGGAATGCGATGTGATCGCTGGACCCGTGGCACCCACGGTGGCATGGAAGCTGGGCGAACACGGCAGCGACCCACTGGCCGACTACCTGGCCGACATCTTCACCCTGCCTGCGTCGCTGGCCGGCCTGCCCGGCATGAGCGTGCCAGCAGGTTTTGGCGAAGGCGGTATGCCCGTGGGACTGCAACTGATCGGCAACTACTTCAAGGAAGCCCAGTTGCTGAACACCGCGCACCGCCTGCAGCAAGCCACCGACTTTCACCTCCGCCAGCCCGGAGGGCTTTGATTTATGACGACGAGCAAATTGATTCACGGGTACGAAGTCGTCATCGGCTTTGAAACCCACGCCCAGCTGGCCACGCAGAGCAAGATTTTCAGCCGCTCGCCCACGGCCTTTGGTGCCGAGCCCAACACCCAGGCCAGCCCGGTGGACTTGGCACTGCCTGGCACCCTGCCGGTGATGAACCGCAAGGCGGTTGAGTGCGCTATCAAATTAGGACTGGCTCTCGGCTCCCACATTGCGCCAGAGAGCATTTTTGCCCGCAAGAATTACTTCTACCCTGACTTGCCCAAGGGCTACCAGATCAGCCAGTTTGAAATCCCGGTGGTGCAAGGCGGCGAAGTCGAGTTCTTTTTGGGCGATGAGAAAAAGACCGTGCGCCTGGTGCGCGCCCATTTGGAAGAAGATGCGGGCAAATCGCTGCACGAAGACTTCATTGGCCAGTCAGGCATCGACCTGAACCGTGCAGGCACGCCCCTGCTGGAAATCGTGACCGAGCCCGACATGGGCTCCAGCGAAGAAGCCGTGGCCTACGCCAAAGAGCTGCACAAGATCGTGACCTGGATCGGCATTTGCGACGGCAACATGCAAGAGGGCAGCTTCCGCTGCGACGCCAACGTGTCGGTGCGCAAACCCGGCCAACCGCTGGGCACGCGCCGCGAGATCAAGAACCTGAACTCGTTCAAGTTCATGCAGCAGGCGATCGACTACGAAATCCGCTGGCAGATCGAGCAGATCGAAGACGGCCATGCCATCCAGCAAGCCACTGTGCTGTTCGACCCCGACACGGGCGAAACACGCGCCATGCGCACCAAGGAAGACGCGGCCGATTACCGCTACTTCCCTGACCCAGACCTGCCACCACTGCAGATCTCGCAAGCCTGGATTGACGAGCAACGCGCCCAGATGGCGGAGCTGCCCCGCACGATGGCTGCGCGCTTTGTGGCCGACTACGGCCTGCCCGAGTACGACGCCACCACGCTGACGCAGAGCAAGGCGATGGCGGCCTACTTTGAAGCCGCCGCCAAAGCCTGCGGTCAGGCCAAGCTGGCCAGCAACTGGATCATGGGCGAGTTGTCACGTCGCCTGAATGCCAGCGAGTCTGGTATTGAAGCGGCCCCGGTGCCTGCAGTGCAGTTGGGCGCACTGATCGCGCGTATCGCCGACGGCACCATCTCCAACAACGCTGCCAAGCAGGTGTTTGATGCACTGTGGACAGGCGAGTCTGTCGATGTGGACGCCATCATTGAAGCCAAGGGCCTCAAGCAGATGAACGACTCCGGCGCGCTGGAGGCCATCATCGATGAAGTGATCGCCGCCAACGCCGACAACGTAGCCCAGTTCCGCGCAGGCAAGGACAAGGCATTCAATGCGCTGGTGGGCCAGATCATGAAGGCCAGCAAGGGCAAAGCCAATCCGCAGCAGGTCAACGATTTGCTGCGGGCCAAGCTGTCGGCCTGAAGCGCAAAGGGCAGGCAGGGGCACTGAAAGTCCCTGGCTTGCTCCCCCCATTGAAAAAGCCCCTCGGGTTCATTCCAGAGGGGCTTTTTTATCGCTGCTACCCATCAGCGGGCTGCCGACGCCGCCGCAGGTTGCGTGGCCGATGCAGCAGGCAGGCTCACAGGTTTATAGGCATCCCACAGAACCTTGAGCTTGGCCAGCTCCACATCAAACCGCTGGTTCACCTTGCGCTTTTCCTGGTCCTGGCCGAGGATAAAACGCTGCTGCTCTGCAATGCTGTCTTCGTTTTCGCCGATCTTGCGGCGCAAGGTCATGGGCGCTTTGTTGGGATCTTTTTTGTAGAACTCCATCTCCAGGTCAAACGCCTTGCGTTGTTCCTTGAGTTCAACAACGCGCTTTTCAGCCGTCGAGGTGACCTCGTCCACCATCAGCAAGGCGGCGTTGCGCTCGATGTCGTGGGTGGCTTTGTCGGGGTAGCGTGCTACCAATGCGCGCTCGCGGCGGCGCTCTTCCATCACACGCACGCGCTCTTCGGCTTCTTTGCGTTGCTGGGCTTCTTGGGCCGCACGCTCGCTGTCTGACAGCGAGGGGCCAATCTGGCGCCGGGTAACCCCTGAGGGACTCAGCTCACGCTGTTCACGGTCCAGGCACTCAAGGATGGGGCGATCAGCCGTCAAACGGCGGCCGTGCTTGTCAACGCAGGTGTAGATGCCTTGGGCAGAGGCAAGCGCAGTGATGCCCGCCCACAGCGCGATCCCCACTGCACTCGCCGCCCATTTTTTCAAGTTCCTTATCCTTCTGTGACGCCATATTTTTGGCGATATGCAAAGACCCGCTCGTGATGGACGCGCATCTCCGCCCCCCCGTTTTGAGAGAGATAAAGCAATAAATCTGCCAGCTTGGCAATCACGCACACCTGCATGCCCAACTGGTTGCGCACGTACTGCACCGCACTGTGCTCCACGTCCACACCATTCTCTGTGGCTTTTTCCTGGCGGTCCAGCGCAATGGCCAAGGCGTGGGGGGTCGCCCCTGCGGCCTGAATGAGCGCTATGGACTCGCGTGCGGCCGTGCCCGCAGACATCACATCGTCCACGATCAACACCCGGCCTTTGAGCGGGGCGCCCACCAACGTGCCACCTTCGCCATGGGCCTTAGCCTCTTTGCGGTTGTAGGCAAACGGCACGTTGCGGCCCAGGCGGGCCAGCTCTACTGCCACGGTGGCAGCCAGCGGAATGCCCTTGTAGGCGGGACCAAAAACCATGTCGAATTCGATGCCGCTGGCCAGTAGGGCTTTTGCATAGAATTCCGCCAGACGGCCCATCTTGGCCCCGTCGTCAAACAGACCGGCGTTGAAGAAATACGGGCTCATCCGGCCCGCTTTGGTCTTGAATTCCCCGAATCGCAAGACGCCCGATTCCACGGCAAAACGTACAAAATCCTGCGCCAAAGCGCCGTCGTCCAAGGCTTGCGCGCCAACATCCACCATGGGAAATTCCTTGTTCAAATTAACCAGCCTCAATCTCAATGGCATCCGTTCGGCCACCAGCAAAGGCGTGGAGAGCTGGATCGCCACCACGCGGCCGGATTGTATTTGCGTGCAAGAAGTGAAGGCCCAGGCCGCCGACATTACCACCCGCTTCGAGGTGCTGGCGGGCCTGACGGGGCACTTCCATTTTGCGCAGAAAAAGGGCTATTCAGGGGTAGGCATTTACACCCGGCACGAGCCTTCAGACGTCATCGTGGGCTACAACTCGCCCGAGTTTGACCTGGAGGGCCGCTACGTAGAGCTGCGCTTTGACACGCCAGCGCGCAAGCTCTCCATTGTGAGCGCCTACTTTCCCAGTGGCTCTTCCAGCGAAGAGCGCCAGCAGGCCAAATTTCGCTTCCTGGCCGAGTTCTACCCGCACCTCATGCAACTCAAGACGGGGCGTGAATTCATCCTGTGCGGCGACGTCAACATCGCCCACCAAAACATTGACTTGAAGAACTGGCGCAGCAACCAGAAAAACAGCGGCTTCCTGCCCGAAGAACGTGCCTGGATGACAAAGTTGTTAGACACAAGTGGCGATGGCGGCGCCCTGGTCGACGTTTACCGTCAGTTACAACCTGCCACCACGGACACCGCCTACACCTGGTGGAGCAACCGGGGCCAGGCTTATGCCAACAATGTGGGTTGGCGGCTGGACTACCACTTGGCCACACCCGCCATGGCGGCACTGGCGCGCACAGAGTCCATTTACAAGGGCGAAAAATTTTCAGACCACGCGCCCATCACCGTGGAATACGAGTTCGCGCTCTGACCCACTGCCATGTCCTTCCCCAAAGACACCGAGGCCTCCCTGCTCCAATGCATCCAGCCGCAAAGCACCGATGCGTTGTGGATGCTGCTTTCCACGCCGCACCCGGCCATTGGCAAGGCCCGCCACTTGGGGGAGGCGCTGCTGCATGCCGGGCTGATCACCCCGGCCGCGTTGGCCAGCAGCTTGCAGACCCAGCAGCAGGAACGGGACAAAGGGAACGCACGCCCGATTGGCCAGATCTTGGTGGAGCAGCACGACCTGAGCCAGGACCAATTGCGGCAAGTGATTTCCACCTGGCTGGGCGAGTACATGGTCGACCCCGCCCACCTCCAGCCGGAGCCCGATGCACTGGCCTTGGTGCCCCGCACCGTGGCCGAGCGCGAATCGGTGCTGCCCGTGCTGGCGCGCGACGAATCCTTGGCGCTACTCATGGCCGATCCATACGACCGGATGCTGCTCAGCGAACTGCGCTTTCTGACCCAACGGCGGCTGATTCCCATCAAAGCCGCGCCAGGCACATTGGCTCCCGCCATCGCCCAGGCATACAGCGTTCACCCAGGGGATGCATCTGATGCGCCACAGGGCAAAATCGCCGCTGGTGGAGCAAAAGACGGCGTGCGCACACCGCCCGCCGCACGCGCCACCTCGCAAGAGCTGGCCCAGGACCTGAACGACTCGGCCCCGGACAGCCACACGACCGATACCGATGTAGTGAGTGAATCGGACAACACGCTGGTGCGGCTGATCAACTCGGTCATCAACGAAGCCATCGCCCACCGCGCCTCTGACATCCACATCGAAACCGAACCCGCGCCCCTGAACGTGCGCATTCGCTTGCGCATTGATGGCGACTTGGTGCCCCACTTGGAGTTGCCCGCGCGCTTTCGCTATGCCTTGGTAGCCCGCATCAAGATCATGGCCAACATGGACATCTCGGAGCACCGCAAGCCCCAGGATGGCAAGATCGATTTCTCTCGCTTCGGCGGCCCACCAGTAGAGCTGCGGGTCGTCACGGTGCCCACTTCGCGCGGTCTGGAGGATGTGGTGTTGCGGCTGCTGGCAGGCGCCAAGCCCTTGCCGCTGGATGCCATTGGGCTCACGCCGGCCAACCTGAAGGCCATGCGTGACATGGTGCGCAAACCTTACGGGCTGGTGCTGGTGGTGGGCCCCACGGGCTGCGGCAAGACCACGACACTGCACTCGGTCATCAGCGACATCAACACCGCTGGCCGCAAGATCTGGACGGCCGAGGACCCGATCGAAATAACCCAGAGTGGGCTGCGCCAGGTGCAGGTCAACCCGCGCATCGGCTGGACCTTTGCTGCCGCCATGCGCACCTTTTTGCGCGCCGACCCAGACGTCATCATGATCGGCGAAATGCGTGACGAGGAAACCTCGCGCATCGCCATTGAAGCATCGCTCACGGGCCATCTGGTGCTCTCAACCCTGCACACCAATTCGGCACCCGAGAGCATTGCGCGGTTGTTGGAGATCGGCCTGGACTCGTTCAACTTCTCGGATTCGCTGTTGGCCATCCTTGCGCAGCGCCTGGTACGGCGCCTGTGCAAAGCTTGCCGCGAACCCGTGGTGGCGGACGATGAAACCCTGCTGGGCATGGCATCCCAATACCTGCCCAGCGGCTCGGGCAACAGCCCCGAAGGCCGTGCGGCGCTGGTCCAGCGCTGGCGCGACAACTACGGCACGGGTTCTGGCGAATTGCAGCTCTGGCGCCGCGCGGGCTGTCAGGAGTGCGAGGGCCACGGCTACCGCGGGCGCATGGGCATCCATGAATTGATGCTCAGTGACGAAGCCATCCGCCAGCACATACGCCGCCGTGCCTCGGCCGCAGAAATCCGTCAAGCCGCCTTGGCGGCCGGCATGCTTACCCTGCGCCAGGACGGCATTGAAAAAGTGCTGCGGGGCTTGACCGACATGCCCGAGGTGCTGGCGGCCAGCAACCTCTGAAGCGACCTATTCGCGCGTGGAGATGCGTGTGGTCTGCTTGCTCAGGGTGAGCATGAAGCGATGAAACAGCACGACCGGCCACCAGCCACACTCGGTTAGAAGACTTGACCACCCATTGTTTGCAAAAGCCATTCTCTGTTAGCAACCACCAATCACCCCCATGCTGAATTACCTCACAGTCCCCGTCACCCCATTCCAGCAAAACGCGTCCATCGTGTGGTGCGATGCCACCCACCAGGCCGCTGTGATTGACCCAGGGGGCGACTTGGATGTGCTTCTGGGTGAGGTGGATCGCTTGGGGCTCACGCTCTCGCAGATCTGGCTCACCCACGCCCACATCGACCACGCAGGCGGCACGGGCGAGCTGGCGCAGCGCCTGCAGTTGCCCATCGTGGGGCCGCACCCGGGTGACCAGTTCTGGATTGACGGGCTGGCGGAGCAAAGCGCAATGTTTGGCTTTCCACCCGCGCAGCCCTTCACGCCCACGCGCTGGCTGCACGATGGCGACACAGTGCAACTAGGCAACGAGACGCTGAACGTGCGCCACTGCCCCGGCCACACACCGGGGCACGTGGTGTTCCATGCGCCGCAGATTGACCGGGCGTTTGTGGGCGACGTGCTGTTTGCTGGCAGCATCGGCCGCACCGACTTCCCCCAGGGCAACCACCAGCAGCTCATCGACAGCATCACCCAGCGCCTGTGGCCCATGGGCGACCAGACGGTGTTCATCCCCGGCCATGGCCCTGAAAGCACGTTCGGGCGCGAGCGTCGCAGCAACCCCTACGTGGGCAATACCTGATTCCATTTCCAAATCATTCCTAACTAGGCGCGAAGCCGCAGACAGTGCTGAAGCACGGCAAGGCGAAGCAACAACGTCAGGGGGATTTAGAAATGGCATGAGCCCCTTGCGTGCGCTGGCTTCACAGCGCAGGGCCCTGCCGCGTGGTGCGTTGGCGACATACCACCCAACTCGCATTTGATAATGATTCTCAATTATTTACAATAGTTGGCCAGCCAGCCATCTGCTCGATACACAGCGCCCCAGCGCTTTGCGGAACGTCAGCCAAGTCCGCACACAACATCGAGGAGAAACCATGGCGCGCATCCGCAGCCCCCACCACACCGTTCCACTGCATCTGCTGGCGCTTGCCATTGCAGCCCTGCCCGGTGTCATCCAGGCCCAGACGGCCGAGAAAAGCCTGCCTGAGACGACGATACGCTCCGAGGCCACCGTCCCCTACAAAACCGACCGGCTGGCCAACCCCAAACTTACACAGCCGCTGGTGGACATCCCCCAGACCATCTCCGTCATCAACCAGGAGGTGATCCGCGAACAAGGCGCAGCATCGCTGATGGACGCACTGCGCAACACCCCCGGCATCACCATGCAGCTGGGCGAAGGCGGCAACACCTCGGCGGGTGACACCTTCCAGCTGCGGGCGTTCTCGACCCAGACCGCCACCTTCATCGACGGCATCCGCGACCTGGGCGCCATCACCCGCGACATCTTCAACATCGACCAGGTCGAAGTGATGAAGGGCCCCGCAGGCACTGACATTGGCCGGGGCGCGGCATCGGGTTACATCAACCTGATCTCCAAGCTGCCCACCCGCACCGACCAATACGGCGTGACCACCACCGTGAACACCGCCAACAACAAGCGCGTGACGGCCGACCTGAACAAGCAACTGGGCGAGACATCCGCCGCGCGCCTGAACCTCATGGGCCAGGCGGGCGGCGTGGAAGGCCGCAACGTGGTGGAGAACAACGGCTACGCCATCGCCCCTTCGTTCGCCTGGGGCCTGGGCACGCCCACACGCATCTACCTGTACTCGCAGCACGTGCGCCAGGACAACGTGCCCGATGGCGGCATCTCCACCATCGGCATGCCGGGCTTTTACAACGCAGCGGCCCAGGTGCGCACTGCGCCACGCGTGAACCCTGAGAACTTCTACGGCAGCAGGGACGACTACGAAAAGGTCGATGCCGACATGGTGACCGCCAAGTTCGAGCACGACCTGGGCGGTGGCACCGTGGTGCGCAACATTGCGCGCGCGGGCACCACCCAGATGGACCGCCGCCTGACCAGCGTGGGCGCCATCACCGCCACCAACCTGGCCAACCCCAGCAGCTGGACGGCCGCGCGGTCATTGCAGCGCACCGACCAGACCAACGACGTGCTGGCCAACCTGACCAACGTGACCAGCCAGTTCAGCACCGGCAGCCTCAAGCACACCCTGTCGGCCGGGCTGGAGTTCATGCACGAGCGCCAGAAGAACCTCGGCTTTGGCACCGCCGCGCAAACCATCAACGGCGTGACCTACGCCGCCGTGAACGCCCCGGCCGCCAACCTGTACGCCCCCAGCGCCAGCGACGCGCTGGGCGTGCCCTACCGCACCGGAGCCGACACCGACGGCAGCACCAACACGGCGGCGCTGTATGCCTTCGATACGCTGCAACTGAACGAGCAGTGGCAGCTCAATGGCGGCCTCCGGTTCGAGCACTACCGCACCAAGACCGATGCCAGCACCATCGTCACCACCAGCAACCTGACCAGCTACCCCGGCTACGCTGCAGGCTCGCTGGCGCCATCGGCGCTGAGTACCTCGGGCAACCTCACCAGCTGGAAGCTGGGCACGCTGTACAAGCCTGCGGCCAACGGCAGCATCTACGCCTCCCTGGCCAACTCGCTCACGCCCCCTGGCGGCTCCAACTTCGCGCTGTCGTCCACCTCCACCAACCAGAACAACGCCGCGCTGGACCCGCAAGAGACGCGCAACATTGAGCTGGGCACCAAGTGGGAGCTGCTGGACAACCGCCTGAACCTGAGCGCTGCCGTGTTCCGCACCGAGAACAACAAGCAGATCTCGTACGACGCGGTCACCGGCATCTACACCCAGTACGGCAAGACCCGCGTGCAGGGCATCGAGCTGGCCGCCGTGGGCCAGATCACCCCCTTCTGGCAGGTGTCGGCAGGCATTGCCAAGACACAGACCAAGGCCCTGGGCCAAAACAGCCTGGGCAGCACCGGCGCCGTGACCAACACCGACAGCGTGCGCTGGTCACCCGACCTCACGGCCACGGCCTGGACCTCGTACACCTGGGGCGCCTTCACCCTGGGTGGCGGCGCACGCTATGTGTCTGACCAAAAGCGAGTGGTCACCGCTGGCACGGCGCTCAACGTGTCCAACATGCCCAAGATCCCTTCGTACTGGGTGACCGACCTGATGGCGGCCTACAAGGTCAACCGCAACGTCAACCTGCGACTGAACATCTACAACCTGTTCGACAAGGAATACATCAGCACGCTGAACAACAACGGCGCACGCATGGTGCTGGGCGCGCCCCGCTCGGCGTCTTTGACGGCAGAGTTCTTGTTCTGACCCCACTCGGGCGAGGTGGGCGCCCGGCGCGCAGCAACTTCGCCCCTCCCCTGCCCTGGTCCCCAACGGCGGGCAGGGGCACCGGGGCCTGCTTCACCCCCTCAGGCGCGTGCCCCCAACCGCAGCGCCACACCGCACCCGAGGGTGTGCGACAGGCTCTGCCCCCACAGCAGCGGGCGACCCACTGGCCAGCGCCTGGGCCGCCGCCCCCTGTCTTGTCCGATCGACTTTTTGCGGAGCCCTTCGCATGAACTTCCCCTCCATGAACCGCCGCACCCTGCTCTCTGGCACCTCCATGGCCGCCCTGGGCGCTGCGGGTGCTCTGGGCCTTGCCCCCGGGCGCGCCCTGGCACTGGGTGCCGATGCCAACAGCACCACCACGCTGATCGGTGCCGCCTGGCGCGGCCCCAAGGCCACCGACACCCACTACGCTGGCGTGCTGGCCGCCGACTGGGAGCGCAAGCAGCTCACCATCCGCTACGCCGTGGCCCTGCCCTCGCGCCCGCATGGGCTGGTGCCGCAGGCAGACGGCGGCCTGCTGGTCAACTGCGTGCGGCCCGGCACCTGGCTGCTACGCTGCGATGGCGCGGGACGGGTGACAGAGCGCATTCAGCTCGACCGCGACCGGGACGCCGTGCTGCTCAGCGGCCACACCGTGCCCTCGCCCGACGGCGCCACCCTCTACACCACCGAGATCAACTACCGCACCGGGCGCGGCCACATTGGCGTGCGCGACGCCGCCACGCTGCGCAAGCGGGACGAGTGGGACAGCGGCGGCATCGACCCCCACCAACCCGTGCTGGACGCGCAAGGCCACCTGCTGGTGGCCAACGGCGGGGTGCTGCGCAACCTGGCCGACGCCAAATACGACCTGCAGCGCATGGAATCGGCCCTGGTGCGCATCGACACCACCACCGGCCGCATCGCCCAGCGCTGGGTGCTGGACGACCCGCGCCTGAGCATGCGCCACATCGCCTGGAGCACGTCCGCCACGTCCGCCACATCGGATGAACCCCGCCGCCTGGGCGTGGCCATGCAGGCCGAACACGAAGACCCCGCCCGCCGCGCCGCAGCGCCCATCCTGGCCGTGCTGGAAGGCGACAAACTGAGCGTGCCCAGCCGCGTGAACGACGGCCACGGCTACGCGGGCGACATCACCCCCGCCTACAACGGCGGCTTTGCGGTGTCGAGCAACAAGGCCGGGCTGGCGCAGCTGTGGCACCCCAGCATGCCGGACAAGCTCTCGGCCATCGTGCAACTGCAAGAGGCCTACGCCCTCACGGCCTGGGCCGGGCCCCAACCCGGCGGCGGCGTACTGGTGGCCACCGCCCCCGGCCTGGTGCGCTGGCACCCCAGCGCCAAACCCGCCTTTGTGCCCTGGCCCGAGCCCATGGCGCTGGACAACCACTGGGTGCTGATGGGCTAAGCCTACAAGTCAAAAACCCCTCCAGCACTTATGAATAAAGCGCAGGCAGCTATTGATTTAATAGCTGCCTGCGCTTTATTTTTGCTGGACCGCGCCCGTGGGCAAGCCGCACGCCAAGGCCTTGATCCCCATCAACACGCCACCGGCACAGCAGGCGCATGCTGTGGCACAGGGCGGCGTTGATTGGGTCGCCCTTTCGGCAGCGCGGTGCGGCTGGCGGGCGATCCCCCCACCACACAGGCGCCGCCGGACCACAACAAGAAAGTGTTCTCTCATGTCGACCGCTCCTGCTTCACACACACCTCCCCCTGCGGCCAACGCGGCCACCTCCCCTATCCCCTCTCCAGCCCCCATCACCTCGCACCCCGAGCCCAGTTCCAACCGCAAGTTCGGCTTTTTGCTGCTGGCCATTGCCCTGTACGGCATCGTGCTCATGCTGCCCACGCCCGCAGGCCTCACGGCCTCGGGGCAAGTCGCGCTGGCGCTGCTGGCGCTGGTCATCACGCTGTGGATCAGCGAATGCGTCTCGCCCGCCAACAGCGCCGTCATCCTCACCGGCATGGCCGTGGTGGGGCTGATGGGCAAATCGCTCACGCCCGGCGCCAAGCCCATGGGCTCGGCCGATGCGCTCACCACCATGCTGGGCGGCTTCTCGTCCACCGCTGTGCTGCTGGTGGCCGCTGCGCTGTTTCTGGCCGTGGCGCTCAAGCACACGGGGCTGGACAAGCGCGTGGCCCTCATCGTGATGAGCCGGGTGGGCATCTCGCCCGCACGACTCACGGTGGGCGCGATGCTGGTGGGCTTTGTGCTGGCGCTGTTCATCCCCTCGGCCACGGCGCGAGTGGGCGCGGTGATCCCGATCATGGTGGGCATCACCGCCGCCCTGGGCCTGCCCGTGGGCAGCAGCCTGGGCGCTGCGCTGATGATCGTCACCGCGCAGGCCTGCTCCATCTTCAACATGGCCGTGAAGACCGGCGCGGCGCAAAACCTGATCAGCCTGAACTTCATGCAAACCGCGTTCGGCCACACGGTGACGTGGAGCCAGTGGTTCCTGACGGCCCTGCCCTTCACCCTGGGCATGAGCGTGGTGCTGTTCTTCGTGTCGCTGTGGATCTTGAAGCCCCAGGTCGAATCGTCTGAGAACGCCACCGAAAGGCTGCGCGAGCAACTGCAGGCCCTGGGCCCCGTCACCGCCCCTGAAAAGCGCTTGATCGCCGTGGCCCTGATGCTGCTGGTGATGTGGTCCACCGAAGGCATGCTGCACCCCTTTGACACCACCACCACCACGCAACTGGGCATTGCCCTGCTGCTCATGCCCAAGATCGGCGTCATGCACTGGTCGCAGGCTGAAAAGCTCGTGCCCTGGGGCACGGTGGTGCTGTTTGCCGCGTCCATCTCGCTGGGCAACCTGCTGTCCAAGACCGGCGCGGCCGCCTGGCTGGCACAGCAGACGCTCGGGCAAATGGGCCTGTCGGCCCTGCCCGTGGTGGCGGTGATCGGTGCGCTCTCGCTTTTCAGCATCGTGCTGCACCTGGGCTTTGCCTCAGCCACAGGGCTGGCCAGCACGCTCATCCCCATCTTCATCGCGTTTGCGCAGTCGCTGCCCGTGTCCAAAGAGACGGCCTTTGGCATCGTCATGATCCAAAGCTTCATCGTCTCGTTCGGCTTCATCCTGCCCACCAACGCACCGCAGAACATGCTGTGCTACGGCACCGGGGCCTTTGGCACCAGCCAGTTTGCCAAGGTGGGCTTGCTGCTCACGCTGGCGGGCTTGGGCCTCATCCTGCTGCTGTCGGCCACGCTGTGGCCCATGATGGGAGTGCTGTGACATGGGCGCACGCATCGGAGTGATCGGCGCGGGCCAGGTCGGTGCCGCCGCCAGCTACCTGCTCTCGTCCACGCCCGGCGTCAGCGACATCGTGCTGGTGGACGTGGACCCCGCCCGCGCTGCGGGCGAGGCCGCCGACATTGGCCACGCCGCCGCCTTCGGCACCGCCGCGCGCGTGCAAGAAGGCAGCTATGCCGACCTGGCGGGCGCTGCGGTGGTGGTGATCACTGCAGGCGCCAGCCTCAAGCCCGGCCAGACGCGGCTGGAGCTGCTGCAGCAGAACCTGCGCATCGTGGACCATATCGTTGAGCAGGTGCTGCGCGCCGCGCCCGACACCATCTTGCTGTTTGCCACCAACCCGGTGGACGTGATGCCCGCCATCGCCGTGCAACGCTGGGGCGTTGCCCCCGGCCGCGCCATCGGCACGGGCTGCACGCTCGACTCCATCCGCTTTCGCGACCGGCTCTCACACCACCTGAGCGTGTCGCCCAGCTCGGTGCACGCCTACGTGCTGGGCGAGCACGGCGACTCGGAAGTGCTGCTGTGGTCCGGCGCCCAGGTGGGCGGCCTGCCGCTCTTGGACTTTGCCCAGCAAAGCGGCCGCCCCATCGACGCCGCCCTGCAGCGCACCATGGCCGAAGACGTGCGCACCGCCGCCTACCGCATCAAGGCGGGCAAGGGCGTGTCCAACTTCGGCATCGGCGGCTGCATCGCCCGCCTGGTGCGCGCCATGGTGGGTGACGAGCGCAGCGTGTTCACCGTCTCCACCTACCTGCCCGAGCTGCTGGGCGTGCAGCGCACCTGCGTATCGCTGCCCCATGTGATCGGACGCACGGGGGCTTCTGCGCCTTACCTGCCGCCTCTGGCAGACGATGAGGCGGCTGCCCTGCGCGCCAGCGCAGAGGTACTGGCGCAGACGATTGCGGGCGGGCTGGACGCGTTGCAGATCACGGCGTAGCGCCATCCCGGCTCAGTCCTTCAGCGCCTTCTGAACCTCTGCCTGAAACTGCTCACTATTGCGCAGGCGCAGGTACTCTTGGTATGCGGTTTGGTAAGCCTGCGTTTCCAGGCTGTATGACTGCATGACTGCGTAGCGGTCTACGCCTGCGCGACGCCAAAGCACCAGATCAGCCACAACCTCGGCCCTGGAAAGCGCCGCGCCCTGCTTTTTCGACGACTCCTCTGGAGTCTGTGCGTGCGCAGCGAACACGGCGGACAACGCCAACGCAGTGACAAGGGAGGGGATGAAGCTGGCACCGGAAAGGCGAGCGTTGATACGGTTTTGAAATGACATGGTTGACCTCCAAAAAGTGTGGGGGAGTGCCTTTGCAGAGGTCGCAAAGGCACGGATATCTGTTGCGCGATGGGTGTGGTGGTGATGAATTGCTCTCTCCTTTCTGCGCAAGGGCCTTGCCGAGGCGATGCACAGGACAACTGACTCGGCGAGGTACGGGGGCTGGTAAAGATCACAAGGCAACGCCTGCCCAACGCCGCTTCACTGAGGCGTGTGAGCCGGGGTGATCGCTCTCGCTACCTGCTCACGAGCACCGGCGGTTGCTCTGGAGCCCAACCGCCACCGACAGCTCTGAAAATTGCCACGGACGAGCGCGTAGATTCGGTATGCGCCTGAACCTGTGCATCCAGCACATTCAGCAGGCTTTCGTCGGCCTGGAGTACTTCGATGAGGCTGACCACGCCCTTGTCGTAAGCCGCGCCAGAAGCATCCCGAGCCCGCTGCAGAGATTGCGCACCTTCCGCCAATAGCGAAGCCTGCTCGCGCCTGCGACTCAAAGACACCAGTGCGTTTTCCACGTCTTCGGTAGCCCGCAAGACGGCCTGCCGGTAGGCTGCGAGGGCTTCTGCCTCCTGGGCTTGCGCGTTGTGGATCTGGGCGTTGATGCGGCCGAAGTCGAACAGTCTCCAGCGCAGGCCCGCCACTGCGGCGGCCTGCGAGGCCCCGCCGGTAAAGAGGTTTCCGCTGGAGATGGATGTAGCGCCTCCGATCAGGCCGCTGATCGAAATCTTGGGGTAGTACTCCGCCATCGCTACACCGATGCGGGCACTGGAGGCCGCAAGGCGTCGCTCAGCCGCAATCACGTCGGGACGGCGCCTGAGCAGATCACCTGGGGTTTCACCCAAAGCCATTTCGGGAGCTTTAGGTATGGGCCGCACTTCTGCAAGTTCGCCCCGGTAGGTGCCTGGCACTGCGCCGAGCATCACGTCCATGGCGTTCATCGTCGTCTCCAGCGCCGCCTCTAACACGGGGATGGTGGCCCGCGCGCGGGCTAGCGCCCCTTCTACCTGCCGAAGCTGGAGTTCTGCAGCCAAGCCTTTTTGTAATCGCAGGTCGACGACGGACTTCAGTTGCTCTTGTGTCTGCACCTGCTGACGCGCTACCGCAAGCCGGGCTTGCAGCCCACGGATGTTGACGTAGGTGTCCGCTGTTTGGGCAACGACTGCCAACCTCACAGCCACAGCACCTGCCTCAGTGGCTTGGTAGTCGGCGAACGAAGCCTGCTTCGCTCGCCGCAGCCCCCCAAACAGATCGACCTCCCAACTGGCGCCCACGTTGGCTTCGTGGGCACTTCCGTAGCGATTGAAGCCAGGCACCGCGTTGAGGACTTGCCCCAAAGGGGTCTCCACGGACTGGTAGCTTCTGGCAGTTTGCGCATTGACGTTGCCCGACGGGAGCAACGCAGCGCTTGCCGCATCCACTCCAGCACGGGCTTGGAGCACCCGGGCAGACGCCTGTGCCAAGTCCAGGTTCTGCTGCAGGGCAATCGCCACCATGTGCGTAAGCTGCGGATCACCAAACGACGCCCACCAAGCCGTCAGATCCGCCTCGGTCGTGGCGACCCGTGGCATCCCCATGTCCTGAGCGCCAATGTAGGCCTTGGGCATAGGGGCCTCAGGCGGCACGTAGTCCGGCCCGACGGCGCAGCCCGTGGAAAGACCGGCCAGGACCAAGGCTGTAAGGGCAGAGAAGCGGTACATAGTGAAACCAACAGCGTTTTGTTGTTGTGACTATATTACATATTGGTCACTTGTTGTTGGATTTTTTCATTAGAGTAAGCTTCGGCCTATGAGCACCTCCACCGTCTACCCTGTTTCGGCGCGCGGCCCCGTCGAACACGATGTGCGCGAGCAGATCGTGAGTGCGGCCAAAGAGCACTTCAGCCGATATGGCTACGAAAAAACCACGGTGTCCGATCTGGCCAAGGCCATTGGTTTTTCCAAGGCGTACATCTACAAGTTCTTCGAATCCAAGCAAGTCATCGGAGAGATGATTTGCTCGAACTGCCTGATGGAGATGGAGACCGAGATACGCCAGACCGTCGCGGATGCAGAGCACCCCCCAGAAAAGCTGCGCCGCTTGTTCAAGGCCATAGTGACCACAACGCTGCGCCTCTTCTCAGAAGACCGGAAGCTGTATGAGATTGCGACGTCTGCGTCTTCGGAGCGTTGGCAGGCGGCAATAGCCTATGAAAAGCGCATCTACCAGTTGCTGCTGGACATCCTGGAAGCTGGCCGACAAAGCGGCGACTTCGAGAGAAAGACACCCCTGGATGAAGCGGGCGCTGCCATCTTTCTGATCATGCGCCCTTACTTCAATCCTTTGTTGCTGCAGCACAGTCTTGAGCAAGCAGAGCAAGCTCCAGCACAGCTGAGCAGCCTGGTGCTGCGCAGCCTGTCACCCTGAGTTTTTGTTGTGACCATTGACATAATTGGTCACAAATCACAAAATAGAGTCCTGCTCACTCACCGGGACTCCCCATGCTTCGGCACCGCCATCTGTCTATCGCCGCCCTCTGCACGCTGCCATTTGCGCTGATTGCGTGTGGGCAAACCACACCACCAGACCCGCGCACTCAGGCGCCGCTCGTCAGAACGATCGCTGTGGCCTCGAGCGCGTCTGCCCAAAGGGCATTCACTGGCACCATCGCCGCGCGGGTTCAAAGCGATCTCGGCTTCCGCGTCCCTGGCAAAGTCCTTGAACGCTTGGTAGACACCGGGCAACAGGTCAAGCGCGGCCAACCCCTGCTGCGCATAGACCCGGCGGACCTGAAGCTTGCGGCGCAGGCCCAGGACGATGCCGTCGAGGCTGCCAAAGCGCGTGCCCAGCAGGCCATCGATGAAGAAGCACGCTACCGCGATCTGCGCGGCACGGGTGCCATCTCGGCATCGGCCTATGACCAAGTGAAGGCCGCCGCCGATGCCGCCAAGGCGCAACTGCGCGCAGCACGAGCCCAGGCCGACGTGGCCCACAACGCCAGCCAGTACGCCCAACTCGTCGCGGATGCAGATGGCGTGGTCATGGAGACCCTTGTGGAGCCTGGCCAGGTGGTCGCGGCGGGCCAAGTGGCGGTGCGCATTGCACACGCCGGCAAGCGGGAGGCGGTGATTCAGCTGCCCGAAACGGTGCGCCCCGCACTGGGCTCGGTTGCCGAGGCCACGATGTTCGGCAAGGAAGGGACTCCCGCCCAAGCCAAACTACGGCAGCTTTCCGATGTGGCCGACAAGGTCACCCGCACCTTCGAGGCGCGGTACGTGCTCGAAGGCAGCCTGGCCCATGCCCCCCTGGGAACCACCGTCACGCTCAAGATGGACGGCAAGCCGCAACCCGCCAGCGCAACGTTCCAGGTGCCCCTGGGCGCCATCCTCGACGATGGCAAAGGTCCTGCCGTCTGGGTAGTGAAAGGCCAACAAGTCAACCGCCAAACCGTCGCCATCACTCGCGTGGAAGATGACAAAGCCCATGTCACGGGGGCACTGCAACCCGGCGACACCATCGTGGCGCTGGGTGCGCATCTACTGAGCGAAGGCGCACAGGTCCGCGTCGCCACGCAGGCGGCCTCGGCTTCTGCCTCCAAGGGAGCCATCCGTGAGTGAAGGCCGCTTCAACCTCTCTGCACTCGCAGTTCGCGAGCGCTCGATCACCCTGTTTTTGATCATTCTCATCTCCCTCGCGGGAGTGATCTCGTTCCTGAAACTCGGCCGCGCTGAAGACCCCGCGTTCACCGTCAAGGTGATGACCATCGTCACGGCATGGCCGGGTGCCACCGCCCAGGAAATGCAGGACCAGGTCGCAGAAAAGCTCGAAAAGCGCCTGCAAGAGCTGCGCTGGTACGACAGGACCGAGACATTCGTGCGGCCCGGCCTGGCGTTCACCACGCTCACGCTGCTCGACTCCACCCCACCCGCGGAGGTGCAGGGTGAGTTCTACCAGGCTCGCAAGAAGCTCGGCGACGAGGCGAGAAACCTCCCCGCTGGCGTGATGGGCCCCATGGTGAACGACGAGTACGCGGACGTTACCTTCGCGCTCTATGCACTCAAGGCACACGGCGAGCAACAGCGCGTGCTCGTGCGCGATGCGGAGGAGCTTCGCCAACGCCTCTTGCACGTACCAGGCGTGAAGAAGGTCAACATCGTTGGCGAACAGTCCGAGCGGATTTATGTGGAGTTCTCGCACGAGCGCCTGGCCACGCTGGGGATCAGCCCACAGGATGTGTTCACGGCCTTGAACAACCAAAACTCCTTGACACCCGCTGGCTCCGTCGAGACCGACGGCCCTCAGGTCTTCATCCGCATCGATGGGGCGTTTGACGAACTCCAGAAGATTCGCAACACCCCCATCGTGGCACAGGGGCGGACGTTGAAGCTGTCCGACATCGCCACGGTCAAACGCGGCTACGAAGACCCGTCCACCTTCATCATCCGCAACGGCGGAGAGCCCGCCTTGCTGCTTGGGGTGATCATGCGCGATGGCTGGAACGGACTCGATCTGGGCAAAGCACTCGATAGCGAAGTGGGCGCCATCAATGCCGACATGCCGCTGGGCATGGGGCTGACCAAGGTGACGGACCAGTCCGTGAACATCAGTGCGTCCGTCGATGAGTTCATGGTGAAGTTTTTTGCCGCGCTGATGGTTGTGCTGGTGGTGTGCTTTGTCAGCATGGGCTGGCGCGTGGGCGTGGTGGTGGCGGCTGCAGTGCCACTCACGCTGGCCGCAGTGTTCGTGATCATGGCGGCCACAGGCAAGAACTTTGATCGCATAACGCTCGGGTCTCTGATCCTGGCGCTGGGCTTGCTGGTGGACGACGCCATCATCGCCATCGAGATGATGGTGGTGAAGATGGAGGAAGGCTACGACCGTGTCACCGCCTCTGCCTACGCCTGGAGCCACACCGCCGCCCCGATGCTCTCGGGAACGCTGGTGACCGCAGTCGGCTTCATGCCCAACGGCTTTGCACGCTCTACGGCAGGCGAATACACCAGCAATATGTTCTGGATCGTGGGCATCGCACTCATCGTCTCCTGGGTGGTTGCCGTCGTTTTCACGCCCTACCTGGGGGTCAAGATGCTGCCCGACCTGAAGAAGGTCGAAGGGGGCCATGCAGCGATGTACGGTACGCCGCGTTACGAGCGCTTTCGGACCATGCTGGGGACCATCATCGCCCGCAAATGGATGGTTGCCGCTGCGGTGGTGGGCCTGATGGTTGCGGCCGTCCTGGGGATGGCGATTGTGAAGAAGCAGTTCTTCCCGATCTCCGATCGCCCAGAGGTCCTGGTCGAAGTGCAGATGCCCTACGGAACGTCCATTGATCGAACCAGTGCCACAGCGCAGAAGGTAGAAGCCTGGCTGGCGAAGCAGGCCGAATCGAAGATCGTCACCGCATACATAGGCCAGGGTGCGCCTCGGTTCTATCTGGCCATATCGCCCGAATTGCCAGACCCTTCGTTCGCCAAGATTGTGGTGCGCACCGACAACCAAGAAGAGCGGGAAGCGCTCAAGATGCGGCTGCGTGAAGCCATCGCACAGGGCCTGGCCCCAGAAGCAAAACTGCGCGTTACCCAGCTCGTCTTTGGGCCGTACTCGCCGTACCCTGTGGCATACCGCGTCTCAGGCCCCGACCCAGACAAGCTGCGAGAGATTGCAGGCCAAGTGCAGCAGGTGATGCAGGCAAGCCCCCTGATGCGCACGGTGAACTCCGATTGGGGCGTGCGCAGTCCGGTGATGCATTTCACCTTGCAGCAGGATCGTTTGCAGGCGGTCGGACTGACATCCGCCGGCGTGGCGCAGCAACTTCAGTTCCTGTTGAGCGGTGTGCCGGTAACAACCGTTCGCGAAGATATCCGCACGGTGCAGGTGACGGCACGGTCGGCCGGAAACACCAGGCTCGATCTGGCCAAGGTGGGAGACTTCACGCTTACCACCGCCAACGGTCAGCGCATTCCGCTGTCGCAAGTGGGCGAGGTCAACGTGCGAATGGAGGAACCCCTCATGCGCCGCCGTGATCGCATGCCCACCATCACCGTGCGGGGTGACATCGCTGAGGAGCTTCAGCCGCCTGACGTGTCTGCCGCCATCTCCAAACAACTTCAGCCGATCAAAGACTCGCTGCCGCATGGCTATCGCATTGACCAAGCCGGTGCCATTGAAGAATCAGGCAAGGCGATGACGGCCATGGCACCGCTGTTTCCGATCATGGTGGCGATCACGCTGATCATCATAATCTTGCAGGTGCGCTCCATGTCGGCCATGGTGATGGTGTTCCTGACCAGTCCTCTGGGGCTGATCGGGGTGGTGCCCACACTGATCCTGTTTCAGCAACCGTTCGGCATCAACGCATTGGTCGGCCTGATCGCTCTGTCGGGCATTCTGATGCGCAACACCTTGATATTGATCGGGCAAATCCAGCACAACGAGCAGGAAGGCTTGGATCCATTCCATGCCGTCGTGGAAGCCACCGTGCAACGTGCGCGACCTGTCATCCTGACCGCCTTGGCGGCAATCCTGGCCTTCATTCCACTGACCCATTCCGTGTTCTGGGGGACCCTGGCTTACACACTCATCGGCGGCACCTTGGCAGGCACCGTCCTGACGCTGGTGTTCCTGCCCGCGATGTATTCGATCTGGTTCCGCATCAAACCACAGAACCGCGCGGCCTAGGCAGTCGCAAGCCCGGGGTGACGCTGGGCAAGTTCTGCGCGCAAGGGACTTGGCCAGCGTCGCCCTGCAGCGCGCCATTGCGGACGACGAGCGCAGCGTGTTCACCGTCTCCACCTACCTGCCCGAGCTGCTGGGCGTGTAACGCACCTGCGTGTCCCTGCCACATGTGATCGGCCACACGGGCGCTTCCAAGCCCTACCTACCGCCGCTGGCGGAGGATGAGGCCACAGCCCTGCGGGCCAGCGCAGAGGTGCTGGCGCAGACGATTGCGGGTGGGCTGGAAGCCTCGGAGGCCCAGGCCTGGCTTCTGGGCCTGGCTTCTGGGCCTGGCCAGCGGGAGCCGCTAGCGGCCTGCGCATGTCTGCAACGGTGCACAACCATCGCAGGCGCACAGCTCGTTTGCTATTATTTTTATAGCTACTTGCGCTTATTCCACGGCGCCAGATCCTGTTTTCACTCACAACCCAAAGAAAAAGCGGCGAGCCCACCAGGACACACGCCGCTTCGTTGGTATGCAACCCGCAGTCAGCGGGTGCTATGGCAGTCTGGGGGTTTACCCATCAGAAATCAAACGCCGCCGACACCCGAACCGCACGCGGTGCGCCCACATTCACCCGGCCTGCGCCCCAGATGCTTTCGAAGTAGGCGCGGTTGGTGAGGTTGGTGACACTGGCACGCAGCACCACGGGCTGGCTGCCCCAGCGGGTGGCGTAGCGGGCACCGGCATCCAGCGTGGTCCAGGCGGGCAGCTTGACGCTGTTGTCGCCGGTGAGCCATTGCGCGCCCGTGTGGTTGACACGGCCATTCAATGACAGGCCTTGTACGCCGGGCACCTGCCAGTCCGCCCCCAGGTTCAGTGTGAGCTTGGGCACGCCCAGCTGGTCGCGGCCCTGGTTCAGGCCTTTGTTGGTTTGGGTCTGCTCGGCCTCGGTGTAGGCCACCCCGCCCAGCAGCGAGAGGCTGCGGGTGAGCTGGCCAAACACGTTCCACTCCACGCCCCGGTTGCGTT
The DNA here is from genome assembly GCF_003663825.1 of Acidovorax sp. 106. NCBI lineage: Bacteria > Pseudomonadati > Pseudomonadota > Betaproteobacteria > Burkholderiales > Comamonadaceae > Acidovorax > Acidovorax sp. 106. Next base: position 2,058,529 of record NZ_RCCC01000001.1, on the reverse strand, counting down.
GCTCGCCATCGAGCACCTGGCGGTTGTTGGTCTCGATGAGGGCAGGCTTGGTGATCTGGAACAGGCTCACCGTTTGCGTGATGTCACCGGTCTGCCACTTCACGCCCACTTCCATTTGCTTGGATTGGTAGGGCTTGAAGGTTTCGCCTGCGTTGGCGTAAGGCGTCTGCACCGTGGTGCCCGCGCTCAGGCCTTCCACGTAGTTGCCGTAGAACGACACCTGTTCTCCCCAGGGCTTGGCCACCACGCCCACCAGAGGGGTCACTGCGGTCTCCTGGTAGTTGGCCAGCTTCTGGTGCACCTGCTGGGCGCGCAGGCCCAGGGTGAGCTGCAGCTTGTCGTCCAGCATGGCCAGCGTATCCACCGCGCTCAGGGCGGTCATCACATCGTCATTGAGCTTTTTGAAGGTGGACGCTGCCGCGCCCGCAGGCATGGTGATGGGCGTGGGGTTGAAGAGGTTGCTGTTGATGGCAGCGGTGCCGTTATTGCGGCTACCCCCTTCGTACTGCAGCACGTTGGCCGCCAGCGTCAGACGGTGCGCCACGCTGCCCGTCGCAAACTGGCCGCGCACGCCCGCCTCGGCGGCCGTGGTCTGGTAAGCGCCCCAGGAGTTGTAGGCAGTGCCGGTGGCATTGCCCGTGGCGGCATTGGCCGCCGTCCACACGGGGCGGGTGCCGAAGATGAAGCCGTCGTACGAGTGCAGTGCCCGGCCCACGGCGCCAAAGGCGGTCCAGCCGCTGTTCAGGTTCATCTCGCCCCGGGCGATGAGGCCCTGGGTTTGCGTGTTGCTGTACACGCCTTCGCCGTAAAAGAAGTTGGTGGAGCCATCGGGAGCGCGGGGCACGGTGGTCCAGCCCGTGATGACGGGCTGCATGGGCGAGCCCTTGCGCACTTTGTTCGTGAGCGAATACGCGTCCAGCTCGGCCTTCCAGCCACTGCCCTGGTAGTCGAGCGCCAGGTGGCCGATCTCGCGGCGCTTGGTCTGGTGGTCCAGCCAGGTCTCGCCACCGGAGAGCACGCCGTTCACGCGCACACCCAGGCGCTGCTCGGGGCCGAAGCGGCGCGACACATCGGCATGCACGCCCACATTGGACTTGTTGGACCAAGTAGTGGTGATGCGCGTGAGCGCTTCTTTGCCCGCACGCTTGGGCACGAGGTTGATGGCACCGCCCACATCGCCCGTGGTGTTGATGCCCATCATCATCGCGCCGGGGCCTTTGAGGACTTCCACGCGCTCGAACATCTCGGTGGGCGTGTTCTGCTCGGGCGCCAGGCCATACATGCCATTGATGGCCAACGATGAGGCGCCCACGGCAAAGCCCCGGATGTTGAAGTTCTCGACCACATGGCCGTCGTTGGTGGTCATGCGCACAGAGGGGTCGCCCTTGAGCACGGCGGCCACGGTCTGGGCCTGCTGGTCGGCAATGCCCTCAGCGGTGTAGGCGGTCTGGTTGAAAGGCGTGTCCATCACGCCCACGTTGCCCAGCACACCCAGGCGCGCACCGCGCGCCACCTTGCCACCGGGGGCTGCAGCGGGCAAGGCGTCGGGGGTTTCGGGGGCGGATTTCACGGTCACTTCCTGCAAGACCGGGGCCGTGGCAGACGGGCTGCTTTGGGCCAGGGCGGCCTGCGGCATGGCCAGCACGGCGATCAGGCTTGCCAAGGCAACGGGGTGCAATGGAAAGGCGTGCGCCAAGGGGCGCGGGTGGTGTTTAGCGGTCATGGAAGGGTAGGTTGAGGTCATGCGAGCAGCGGCGGGCCCCACCGTGAAGAGGGCACTAGGCCAATGGTTCGATAATTTCAGCCACGGCTGCCATGCGTGTTTGCGGCAGCCACAAAGATGTTTGCGGCGCTGCCGCGACCTCAGTGCCTGTTCAAAGCCGGGCCCGCGCCAGCTTGGGCGGCATGCCAAAGCGGCGGCGGTAGGCGGTGGCAAAGTTGGCAGCGCTGTTGTACCCCGCCAGCAGGGCCGCCTGGCCCACGGTCAGGCCATCATGCTCCAGCGACCGACGGGCACGCTGCAAGCGGGTTTCGCGCACAAAGTCGAACACGGTGGTGCCATACACCGCACGAAAGTGCCGCTGCAAGGTGGTGGCGTTGGTGCCCGCCTGGCGGGCCAGGTCGTCGAGCGATGCGTCCATGGCCTCGTCGCGCTGCAGGTAGGCATGCAGCGCCTGAATGCGGCGATGTTCCTGCGGCAACAGGCGCAGCGCCGCATGGGCCGGTGCTGGGGCTGGCGCGGGCGCTGGGGCCGGGCCGGGGGCATGCTGGGCCAGGCTGGCCAGGGCCTCACTCACTAGCTCCAGCGCGCGGCTTTCCAGGTACAGGTGCAAAAGGGGCGCGCTCAGGTCGGGCGCGTGGGTGATCTGCTCGGCCAGCGCAGTGATACGGGTGGACGGCTGCCAATGGTGCATGGCCAGGTGCTGGCGGCGAAACGCCTCCACCGCCGCCATGCCAGGGGCTGACGCACTGGCCAGTTGCTCCAGCCACTCGGCCCCCACGCCCACACTCACCCGCCGGGCATAGGCACCGCGCCGGGCGCGGCGCTCAAAGCGCTCGGGCTCGGCCACCGACACCATGAGGGCACGGGGCACGACAGCGCCGCGCCCACCCGCCGGGCGCGTGCGCCCGGCCACAGCTTCGCCCGATGTCAACGCCACACGGCGCGGGCCGTAGCTCACATCCACCATGCCCTCCAGCAACACCACGATGCGCAGCCCGGCATCCAGTTCACCACTGGCGGTGAAGTCTTGCGCATCCACCACGTCGTCGGCGTGCATGTGCAGGCCCGGGCGCAGTACCCGCAGGCGCGCCAGGTGGCTGCGCAGCGCGTCCTGCATCGCATCCGACGCGGGGTCGGCTGACGCCACGCGCAAGGGGCTGACGGCTATGGGTGAAGGGCAGGCAGACATGGGCAAGGGAAGGGTTTGGAGTGGCGCGGCTGGCGACGGTGCTGGAGATACAACAAAGGTATTCGTTGCCAGCGCAAACACGGCCAGCCAGCGGCCGTGGAATGCTATCAACATTACATAATAAATACAAATGATTCTCAATAATGAGATGATCAAAGGTGTATCGATCCCCCTTTCCTGCCTTCCAACCCATGCATTTCCTGACCCGACTGGCTGCCTACGCAGGCGCTGCCTGTGCCGCCGCGCTGCTGTGGAGCACCCCGGCCCTCTCGGCCCCACCAGCGTCCATCACCGTCACTGACCTGGCGGGGCGTACCGTCACGGTGCCCGCGCAGGTAGACCGCATCCTGCTGGGCGAAGGCCGCCTGCTGCCCGCCCTGGCCATCTTGGAGCAGGGCGAGCTGCCCCGCCGCCTGGTGGGCATGATGGGCGACTTCGAAAGCCTGGACGCACCCGGCTACCAGCAGTGGAGCCAGCGCTTTGCGCAGCTGGACAAGGTGACCCGCGTGGGCCGCAACAGCAGCGGCAGCTTCAGCGACGAGCAGGCCATTGCCCTGCGCCCGCAGGTGGCCATCCTGGGCCTGGGTAGCGGCCACGGCCCCAGCCAGAGCCACCGCGAGACGCTGGCCCGGCTCGAAGCCGCTGGCGTGGCCGTGGTGTTCATCGACTTCCGCCACGACCCGCTGCGCAACACGCCGCGCAGCCTAGAGCTGCTGGGCCAGGTGCTGGGCAAGCGCAAGGAGGCAGATGCTTTTGTGACCACCTGGAAGGCAGAGCTGGAGCGCGTGCAGTCGCGCCTGCGCACACTGCCTGCGGGCACGCCAGCACCCACCGTGTTCCTGGAAAACCGCGTGGGCCTGGCCGACGAATGCTGCGCCACCATGGTGGGGCTGGTGGGCATGCTGCTGGACGCTGCGGGCGGCAAAAACGTGGCCAAGGGGCTGATCCCCGGCGAGCACGGCACGCTCAACCCCGAGCTGCTGCTGGCCCAGCAACCACGCATCTACATAGGCACCGGCATTGGCAACATGGGCGATGCACAAAAGGGGGCGCAGCGCATTGTGCTGGGCGCCGACGCCACGCCCGAGGCCGCCCGCCAGTCGCTGGCGCGGGCCAACCAGCGGCGCGGCATCAACGCGCTGCAGGCGGTACAGCAGGGCCGGGCTTACGCCATCTGGCACCACTACTACAACTCGCCGTTCAACGTGGTAGCGGTGCAGGTGATGGCCAAGTGGCTCTACCCCGAGTTGTTTGCCGACCTGGACCCGCAGGCCACGCTGAAGGCGCTGTACGCGCGCCACCAGCCCATCCCGCTGCAGGGCGTGTACTGGACGGGCCTGTGATGCCATCCGCCATGCCTCGCCGCACGGCCTTGGCCGCGACGGCCGCCTCCGGCCTATGGCTAGCAGGCTGCGCTGGCCCCACACAGCGGTCGGCACCCCAGGGCGCTGAACAGGCGGCCCACCTACCCGGCGCCACCCAGCGCGACTGGACCGACCCCGCGAGCGGCCTGACCTGGCGCGTGTGGGTGCAAGCCCCGCAAGGCCCTGCGCCCGCCACCGGCCACCCGGTGCTGTATGTGCTGGACGGCAACGCCTGCTTTGCCCTGGCCGGGCAACTGGCACGCAACAGCGCAGGCCGCCCCGCCGACATGCGCGGGGACCAGGGCAGCGCCGTGGTGGTGGGCCTTGGCCACCCCAGCGATGCCCCCTACGACCAGCCCGCACGCCAGCGCGACTACACCCCGCCCGCCCCAGGCCAGCGCCCCGCGCCACAGGCCGGTGGGGCCGACCGGTTGCTGGACTTCATTGCGCACCAGGTGCAGCCGCATCTGCAAAAGCGCTTTGCCATCGACCCGCAGCGGCACACCCTGTTCGGCCATTCGTTTGGCGGGCTGCTGGTGCTGCATGCACTGTTCACGCGGCCACAGCAGTTCACCCGCTATGCTGCCGCCAGCCCTTCGGTGTGGTGGAACCAGGGGCAGGTGATGCAAACCGCGCAGGCCTTTGCACAGCGCCACGCGCCGCCGCAGCGTGCCTTCCAGGCGCAGTTGCAACTGCGCCTGGGCGCGCTGGAGCGGGCCGAGGCCGCACCCAACGCAGCCCGCACTGCCGTGCTGCAGGAGCGGCGCATGTGGGAGCACATCCACCAGCTGACCGATGCACTCACCGCCCTGCACTGGCCCGAGCTGCAAGTGCAACTGGGCGTGCTGCCCGGGCTGGACCACGGCGCTGTGATGGCCCCCGCACTCATCGACGCCCTGGCGCTGGCCCAATCGCCCCGTGGGTTCCTTTTATGACGTTGACCCCCTCTGTTTGAATGACCTTTGCCGCCCGCCAGCCCGCGCAGCCTGCCCCGCAGCCGCTGCCCGCCAGCCCCGCCATACCGCCCGAATCCCGCGCTTCGCTGCACCAGCGCTACCGCAGCCTGGTGCGCCTGCGCTGGTGGCTTTTGGCTGCGTTGGCCGCCATGCTGGCCACCAGCGTGGCGGTCGATGTGGCGCTGGGCCCGTCCACGTTTGCCTTGGCCGATGTGCTGCGCGGCCTGTGGGCGCCGCAAAGCCTGCCCGCTGCGCAGCAGGTGATCCTGTGGGAGGTGCGCCTGCCCTATGCGGTGATGGCCGTGCTGGTGGGTGCCAGCCTGGGCCTGGCCGGGGGCGAGATGCAGACCGCGCTGAACAACCCGCTGGCCAGCCCCTTCACGCTGGGGGTGTCGGCCGCTGCGGCCGTGGGGGCATCGGGCGCCGTGGTGGGCGGGCTGAGCCTGATTGTGTGGGGCGAGAACATGGCCGTGCCGCTGTGTGCCTTTGCCGGGGCGGCCTGCGCCACAGGCCTCATCCAGTGGCTGGCCTGGCGCCAGGGCGCGAGTGTGGAAACGGTGGTGCTGTTCGGCATTGCGCTGCTGTTCAGCTTTGAGGCCCTGCTGTGGCTGCTGCAGTACCTGGCCGACAGCAATGCGCTGCAGCAGATCGTGTTCTGGAGCATGGGCAGCCTGGGCCGCGCCACCTGGGTCAAGATCGCCATCGTGGGCAGCGTGCTGGCGCTGTGCCTGCTGTGGTCGGCCCGCCAGGCCTGGGCGCTGACGGCACTGCGCGCGGGTGAAGACCAGGCCCGCAGCTTCGGTGTGCCGGTGGAGCGCCTGCGCATGCTGACGCTGCTGCGCGTGAGCCTGCTGGCCGCCACAGCCCTGTCGTTCGTGGGCACCATCGGTTTTGTGGGCCTGGTAGGGCCCCACATGGCTCGCATGCTGCTGGGTGAGGACCACCGCTACTACCTGCCCGGCAGCGCGCTGGCCGGGGCGCTCATGCTGTCGCTGGCGTCCATCCTCAGCAAAGCGCTGATTCCCGGCGTGGTGCTGCCCATTGGCATCATCACCGCGCTGGTGGGCGTGCCCCTGTTCATGGCGCTGGTGCTGCGCGGGCGGAGGGTGGTATGACCCCGGGCCTGACCATCGAACAACTGGCCGCCGGCTACCCCGGCCGCGCCGTGCTGCAAGGCGTGAACCTGCCCGCCGTGCCGCCAGGCACGCTGGTGGCCGTGGTGGGGCCGAACGCGGTGGGCAAGTCCACCCTGCTCAAGGCAGTGGCCGGGCTGCGACCTGCGCAGGGCCGCGTGTGGCTGGAAGGCACCGACCTGACCACACTGGCGCCGCGTGAGCGGCTGCGCACCGTGGGCTATCTGCCGCAAGCGCTGCCGCAAAGCTCGTCGCTGATGGCCTACGAGGCCTGGCACAGCGTCCTGCGCGCCAGCCGAGGCACCTGGAGCGCCGCCCAGCGCGAGGCCGCCATCGAAGCCGTGGTGGTCGAGCTGGGCCTGCAGGCGCTGGCACTGCGGCGGCTCGATGAACTCTCGGGCGGGCAGCGGCAAATGGTGGGGCTGGCCCAGGTGCTGGTGCGCGCGCCGCGCCTGTTGCTGCTGGACGAGCCCACCAGCGCCCTCGATTTGCGCTGGCAGCTGCAGGTGCTGCAGGCCGTGCGCCAGCGCGTGCAGCAGCAGGGCAGCGTGGGCCTGGTGGCCGTGCACGACCTGAACCTGGCCCTGCGCTTTTGCCAGCGCGTGCTGGTGCTGGGCGGCGGCACCGTGCGGGCCCAGGGCGACCCGGCCCAGGTGCTCACACCCGATCTGCTGCGCCAGGCCTACGGCGTGCAGGCCCGCGTAGAGCGCTGCAGCCAAGGCCACCTGCTGGTGCTGGCCGACACGGCCTTGCCCCTGGATGCCGACTGAAACTTGTGGCAGCCAACAGGCAGCGCCCCATGTCACCACCCACATCACCCCACGAACCATGCTGCGACGACAAGGCCATGTGCCCACCCCCGAAGCCAGCCGCTACCTGCAGCGCCTGTGCTACCACTTCACCCGCAAGATCACGGTGCACTACGACACCCACCGGGGCGAAGCGCACTTTCCCTGGGGCCTGTGCGTGCTGCGGGCCGACGACGCCGCGCTGCACTTTGACTGCACCGCCACCGACGCTGAGCGGCTGGCCCGTGTGCAGTTCGCCATCGACGCGCATGTGGAACTGTTCTCCCGCAAGAGCCCTGTGCCGGTGCTGTGGCAGCCCGTGCAGGGGGCGGGCTAGGCAAACGCCGCACGCTTCAAACCCAATACGCCTCTAGCGCCTTCAGGAACAGCGCAAGCAGCTATAAATTCAATAGCAAACACCACGCAACGGGTTCCTGGCGCCCATCCCCCAGGGGGTTTGAACAGGTTCCTATGGCCGAGCCCGGGCAGGCCACCGGCGAGAACTGGCGGGCTTACCCCTGCCTCTTTGGGACGACTGGCAGGCGCCGCTTTGGTTACGATGTATCACTTTGTAAACCATCCCCATGGCTTTGGCCTGCACCGCAGGCGCTGACAGCCCCCTGCCCGCCCTGATCCATGCCAACGCAGCCCCACAAGCCTCCCCGTCCCGTTGCCCCGCGCGGCTCCAGCCTGGCGGGCAAGGCCTTCTGGGCCATGGTGCAGCGGGTGGCGCTGACGGCTGCTTGCATTGATCTGGGCTACATCGGACTGTTCCTGTGGCTGGGCTCGGTGCCGCTGGCGCTGGTCAACCTGGGCAGCATTGCGCTGTACCTGGGGGCGTATGCGCTCATTCAGCGACGGCGCAATGGGCCGGGGCTGGTACTGATCTGGGCCGAGGTCATCGGCCACTCGGCCCTGGGTTCGCTGCTGATTGGCTGGGACAGCGGCTTTCACTACTACCTGCTGCTGTTCATCCCGGCCATCGTGATTGCCAATGCGGGGCGCTATGCGGTGCCGATTGTGGTGGCGCTGTTGGCGTACTACGTGGGCCTGCGGGCGCTGTGCGACCACCTAGGGCCGCTCGACCCGCTACCGGGCCAAGGCATGCAGATCGTCAACTGGATCCACATCTGCATTGCGTTTGCCTTGTCAGCCTCTGTGGCGGCGTTCTACCGCCGCACCATCCTGATCGCCGAGGGCCGCCTGCTCAAGCAGGCCACGCAGGACGGGCTCACGGGCCTGTACAACCGCAGTCACTTCCAGACCCAGGCACAGCACGCGCTGGCCCTGTGCCAGCGCACGCGCGAGCCGGTGGCGCTGCTGCTGTGCGATGTGGACCACTTCAAGCAGGTGAACGACACCCACGGCCATGCGGTGGGTGACCAAGTGCTGCAGGCCGTGGCCCAAATCATGAGCCGCAACCTGCGCGAAGGCGACTTGCTGGCCCGCTGGGGTGGTGAGGAGTTTCTGGCACTGATGCCGCATAGCACGGCGGGCGCAGCGCAGGAGGTGGCCGAGCGCATTCGCCAGGCGGTGGAGGCCACCACGCTGGAGCTGGGCGAAGGCAATGCGCCGCTGCAGGTGACGCTGTCGTTTGGTGTGACCCATGTGCAGGGCACCCAGGACCTGAAGGCCGCCACCGCCCGCGCAGACCGGGCTTTGTATGCCAGCAAGCGCGCCGGGCGCAACTGCGTGAGTGTGGACGTGGGCTGAGAGCCTGCTCAAAGCAAAAGCGGCGCCCCCGCCTCAACCCGGCTTGTTCGCAGCCTGGTACAGCCCCTGCACCTTGGGCACGTTTTGCTGTAGCTCGCGGATGCGGTCAGGCCCCGAGGGGTGGGTGGACAAAAACGCCAGCCCTGCCTGCTGGCTGCCTGAGGCCTTGCCCATTTTTTGCCACAGGCTCACCGCCGCGTCGGGGCGGTAGCCCGCACGCGCGGCCAGCTCCAGCCCGACCAGGTCGGCGTCGGTTTCGTCAGATCGGCTGAATTGGAGCGTGAGCAGCTGCGCGCCCAAGCCCGCTGCAGCGTTGCCCAGGTCGCCCAGGCCCAGCAGCTGTGCGCCCAGGCGCACGCCCAGGTTGGTGGCTTGCGTTTTGGCCAGCCGCTCGCGGGCGTGCTCACGCAGGGCGTGGGCCATTTCGTGGCCCATGATCATGGCGGCTTCGTCGTCGCTGAGTTGCAGCTTGTCGAGGATGCCTGTGTAGAAGGCAATTTTGCCGCCGGGCATGCAAAAGGCGTTGATCTGCTGGCTGCCGATCAGGTTCACCTCCCAGCGCCACTGGCGCGCGCGGTCGTTCCAGGGCATGGCAAAGGGGATGAGGCGCTTGGCGATGGCGTGCAGGCGCTGCAGCTGGGGGTGTTCTGGCGGCGCCAGGGCGCGCTTGACGCGGGCCTGCTCCAGCATCTGCTGGTATTGCTGCGCGGCCGAGCGCTCCAGCGTTTCGGCGGGCACCAGCTTGCGCAGGGTGGAGGCATTGCCCACGTCCACCTGGGCCAGGGCGGGAGCTGCCACCGCACTGCCCGCCGCCAGCAAGAAGGCGCGGCGCGCCGACCAGGGGGATGACGGCGCCACAGGGCTAGAGGCAAAGGGGGTGGGGCACAAAAAGCACATGCAGGAATAATAGACAAAAACCCGCACCCACCCATGTCAGACGCCACCCCTCCAGCCTCCAGCACCGCCCCATCCACCCTCACCCTGCCCGCTTCCCCGCGCCCCAGTTGGCTGCAAACCCTGCGCGTGTACCTGGAGCCCGCCAGCCTGCGGATGCTGACGCTGGGCTTTTCTGCGGGGCTGCCGCTGCTCTTGGTGCTGGGCACGCTGAGCTTTCGGCTGCGCGAGGCGGGGATTGATCGCAGCACCATTGGCTACCTGAGCTGGGTGGGCCTAGCCTATGGCTTCAAGTGGGTGTGGGCGCCGCTGGTGGACCGGCTGCCGATTCCGCTGCTCACGCATTGGCTGGGGCGGCGGCGCAGCTGGCTGCTGCTGTCGCAGTGCCTGGTGGTGGCCGGGCTGGTGGGCATGGCGCTGGCCGACCCACGCGACGCGCTGGGTCCCATCGTATGGTGCGCGCTGGCGGTGGCGTTTGGATCGGCCACGCAAGACATTGCGCTGGATGCCTTTCGCATCGAATCGGCCGACGCCAACCACCAGGCGGCGCTGGCCGCGTCGTACCAGACGGGCTACCGCCTGGCCATGATCTGGGCGGGCGCCGGGGTGCTGTGGATTGCCGACCGCTCGGAAGTGCTGCCTGCACTGGGCCAGGCTGCCAGCTACCAAAACCAGGCGTGGATGGCGGCCTACCTGGTGATGGCGGTATCGATGGTGGTGGGCATGGTGACGGTGCTGTTCTCGAACGAGCCCGCCCGCGTGCAACTGCCCCCGGCCAAAAACCTGGCCGTGTGGCTGCAAGGCGCAGTGGTGGAGCCATTTGCCGACTTCTTGCGCCGCTACGGCTGGCACGCGGCGCTCATCCTGGCGCTCATCGCCGTCTACCGCATCAGCGATGTGGTCATGGGCATCATGGCCAACCCGTTTTATGTGGACATGGGCTACACCAAGGCCGAGGTGGCCACCGTCACCAAAATCTACGGCGTGGTGATGACCCTGCTGGGCGCCTTTGTGGGCGGGGTGCTGTCGATGCGCTTTGGGGTGATGCGCATTCTGATGCTGGGCGCGCTGCTCAGCGCGGGCAGCAACTTGCTGTTTGCCTGGCTGGCCGGGCATGGGCATGACGTGACGGCGCTGATTGCCGTGGTCTCGGCCGACAACCTGGCGGGCGGCGTGGCCTCGGCGGCGTTCATTGCTTACCTGTCGAGCCTGACCAACGTGAGCTACTCGGCCACACAGTACGCGCTGTTCAGCTCGATGATGCTGTTGCTGCCGAAGTTTCTGGCGGGCTTTTCGGGCGACTTTGTCAATGCGTTTGGTTATGGCCAGTTCTTCACCAGCACCGCGCTGCTGGGGCTGCCGGTGCTGCTGCTGGTGTGGCTGGCATCCAAAGTCAAAATAGCACCTAGCGCTTAATACACAAGCGCTGGCAGCTATGTTTTATATAGCAAAAACAAACCAAACCGCCACTGCGCGTTTACGGCAGCTTTACACAAACGACAAGCACCCTGCACGCCCCCAAGGCACGATAGAGCGAACTGGCGCGCCGGGGCGCACGCCACACACCACACCTACACTGAATCCATGAGTTCGCAACTGCTGATGATCGAAGACGACACCCGCCTCGCAGAGATGGTGGGTGAGTACCTGGGCCAGTCGGGCCTGCACGTGACGCACCGGGCCGATGGCAAAAGCGGCCTGGCCCAGTTGCAGGGCCCCGAGGCCGGCGCGCTGCCCGACCTGGTGATCCTGGACCTGATGCTGCCCGACATGGACGGGCTGGAGGTGTGCCGCCGCATCCGTTCGCTGCAGGGCTCTGCCGCGCAGGTGCCGGTGCTGATGCTCACCGCCAAGGGCGACCCGATGGACCGCATCATCGGCCTGGAGCTGGGCGCCGACGACTACCTGCCCAAGCCGTTTGAGCCCCGCGAGCTGCTGGCGCGCATTCGCGCCATCTTGCGCCGCCGCAACGACGTGGGCGCTGCCGCCGCCACGCAGGCGTTGCGCTTTGGCTCGCTGGAGATCGACCGCGACTCGCGCACCGTCACCGTGGGCGGGCAGGTGGCCGACCTGACCTCGTACCAGTTTGACCTGCTGGTGGCCCTGGCCGAGCGCGCAGGCCGCGTGCTCACGCGCGACCAGATCATGGAAGCCGTGCGCGGCCGCGAGCTGGACGCGTTTGACCGCTCCATCGACGTGCACATGGGCCGCATCCGCGCCGCCATTGAGCAAGACGCCAAGAACCCCCGCCGCATCCTCACCGTGCGCGGCGTGGGCTACGTGTTTGCCAAGCAACAGGATTGAACATGCCCCCTGAGTCGCTTCGCGCCTTCCCCCTCAGGGGGACGCCGCCAGCGCGGCGGGGCGCCCCTTGCGCGGCGGCCGCTGGCCTGGTGCGGCCTCATTCCAACAATGTGCGTGCGAACTACCCATTGAGCGGCCATGTCATTGACTAACCCCTTCGCCCAGCGCCTGTCTTTGCGCATCTGGCTGGCCGTGGTGGCTGGCATGGCCGTGCTGACGCTGGCCGTGGGCTGGGCCTGGCGGGTGGCGGTGGAAGAAGGCAACATGGTGCAGCCCGCTCCGCATGGGCGGGAGTTGCTGCTGCGCAGCGCCGATGGGCAGACCGTGATGCGCGGCTATGCGGTGCGCGAGCCCGGCCCGCCGGGTGAAGGCATCGATTTCCGCATTGAAACGGACAACGGCGAGAAGTTCACCCTGGAGCTGGGGCCCAAGCCCCCGCGTGAAGACCGGCGAGGCGAGCGCGCCGACGAACGCGGCGGGGAGCGGCGGCGTGCCCTAGGGCCGCCAGGCCCACCCGGTGGCCCCCCTGGCGGGGCAGACCGCGCCTTCTGGCTGCGCCCCCCGTTTGGCTTTGTATGGATGCTGGCCATCATGGGCTTGGCGGCCGCGCTGGGCGTGTACCCCGTCATCCGCCGCCTGACCCTGCGACTGGAAGCCCTGCAGCGCAGCGTGAAAAAGTTTGGCGAAGGCGACCTGTCGGTGCGCGTGCCCGAGACCGGGCAAGACGAGGTGGCCGACCTGGCCCGTCAGTTCAATGCGGCGGCCGCGCGGGTCGAGACCCTGGTCAAGTCGCACAAGTCGCTGCTGGCCAATGCCTCACATGAGTTGCGCTCACCCCTCACCCGCATCCGCATGGGGCTGGAGCTGATGGGTGGCGATCAGCCCTCGCCCGCCTTTCGCGCCGAAATCTTGCGCAACATTGCCGAGCTGGACCAGCTGGTGGATGAAATCCTGCTGGCCAGCCGCCTGGACGCCCGCGAGGCCGATGTGGGCACCGTGGAAGACGTGGACCTGATCGGCCTGGCCGCCGAGGAATGCGCCCGCATTGACGCCGACCTGGACGTGAGCGCCGTACCCGAGGGGCTGGAGGTGCAGGGCATCTCCAAGCTGCTGCGCCGCGCCATCCGCAACCTGCTGGAGAACGCCCGCCGCTACAGCACAGGCGAGATCACCGTGGTGGTGCAACGCGCGGGCAGCATGGCCGAAGTGCGCGTGTGCGACCGAGGCCCCGGCGTGCCGCCTGCGCAGCGCGAACGCATTTTTGAGCCGTTTTACCGCCTGCCCGGTGCCAGCGAACGCTCGGGCGGCGTGGGCCTGGGGCTGGCGCTGGTACGGTCGATTGCCGGGCGCCACAACGGCACCGTGCACTGCGAAGACCACGTCGGCGGAGGCGCCTGCTTTGTGCTGCGGCTGCCGCTGGCACAACCCGCCGCCGGGCCGCACACGCCGTAGTCCACTCAAAGGCCGGGAGCCTTCAAGGGCCAGCGCCACGCCATGAAGGCATATACCACGGCCCCCACCACCAGCGCTCCGGCGGCAGCACCCAGTCCCTGTGCAAACCCCTGGCCCTGCGTAGCGGCACCGTGCAGCAGCCACGCCACCATAGGTGGGCCTGCGATCTGCCCCACGCCATAGGCAGCCGTCAGCAGGCCCGTAAAGCTGTCTCCCGCCGCAGGCCACACCCGGCGTGCCTCTTGCAGGGCATAGAAGGTGATGGCCGTGAAGGGCAAGCCCAGCAACCAACTGCCCAACGCAAACCCTGCGGCGCCGGGCCACACCAGGGTCAAGGCAATGGCGGCTGCCTGCATCAAATAGGCCCCCAACAGCAGCCAGCGCCTGTCCCACCGCGCGGGGGTGCGCGTCGATAGCGCCGCGCCCATGGCAACACCCGCGCCAAACAGCGGCCAGAACAAATCGGGCCAAGGGGAATCGCTGGGCAAGGCCGCCCGGGCAATCACCGGCAAAAACGTGGCCGTGACGATGTACCCCAGCCCCGCCAACCCGTAGGCCAGCGTGAGCAGGCTGCGTGCCGCCACGCCCAACCCGGTGGGCGCCGCCAACGGGGCCTGCGCGCTGGCGGCGCTGGGCTGGGGCAAGCCTTGCAGCACCGGCCACACCAAGGCGCACAGCCCCACGCACAGCAAGCCAAACACAGCCCAGCCCGCCGCTGCGGGCCAGTGCCAGGCCACCATGGCGCTGGCCGACAAGCCCGTGAGCGCAATGCCCAGCCCCGGCCCGCAAAAAATGAAGCCCCCGAGCGCAGGCTGCCCCAGCGCCACCAGGCGCAACATGCACCAGGCCGAGACGTTCAAAAACACCAGGGCGCTGGCCACCCCTGCGGCAAAGCGCAGTGCGGGCCAGGCCCAGGGCCACGGCAAGGCCATGCCCAGAGTCAACACCACCGTGGCCAGCAGCCCCCAGCGCGCCAGCCGCGCTGCATGCCAGCGCTGGCGCGCGCGCGGCGCCACCCACGGGAAGGCCATGCAGGCCAGCGCCCCCAGCAGGTAGCCCACATAGTTGGCGGTGGCCAGCCAGCTGCCACCGGCCAGCGATATCACCCCGTCGTGCAGCATCATGGGCAGCAGCGGGGTAAAGGCAAAGCGGCCAATGCCCATCGCAGCCGCCAGCGCTGCCATGCCCGCCAGGGCCACGGTGTAGGGGCGGTCAAACAAGGCGACGGGGGCAGCCGAAGAGGCCGAGGCAGAAGAGGACATGAGGGCAGGTTCCAGGCCACCAGAGAGCGCCTGCTGAGTAGTGGCAGCCACCTGGCGTATTATTCTGAATTGAGATTTATTTTTTATAAATCATCTCATAAAGAGAATATTTATGGACCTTGCTGCACTGGAAATCTTTCGTGCCGTCGCCGCAGAAGGCAGCGTGACCCGGGCGGCCGAGCGGCTGGGCCGCGTGCAGTCCAACGTGACCACGCGCGTTCAGCAACTGGAGGAGCAACTGGGCGCTCCGCTGTTTTTGCGTGAAGGGCGGCGCATGCTGCTGACGCCCGCCGGTGAATCGCTGCGCGGCTATGCCGACCGCCTGCTGGCGCTGGCCGAAGAGGCCCGCCAAGCCGTGCGCCCCACCTACCCCAGCGGGCGCCTGCGCCTGGGCGCCATGGAAAGCACCGCCGCCGCACGCCTGCCGCAGCCCCTGGCACGGCTGCACGCGCAGTGGCCCGAAGTGGAGCTGGAGCTGACCACCGGCGCCTCCGCCCCGATGGCAGAGCAGGTGCTGGCCCACACCCTGGACGCGGCCCTGGTGGCCTGGCCTTTGCAGGGGCTGGCGCCCGATGCGCCAATGGAGCGCACCACGGTGTACCAGGAGTCTTTGCTGCTGGCCCTGCCCGCCGACCACCCGCCGGTGCACAGCCCGGCCGATCTGCAGTTGCACACGCTGGCCGCCTTCGGCACCGGCTGCACCTACCGCCACCTGGGTGAGACCTGGATGCAGCAGGCCCTGGGCTCCGCCCAAACCACAGGAACAGGCACAGGCAAGCCCCCCAAGGTGCTGGAGCTAGCGTCGTACCACGCCATCCTGGCCTGCGTGGCCGCAGGCCGCTGCGCGGGCGTAGTGCCCCAGGCCGTGTGGGACCTGATGCGCGATCCCCCCGCTCTGCGCCTGGTGCCGCTGCAGCACTGCGACACCGTGCTGGTGCGCCGGCGCGGCTACCAGTCGCCCGCGCTCGATGCCCTGCTGGACACCTTGTTCAGCCTGCGGCAGGGACATGGCCCTGCCGTGCCCACCTGGATTTCCTCGACCTGAAACGGAGCCCGCACCCATGAGCTATTCACTTTTGCAGCGCCTGCCCATCACCCTGCCCATCGTCCAGGGCCCCATGACGGGTGCTGACAGCCCCGCGCTGGCCGCTGCCATATCGGCTGCGGGCGGGCTGGGCATGCTGGGCTGCGGCATGCGCTCGCCCGCCGCCATGGCCGAGGCTGCGGCCGCCGTGCGCCAGCTGACGGACCGGCCCTTTGGCATGAACCTCTTTGTGCAAGCCACCCCCACCCCTGATGCGGCCACGGTGGAGGCAGCGCTGCAGCGCCTGGCGCCTCTGTATGCCGAGCTGGGCCTCGCACCCGAGGTGCCCGCGCAGTGGTGCGAAGACTTTGGCACCCAGCTGGAAGCCCTGGCGGCGCTGCGCCCGGCAGTGGCCAGCTTCACCTTTGGCATCCTGACCTCCGCGCAAGTGGCGCGCTTGCAAGCCGTGGGCTGCCTGGTGGTGGGCACGGCCACCACGGTGGCCGAGGCCCAGGCCTGGGCGGCAGTGGGGGCAGACGCAGTGTGTGCCAGCGGCATGGAGGCCGGTGGCCACCGGGGTACGTTTTTGGGCGATTTCCAGTCGAGCCTGGTGGGCACCCTGGCGCTGGTGCCCCAATGCGTGGATGCGCTGGACATCCCGGTGATTGCAGCGGGCGGCATCATGGACGGGCGCGGCATTGCAGCCGCCCAGGCCCTGGGCGCGCAGGCGGTGCAGATGGGCACAGCCTTTTTGACCTGCCCCGAGTCCAGCATCAGCCCCGCCTACCGCCAGGCCCTGGTGCAGGCCAAGGACACCGATACGCGACTGACCCGCATCTTCTCGGGCCGCCCCGCGCGCGGCATCGTCAACCCCATGATGGAAACCATGGCGGCCGATGAAGCGAACGTGCCCGCCTACCCCGTGCAAAACGCGCTGACCGGCGCCCTGCGCCGCGCCGCAGCCGCCCAGGGCCGCTCCAGCCATTTGTCGCTGTGGGCTGGCCAAGGGGTGGCAGCCGTGCGGCCCCAGCCTGCAGCCCAGCTGGTAGCGACACTGGCCGAGGAATGGCGGGCGGCTTGCAGGCAGCTCAGCGCGGCCACCGCGCACTGAGCACGCTGCCGCGCGAAAGCCCGAGGGCACGCGGGGTGCAAGACCGCAGCCTGCGTGCCCCTGCCTACAATCGGCCCGAACCCCGATTGCCCATGCCCCACATCATCGCCAACCCCTTCACGCTGACGGAGTTCTTGCTCGACAGCCTGCCCCCCGCACAGCGGGCTGGCGTGCTCACGCACCCCAAGCGCATCAAGGGCGTGGGCTATTCACTGCTGAAGGCCCTGGACGCGTGGTGCCCATTTCGGCTGCCGGGGTTTCGCCCGTTTCCTGAGGCTTACCTGCAGGCGCTGCAGGCCATTCCAGAGCAAGCGCCGGTGCTGATTTTCGGGATCGAGAACATCAAGGACCTGCGTATTCTGCGCAAGTACCTGCGCACCCAGCGCATCGCAGTGTTCACCTGGAACCCGGTCATCGACTACCAGCAAAACCACCGGGTGCGGCAGTTGCACATCCAGCAGCTCAAGGGGCTGGGGCTTAACATCTTCACGTTCGACCCGGGCGATGCGCAACGCTACGGACTCACGCTCACGCAGCAGGTGTACCGGTCTGTGGAGGGTTTGCGCGAGCCCCTGCCCGAGGCCTTTGACATCTACTTTCTGGGCCAGGACAAACACCGTTTCGAGACCCTGCGCACTCTGGCCGAACAATGGCACGGCATGGGCCTGCGCACCTGTCTGCGCATGGTGCCCGAACCGGGCCAAACCTACCCGCAGGTGCCTGGCCTGGAAGTGCTGGCGCAGAGCATCGACTACCCCAGCAACATCGACAGCATCAACCGCGCCCGCTGCCTGCTGGAGATCACCCAAGCCAACCAGAGCGGGCTGACGGTGCGCTGCCTGGAGGCGCTGTTCTTCGACAAGAAGCTCATCACCAACAACCCATGCGTGCGAACGCTGCCGTTTTATAACCCTGCGCGCTTTTTCATCCTGGGGCAGGATGACCCGCAGGCACTCACCGCGTTCTTGCAAGCGCCCATGCCGCCGCTGCCAAAAGGGGCTTTGCAGCCGTACGACTTCGCACACTGGGTGCGGCAGTTCGACCACATCACGGCCCCAGCGCGGGCCTGACGGGACAATCAGGCAGGCACACCAGCCTGCGCCTTGGCGCACGGCCGCAGCGGCGCCGTCAGTACCAGCACTAGGCCAAAGCTGTAGGCCAGCCCCTCGTTGGCCAGCCAGATACCGCTGTGCGTGAGGCTGCCCACGCAGGCCACCCCCACGAAGGCAACGGCCACGGCGCGGTCCAGCCGCTCCATCCGGGCGGCTTGCCACAGGGCGGCAGCAAACACAGCCACAAAGGCCAGCAGCCCCGGAATCCCGTGCTCAATCATGAAAAACAAGAACTGGTTGTGGGGATGGAACGAGCCCGCCGCGCACCACTCGGGCGTGGTCGCAATGCGGCAAAACTCGCCGTGGTATGCCCCCGTGCCCCAGCCCAGCCAGGGCTTTTGCCAGAACAGATCCAGCCCATAGTGCAGGAAATACAGGCGCGGCCCGATGGAGGTCGTGGTCTCGGGCACCTCGCCCAGCTCCTTCAGGCCCAGTGCCACACGCGGACCAATGGTGGGCGACAGCAGTACGGCGCCCGCCAGCAGCACGGCGACCAGTGCCAGGGCCATCCACCACCGACGCACCGGCACCAGTGCCAGCACAAAGGCCAGCACGGCCACCGCCGTGGCCACATAGCCCGTGCGCCCATACAGCAACTGCGTGTTGCACACAAAGGCCAGCGCTGCCACGGCCAGCCAGGCGCCACGCTGCCAAGCGACGTTGGCACGCAGCGCCAAATACAGGCCGCGCAGCATCAGCAGCGCCATCAGCACGCTTTGGGTGATGTAGTCCTTGAACACGGAATGGTCGCCCCCCCAGCCCAACGTCTGGGCGCGCGACCAGGGCAGCCGCCACCAGATGCTGAGGTAGCTGCTGGCCAAAGTGAACAAGGCGGCGATGGTGAAAGCCGTCCAGCAGCGCTCGCGGGTTTTTTCATCCTGGGCCAGCAGCGTGATGGCGATGACTATGAGCAGCAGCTTGTCGTACTTGAGCCAGTGGTCCATTACCACGCGCCAGGGGGCGGTGGTGTAGGCCGCGCCCAGCAAAATGATGGCGTACAGGGCCAGCAGCGGGAGGGTGACGGCGTTGCCGCGGGCGACATCCCAACGCTGGCGCAAACCGCCCGCCAGCAACCAGGTAAGTACCAGGCAAAGCAGCGCGATGTTGGCCCCCGCAAGCGTCCACGGGATGGAAAAGAAGGCTGCGATGGCACTGAAAACAGCCGCCGTGCGCAGAAAAACGTGGGGATACTGCATAGACCTTGTCGCCGCAACGGCAACAACATTGACACTAGGCCAGCACATCATGGGTGCCCAGGCCGCGATAATTAGAGCCTCACATTATCCATTGCACGGCAGCAGCCCCTGCGCCTGCGTGCTTCGCGCCCATGCCCCAACCTATTGTTCACACCATGCACTGGGACAACATCCCCAGTGTCATCCTGCAAAAGCAGCGTGAAGTTTTTGCCGCCCTGGACGTTCCGCTGCAGCAGGAATCTGCGCACCGCATCCCCCATGGCACCTGGATGAACAGCGTGGTGGAGCGCATGGCATCCGACGATATCGTCATCTTTTGTGACATTGACGCCTTCCCGCTCAAGCGCTCGGCCTACGACCTGGCCGTAGCCCACGCCGAGCAAGGCGCCATCTTCGGCCTGTCGCAGTTTTCCAACCACAAGAAAACCACCGAGACCTATGCAGGTCCCATGTTCATGGCGTTTCGCAAGAGCGTGTGGGAGCGGCTGGGAAGCCCCGACCTCAAATCGTCTTCGGCCTTTGACGCAGCCGAAGGCATGTCCGCCCTGGCGCGTGAACAGGGCGTCCCGCTGGTGCTGCACAAGCCCACCTCCACATTGATCTCCAAGTTTGCGCTGGGCAACGAGGGGGTGTTTGGCATTGGCACCTTCTACGGTGACAACGACTTCTTTCACCTGTTCGAGTCGCGCGAGCCCGCGTACGAGCAACTGCTGGTGGCCGTGGCCGATGACGCCACCGCGCAGCGCCCATTGCAGTTTGTCCGCTACCTGGAAGCGGCCATTGCCCTGCAACAAGGCACCCCGATCAAAAAGAAGCGCCGCTGGTGGCGCCGCCTGCTGGGCTGAGCGCACCCATGAGCCTGCCCATCGTCTTCATCAACCTGGACCGCGACGCCGAGCGCCGCACGCGGCTGCTGGCCGAGTTGCAGTCCATCGACATGCCCAGCGAGCGCTTTCCTGCCGTGTGGTGGGCGGACGTGCCCCCCGAGCAAGCCAGCCGCTGGTACAGCGACCGCCTGAATGCGCGCCAGTACTACAAGCCCCTGCGCAACGGAGAAAAAGGCTGCTATGCCAGCCACATCGGTGCCTGGCAACAGCTGCTGGCCAACGATGCCCCCGCCCTGGTGGTGCTGGAGGACGATGTGCGCCTGACCCCGCAGTTTGCCGAGGTGGTGAATGCCATTGCCGCTCTGCAAGCGCCGTGGGACATGGTGAAGCTATTGGGCCGCGACCGCGAGAAGGTGCGGTCCGCACGCCCCCTGGTGCCAGGCACCGCGCTGGTGGACTACAGCCGCGTGCCGAGCATGACGGCGGGCTACGTGATCAGCCGCGCCGGTGCCGCCAAGCTGCTGGCGCACCGCCAGCCTTTTGGCCGACCGATTGATGTGGATTTGCGCTTCTGGTGGGAAGGCGACCCACTGCGCATCTTGGGCGTCTCGCCCTCGGCCATTGCACTGGACGACACCAGCGAGGTCAGCAGCATCTGGGACACCCGCGACACCCTCACCCCCGGCCAGCGCTGGCGCAAGTTCACGATGAAGCTGGCTCTGACGGTAGGCAATGCCTGGCACCGCCGTCGTTTGCCCCGCCTTTAGAGCCTGTTTTGAGAAACGATTTCAGGGTGCGCCATCGGCATGCACGCGCTCCAGCAACTGCTGGTAGCGGGCGTGCATCTTTGCCAGGCGGTACTCTTGCACGGCCTGCGTCCGTGCCGCTTGGCCCAGGCTGGCTGCACGGGCCGGGTCGGCCAACAAGCCCGCCAGCGCCTGAGCCAAGGCGGGTGCGTCACCCTCTGGCACCAGCAGGCCCGTCTGGCCTGGCTGCATGACACCGCGCACGCCCACCACATCGGACGCCACGCAGGCGCAACCCGCCGCCATGCCCTCCACCAATGCCAAAGGCATGCCTTCGTAATGGGTGGAGAGGACAAAAATCTGGTTGTGCATCAAGCGCTGGGGCAGGTCGGCCACCGGGCCCAGAAAGTGCACTTGATCGGCCACCCCGCGCTGCTCGGCCAAGGCGCGCATGCGCTTTTGAATGCCTGCCTTGCCGCCGCCGGCCAGGTACACCGGGGCAGTCACGCCCTGGGCCTTGAGCAAGGCCGCAGCTTCAATCAGGGTGGCATGGTCCTTCTGGCGGGCAAAGCGGGCCGCCATCACGATGCCGGGCGCGCGCTCGGCAAAGGGCACCAGGGCCGACTCGGGGAAGCGTTCGAGGTCAATGCCATTGGGAATGGCCACGCAGCGCGCTGCCGGGAAGCCGCGCGCCACCAGCTGCTCGCGCACGCCTTCGGACACGCCCACCGTGGCCGCAGTGCGATCGGCCAACCACAGCGCCTGCTTCAGGCGCCAGCGCGTGTAGCGTTCGCGGGAGTTGTGCTCCACATGCACCAGGCGGGGCACCTTGGCCCACAGGCCTGCGTAGCGCCCCCAAAGGTGTTCGCTGTAGCCATGGGCAACCAGGATGTCGGGGCGCCACTGCAGCGCCAGCGCGCGCAGGGCCCACACCGTGGCGAAATGGGTCCAGCCGGGCACCACGCGCACGTCCAGGCCCTGGGCGCGCAAAGCATCTACTTTTTCGGGTAGTGTGGTGCGGCGCTTGCGGCGCAGCACCAGCACCACGTCCTGCCCCGCACTGCGGGCGGCCAAGCACAGGTCTACCGCCACCTGGGTGGCACCAGAGAACCCCCCGGTGACGAAGTGCATCACCCGCATGGCGCCCCCGGCAGCCGGCTGCGCCGCTGCAAGCTCAGTGCCCTGCGCGGACGACTTCGCCCGCCTTCAGGCGGTACACGGTGCCGCAATAAGGGCACTTGCCCTCGCCGTGGTGGGCCACGTCCAGGTACACCTTGGGGTGGCTGTTCCAGAGCTTCATGTCGGCCTTGGGGTTAGGGCAGAACACGCCGCCTTGGGCGTTCAGATCCTTGGCCAGAACTTCAATAACTGCTTGCGACATGATCAAACCTTGGTGAGCCAGTGGGCGTATTGGGGGTTGCGGCCGTTGACGATGTCAAAGAACGCAGTTTGGATTTTTTCGGTGATGGGGCCACGGCTGCCCACGTAGTCGCCCTTGCCCAGCTCGATGCGGTCCAGCTCGCGGATGGGCGTGACTTCGGCCGCCGTGCCGGTGAAGAAGGCTTCATCGGCGATGTACACCTCGTCGCGCGTGATGCGCTTTTGCACGATCTCCAGGCCCAGGTCCTTGGCGATATGAAAGACGGTGTTGCGGGTGATGCCGTTGAGGGCACCGGCCGACAGGTCGGGCGTATAAATCACGCCGTTCTTGACCACAAAGATGTTCTCGCCCGCACCTTCGGACACAAAGCCGGAGCTGTCGAGCAGCAGCGCTTCGTCGTAGCCCTCATCGGTGGCTTCCATGTTGGCCAGGATGGAGTTGGTGTAGTTGCTCACCGCCTTGGCCTGCGTCATGGTGATGTTGACGTGGTGGCGCGTGTAGCTGCTGGTCTTGACGCGGATGCCGCGCTTCATGCCCTCTTCGCCCAGGTAGGCGCCCCAGGCCCACGCGGCCACCATCAGGTGGATGGTGTTGCCCTTGGGGCTGACGCCCAGCTTTTTGTCGCCAATCCAGGTCAAGGGCCGGATGTAGCCGGATTCGAGCTTGTTCTCACGGATCACGGCGCACTGGGCCTCGTTGACCTGCTCTTGCGTGAAGGGGATCTTCATGCGCAGGATCTTGGCGCTGTTGAACAGGCGCTCGGTGTGCTCCTGCAGGCGGAAAATCGCCGGGCCATTGACGGTGTTGTAGGCGCGCACGCCTTCAAAGGCGCCGCAGCCGTAGTGCAGGGTGTGGGTCAGCACATGGATCTTGGCGTCGCGCCAATCGACCATTTGGCCGTCCATCCAGATTTTGCCGTCACGGTCGGCCATCGAGGGAACTACGGGGCTCATGGGTGTCCTTTGTGGGTTGCTGTGGTTGAGCAAGCTCCTGATTTTACGGGCGGCAGCAGGGGCCGCGCACGCAAAACCAGCCCACCCCGGCCAGAGCCTTATTCAGCGGCGGTGGGTTCCTGCGCCTGCGGCCGCTCCAGCGTCCACTTTTGCAGGCGGCCGTTGACGAACTCGCAGGTCACATGCGACTGCGTGCCGTCGGTCCAGCGGTACACCTCGGGCTGCACATCAACCGCAGACAGGCGCTCGCCCAGCGATTGGGTCATGGCCATCACGTGCATCAGATTCACGCCAGACTTGAGCCGGGCATTGAGCATGACCGCACTACCCACATAACCAATAGGGCGCTTGGCGGCCTTGCGCATAACGTTCATCAATCGCGTGAAATGCAACAGCGCCCACATGACCAAGCCGCCCGCCACAGCCGCCACCCCAGGCCAGCCTGCAGAGGCGTAACCCACCACAACCAACCCGATCACCCCGACGGGGACGAAAATATTGCGCAAATTCATGGGCGCCATTGTCCTATGCCAAGGCTATGCCCCTGCTGCGGAGAGTGCGTACAGGGCGCTGAGGTCCACCCGACCCGTTGGCCCAACCATCGCAGCGTTCGCCCCGATCAAACCAGGCCGCGCACCACGTTCATGGCCTCTTCCACCCGCTCCACGGCATGGATGGTGAGGCCCTCAATGGGCTTTTTGGGCGCATTGGCCTTGGGCACCACCGCCACGCTAAAGCCCAGCTTGGCGGCCTCCTTCAAGCGCTCTTGCCCACGCGGGGCGGGGCGTACTTCGCCAGCCAGCCCCACTTCACCAAAAGCCAAAAAGCCCCGGGGCAACGCCTTGCCGCGCAGGCTGGAGGTGATGGACAGCATGACCGCCAAATCGGCAGCCGGCTCGCTGATGCGCACGCCGCCCACCGCGTTCACAAACACGTCCTGGTCCATGCAGGCCACGCCCGCGTGGCGGTGCAACACGGCCAGCAGCATGGCCAGGCGGTCCTTGTCCAGGCCCACGCTCAGGCGTCGGGGGCTGGGGCCGCCGCTGTCTACCAGGGCCTGGATCTCCACCAGCAGCGGGCGCGTGCCCTCCAGCGTCACCATCACGCAGCTGCCCGGCACGGGCTCGCTGTGCTGGCTCAAAAAGATGGCGCTGGGGTTGCTCACGCCCTTGAGGCCCTTTTCCGTCATGGCAAACACGCCGATCTCATTCACCGCGCCAAAGCGGTTCTTGATGGCCCGCACCAGGCGAAACTGGCTGTGCGTGTCGCCTTCAAAGTACAGCACCGTGTCCACCATGTGCTCCAGCACACGCGGGCCAGCCAGCGCGCCCTCTTTGGTGACGTGGCCGACCAAAATGACCGCAATGCCAGTGCCCTTGGCCATGCGCGTGAGGTGCGCCGCGCATTCGCGCACCTGGGCGACCGAGCCCGGCGCGCTGGTGAGTTGGTCGGAATAGGTCGTCTGGATGGAGTCGATGACGACCACGGACGGTTGCGTGGCCTCGACCGTGGCCAGAATCTTTTCCAACTGGATCTCGGCCAGCAGCTGCACCTGGCTGCCCTCAATGCCCAGGCGGCGCGAGCGCAGTGCCACCTGGGCGCCGCTTTCTTCACCTGTCACATACAACGTGGGCAGGCCCGCGCGCTGCAGTGCGTCCATGGCCTGCAGCAGCAGGGTCGATTTGCCAATGCCCGGATCGCCCCCGATGAGCACCACGCCACCTTCCACAATGCCGCCGCCCAGCACACGGTCCAGCTCGTCAATGCCGCTGGGGGTGCGCGCCACATCCTGGGCCTCGATGGCAGCCAATGGCGTCACAGCCTGCGCGCTGGCCAGGCCGGCGTAGCCTTGCGGTGTGCTCAGCCGGTTTTTGCCAGCGCCCGCCTCTGCCACGGTTTCCACCAGCGTGTTCCAGGCGCCGCAAGATGGGCATTTGCCCAGCCAGCGCGGGCTGGTGCCGCCGCATTCGGAGCAGGTGAAGGTGGTTTTGTCTTTGGCCATGGCGGGTGTCTGTGAAATGCCCCGGCGCGCAGCAGAACTCTGGCCACGGGGAAAGCGACTATAGCGACCCGCCTGCAACCCCCGACAACTGCCCGTACGATGGTGGGCTTGGCACCGCCGCACGGAGTTGACATTGCAGACCCCCATCAACCGTTTCAAACAGGCCATGGCCCAAGGCCAGGCGCAGATCGGGCTGTGGCTCGGGTTGGCCGACGCCTACAGCGCTGAAATCCTCGCGGGCACCGGCTACGACTGGCTGCTGGTCGACGGCGAGCACGCGCCCAACGATGTGCGCAGCATCCTGCACCAGCTGCAAGCCATTGCCAGCGCGGCCAGTGCATTGCCACCGGGCGCGCCAGCGCCCCACCCCATCGCCCGCGTGCCCGTGGGCGACACCGCGCTCATCAAGCAGTACCTGGACCTGGGCGCGCAGACGCTGCTGGTGCCCATGGTGGACACCCCAGAGCAGGCCCAGGGGCTGGTGCGCGCCACGCGCTATGCGCCCGAGGGCGTGCGAGGCATGGGCAGCGCCCTGGCCCGCGCGTCGCGCTGGCAGGCCTACCCCCAGTACGTGCGCGAGGCCAACCAGCAAGTCTGCTTGCTGGTCCAAGCCGAGACGGTGCAAGCCATGGCCCACCTCGATGCCATCGCCGCCACGCCCGGCGTGGACGGCGTGTTCATCGGCCCGGCTGATCTATCGGCCTCCATGGGCCACCCCGGCAACCCGGGGCACCCAGACGTGCAGGCCGCCATCCACGACGGCATTGCACGCATCCTGCGCGCGGGCAAGGCACCGGGCATTCTGGCCACCACCGAACCCCAGGCGCGCCAATGGCTGGCGGCCGGTGCGCTGTTTGTAGCGGTGGGCGTGGACACCATGCTGCTGGCCAGCGCTGCGCAAGACTTGCTGGCACGCTTTCGCACAGAAGCCCCCACCCCGGTGATCCGCCCAGCGGGCTACTGACACCGCCACGCATTCAAAACACAACGGAACACAAAGGCTCTATCACCATGAAAGCATGTATTTACGGCGCCGGCGCCATTGGCGGCTGGATGGGCATAGCCCTGGCGCAGGCGGGCTGCCAGCTCAGCCTGGTGGCCCGCGGCGCCACGCTGGTAGCTTTGCAGGCCGAGGGCTTGCGCCTGCGGCGCCCTGATGGATCGGTGGCGCAAACGGCCGTGACCGCCCACGCCGACCCCGCCGCGCTGGGCGTGCAAGACCTGGTCGTGCTGGCTGTCAAGGCGCCCGGCCTGCCCGATGTGGCGCGCGCCATCGCCCCGCTGATCGGGCCAGACACCATCGTGCTCACCGCCATGAACGGCGTGCCGTGGTGGTTTCTGGACGGGTTTGGCGGCGCCGCCGAGGGGCATGCGCTCCAATCCGTGGACGCAGGCGGCGTGATCGCCAGCGCCATCCCGGGGCGCAACGTGCTGGGCAGCGTGGTGCACACCAGCTGCTCGCTGGAAGCCCCGGGCTTCGTCCGGCAGCACTTCGGCAACCGCCTCATCGTGGGCGAGCCCAACGGCAGCCGCAGCCCACGCCTGCAGGCGCTGGCCGACACGCTCCAGCGCGGCGGCATCGATGTGGAGGTGAGCGACTGCATCCAAAAGGACATCTGGTTCAAGCTGTGGGGCAACCTGACCATGAACCCCATCAGCGCCCTCACCGGCGCCACCACCGACCGCATCCTCGACGACGACCTGGTGCGCGACTTTGTCAGCGCCGTGATGCTCGAAGCCAAGGCCATTGGCAACAAGCTGGGCCTGCCGATTGACCAGCAGCCTGAAGACCGCCACGCCGTCACCCGCAAGCTGGGCGCGTTCAAGACCTCGATGCTGCAGGACGTGGAAGCGAACAAGCCCCTGGAGATCGACGCCCTGGTGGGCGCCGTGCGCGAGCTGGGGCAGATCACCAGCACCCCCACGCCCCACACCGACGCCCTGCTGGGCCTGGTGAGGCTGATGGCGCGCACACGCGGCCTGTACTGATTTTTCAACCAAAACAGCCTCTAGCGCTTACAAATCAAGCGCAGCAAGCTATCAACTTAATAGCAACCTATGACCACACTCACGCTCTACTACACCCCCGGCACCTGCGCACAAGCCGTGCGCATCGCTTTGGAGGAGGCCGGTGCCGCGCACCAACTGGTGCGCGTGGACTTTGCAGCGGGCCAGCAGCGCACGCCCGAGTACCTCGCCATCAACCCCAAGGGCCGGGTGCCTGCCCTGGTCACGCCCCAAGGCACCTTGACCGAAACGCCCGCGCTGCTGGCCTATGTGGCGCAAAGCTATCCGGCAGCGCAGCTGGCACCCACCGACGCCTACGGCTTTGCGCGCCTGCAAGAGTTCCACAGCTACCTCGCGTCCACCGTGCACATCGCCCACGCCCACCGCCCCCGCGCCAGCCGCTGGGCCGACGAGCCCGAGGCCCAGGCCGCCATGCAGCGCAAGGTGGCACAGAACATGACGGAGTGCTTCAACTTCATCGAAACCCACTATCTGGCGCATACGGATCAAGGCCCCTGGGTGATGGGCGAGCAGTACACCGTGGCCGACGGGTATCTGTTCACCATCGGCACCTGGCTGCAAAGTGATGGGGTGGACATTGCCCAGTTCCCCAAGGTGTTTGCGCACACGCAGCGCATGCTGCAGCGGCCTGCCGTGCAGCGCGCACTGGCCTGAGTTTTTGCTGGGTCACTACATCAACGCCGTCTGGATGCGCGGCGTTTGAAACTGGCGGGGCCGAGGCGAGGGCCGCCGCACAAGGGCCGCCATGCTGCGTAGGCAGCGCATGCGCGTGCATGCGCTGGCGGCGTCCCCCTTCCCGAATGGCGCAGCAATTCGAGAGAAGGGGGAAGGCACGAAGTGCCTCAGGGGGTTGTCACTCTCAATTCACCTTCAAATAGCGCCAGTCAATCCGGTTGTCCGCACGGTGGATGATGTCCACCTTCTTCGTCGCGGCCCACGGGATCACTTGGTTATACAGCGGGATGTGCGAGACCAGCTCATGCTCCTTGATCAGCGCTTGCTCGATCAATTGGTTGCGCGTGGTGGCATCGGTTTCCTTCTTCACGCGCTCGACCAGGGCGTCAATTTGCGGATCAGAGAAACGGCCCAGGTTGAAGTTGCCATCGCCGCCCGCACCGGTCGTGCGCACCAGCGACTGCAGGCTGTAGAACGCGTCGAACGTGGGCACGCCCCAGCCCAGCAGGTAGATGCTGGCTTCGTTGCGCTGGATCATCGGAAAGTACGTGGCAAACGGCAGTGAACGCAGCTTGGCCTTCACGCCCACCTTGGCCCACTGCGAGGTGATGGCCTGGCACAGCTGCTCGTCGTTGATGTAGCGGCCTGCGCTGCACGCAAAGTCCACTTCAAACCCGTTGGGATAGCCCGCATCGGCCAGCAGCTTTTGTGCGGCCTTGGCGTCGTAGGGCCAGCGTACGTCGGCCTTCTTGGTCCAGCCATTGACCTGGTTGGCAATCAGCGTGCCGGTGGGCTGGGCCAGTCCGCGCAGCACCACGCGCTGTATGGACTGGATATCGATCGCCTGGTACAGCGCCTTGCGCACGCGCAGGTCCTTGAGCGGGTTCTTGCCCTTCACGTCCGAGCCGGGCAGCTCATCGCGGAACTGGTCGAGGCCCAAAAAGATGGTGCGGTACTCCGGCCCTTCCAGCACCTGCAGGTTGGGCGTCTGCTTGATGCGCGAGAGGTCTTGCAGGCTGGGGTCGATCACAAAATCCACCTCACCCGACAACAGCGCCGCCGTGCGCGTGGCGTCTGCCTTGATGGGGGTGTAGATGATCTCGGTCAGGTTGGTGGGGTACTTGCCCTTGCCCCACCAGTTGGGGTTGGGCTCCAGCACCACGCGCTGGTCGGGTGCCCACTGCTTGAGCTGGTAGGGGCCGGTGCCCAGCGCGTTGCGGTGGGCATAGGTCTCGTCCTTGGTCTTGATGTCCTTGGGCTCGACCGACTTGTTCTTTTCGGCCCAGGCTTTGCTCATGATGCGCAGCTCGGTCAGCTGGTTCACCAGCACCGGGTTGGGCAGCTCAGAAATGATGTCAATGGTGTAGGCATCGACCTTCTCCACGCGGTCAATGCCCTGGGCGTACACGGCGTAGTTGGAGCTTTTGGCCTTGGCCCGCTCCAGCGAGAATTTGGCGTCGTCGGCCGTGAACTCGCTGCCGTCGCTGAACTTCACGCCCTTGCGCAGCGTCAGGCGCAGCTGCGTGGGCTTGATGAGCTTCCACTCGGTGGCGAGCGACGGCTCGGGCTTGAAGGTCTTGCTGTTGTATTCGACCAGCGTGTCATACACCGCGCCGTGCATGGTGTTATTGGGGCCCACGTTCTGGGCATGGATATCCCAGGTGGAAATGTCTACCGAGCGGGACCAGCGGAAGGTGGCGGACTGTGCGGCCAGGGGCAGGGCAGCGGCCACGGCAGCCGCGAGCATCAGGGTTTTGAAACGCATGGGGAATCACTCCAGATCAGTCAATTCCCCCACTATGAACCAAACCGCCGGGCGTTGTAACGAACTTATCGTTCTTAGCTTAGACCCATGGCCACCGCCAAAGCCATCATGCAAGCCGCAGTGACGCCATCGAGCACCCGCCACGCCTGGGG